>BDSY01000102.1 GCA_002897895.1 bacterium BMS3Abin06
ATTGATGTTAGCAATTGAATTGGATGGATATACACATGGCTTTAAGGAAGTATTTGAAAGAGACAAAAAGAAAGAACAGAGATTAAATGAAATAGGAATAAGAGTTTTAAGATACAGCGATGATGACGTACTGAATAATATTGAAGGGGTGTTGGAAGATATTAAAAATTGTATAAATAAGATTAAGAATAAACACACCCCTTAATCCCCTCTTTTTAGAGGGGAAATAAGGCAGAAGGATATTAAAAAGATATATTTTACCCACTTGAAATGAGAAAGAACCAAAAATTATAAGTTAAGGCATTGGGGTTACGCTTAGAACTGAATCATTTTACCTCTTTTCCCATACTCAACTCAAGGTAACAAAGCCTGTAAGGTCTGCGACAAATTTATTGGCAAGCGTATTCTTACTCAATTAAAAGCAGAGCAGATTATCTCCCCCTCTTTGGGATAAGAGGGGGCCGGGGGAGTTATACTTTATTTAAATCAACCGTTTTAAAACCTTCTCATAAACCTCAAGTGCCTTTTGTCCGAAAAGCACAAAGCGGATCAGCTCAATATCAGTCTGCCCTTTCAAATAAGTTATTGCCGTATTTAATGCAATTTCCGCGGCCTCTTCCAGAGGATATCTGTATGCCCCTGTGCTTATAGACGGAAATGCAATACTCTTTACGCCTTTTGATGACGCAAGTTTCAGGCAGTTCTTATATGCATTTTCGAGCAGTTTTGATTCATTATGAAGTCCGTCCCTGTAAACCGGCCCTACCGTGTGTATTACATATTTTGCCTTCAGATTTCCCCCTGTAGTTATGACCGCCTCGCCTGTTTCACAGCCTCCTGCCCGAATACATTCCTCAAGGATCTTCGGGCCCCCGGCCCTGTGGATAGCTCCGTCAACTCCGCCTCCGCCGCGAAGGCTTTTATTGGCGGCGTTTACTATTGCGTCTGTATCCTGTTTTGTTATGTCTCCTTCAGCCAGTGACAGAATGCCTTTGTTTATTTTTATTTCCATAACAGTCTCCTCTGAACAATATTTTTACAAATTATATCATCAAACCATAAAACAGTTGATTTAGTGCTCTGAAGATTGTGTAGAAACAATATCAATAATCGTAATTTCAGGCGCTGCGAGAAAGCGGACAGGCGGGCCTGCTGTGCCGGTCCCGCGGCTTGCATAAATTGCAGAACCTTTTGCAAGTCCGGTGAACCCGTTATGATACGGAAACATAAACATGGTGGCCAGATTCACGGGGAATATCTGCCCCTTATGTGTGTGCCCGGAAAGCTGCAGGTCAAACAGCCCGAGACTCCTTTTTTCTACATCAGTGCGGTGTTTCAGCAGAAGCGTGAACAGGCCGGCGGGCAGACCGGAAAGAATCTCCCATTCCGGTTTCTGTGGGGACTCCCTGTTATATTTCCGCGTTTCCATGCCGTTAAAATCCATGCCTGCAATATTAATGATATTTTCGACTGTCACGCCGTTTCCCCTTAATAATGTAAAGCCCGAGTCTTCAATAAACGTGGTTGTATGCTTTATCCCACCGTATACTTCGTGATTGCCCATAATCGCATACTTGCCAAGCCGCGCCTCCATGTTTTTCAGTCTTTCTGCAAGATGGCCTATATGCCTGATAATTCCGTCAACAAGATCGCCGGTTGAAACGATTATGTCAGGGGCTTCATGCCTGATTTTTTCAATAACCTTATCTAATATCCTGTCTCTTACAATAATACTCAGATGCAGATCGGAAATCTGCGCTATCCTTACTTTGTCCACACCTTCCGGCAATTTGGCTGTTTTAATGACAAGCCGTTCAATGCGTAAATTCTTTGCCTCAAAATAACCATAGAGATTTATTGCAAATGACAAAAACAGAGGGATAAAAAACCCCCTGTCAGAGGAAAGTATCACTGAACCGAACTCATGGCCGCTGACAGAGCCGCCGTATCGGACAACAAGATTATAGAGATCAAGAATAATGCCGATGGGAAAGAAAGATATAAGAAAAGCCAGCCACATGTAGCCGGCATATGAAAAGATTTTTACGGATTTTTCAGATCCCCGATGGCTGTAAACAGGGATTAAAAAAGGTGACAAGGCCATAAAGAGGATGACAATCCCCGTCAGGATATCAACGGAAGTCCCGGAGTTAATGAGCGAGGACAATTTGTAATAAAAATAAACATTAGCCGCACTGAATATTGTTATAGTAAAGAGAAAGATGAGCATTCTTGTCTGTTATATTGTTTGTTATACAAGCTGATAGTTGACCACTGACGGCTAATAGCCGGCAACTGATTTCAGCAGCGTTCCCGTTGCCCGCTTTAATTTTAAAATTGCCAGCTGGTAATCATATTCAGCGCCGGCAAGTTTTCTTTCAGCAGTAGTAAGAAGTGTATTTGCATCCATTACGTCAATACTGTTTGAGAGTCCGTACTGAAACTGTTTTGTAACTGCATTAAAATTATCCCGTGCATATTTCACTTCTGCCTGCAGCCGGTCAATAACCGCTGATACTGTCAGGAGATTGAGATAGGAATCCTCAACCTCTACCCCGACTGAATGTTTGATATCTGCAAGATTGTGTTCCGCCTGCCGAAGTCTCGCCCTGGCTTCCCTGACTTCAGCAGTCCTTAATCCACCCTCGAAAAAAGGGAATTTAATTTTCACTGCGCCGTAAATGCTTTCATCCGGACGAAAAGAGTTGGAGGGTTCACTCTCCTGCCGGACATAGCCACCCTCTATAGACAGGCTGGGCCAGTATGCGCCCTTCGAGTATTTGACTTCATACTCTGCAATTTGTTTTTGAGTGCCGGCCCTTTTGATTTCAGGCCTCTCAGAGAATGCCTTTTCTTTAATACAGTCTAACTCCGTCAACAGGCAATCTCCCTTTAATGCATCTATCAGTTCCTGTCTGCGGGTTTTAATCTCTTTTTCATGCCGGGGCTCTTTGATGTCATAATCTCCTCTTAAGCCCACTGTTCTTGCAAGTACTGCCAGGGCAAGCCTCACCCTGTTTTCAGATATTATCAGTTCCGACTCTGCGCCCGCGAGTTCCGCTTCCGCCCTTAAGAGATCGGTTTTTGTGGCGCTGCCTGCTTTAAGCCTGGCCCAGGCTGCATTTCTGTGTAATGTCAGTCTTTCGACGTTTGCACCGGCTATTTCAAGCGCCTTTTCAGACTTGAGTGTTTCATAATACGAAGAGGCTACATTTAAAAGATACCTCTCCTTTATGGATTCGAGATCATAACTGCTTTGTTTGATTCCTTCCCCGGCAATCCTGAAAGCGGTAAATTCCCTTCCGCTTAATGATAATGATTGATCCAGCCTCAACCCCCACTCATTTGTCCGTTCCGGCTGTAGTACGGCAGTGTTTTTTAATTCTTCTTTAGTGTATTCCGTATGATTTGCAAATGCAGAAAGTGTCGGAAATAACACCGCCATGGCCCTGTCTTTTCCCCGTTCCGAAATATAAAGGTTTTCCTCTGCTATTTTAATTGTTTCACTTCTTTCAAGGGCGAGCCTGTATAAATCATTCAGTGAATATTCCCGGGCATATACGGTAGTTGGAACGGAAACAAGCAGGAAATAAAATATAAATAAGCATTTTATTCTCATGACACATCCTCTGGTCTTTTTAATGATTTCAGATTATTACAGCTGTTCTCACTCGCAGTACTACTTCGATTATAGTGCCTATGCCTGTAAAAATGGAATAGTCCCTTTCATGTGAGTTCCGTCACATAAAATTTCTTTTAAAAAAATAATAATAATGATAATATTCAATAATGGAAAGAAGGCGTTCAAAGAGAAAAAAGATCTGCATGGATGCGGAGATTGTCATGGAAGATGCAACTTATGCCGTAATTACTGAAAGTATTTCCGAACACGGCATAAACATGGAAACTTCCTCAGGATATCTCTTAAGCACTTCAAGCCGTTTCAATACGGGAACGGAGTTTGAGGTAAAATTCCGGACACCTTCCGGAGAACTGATTAAACTTCATTGCAAAGTAATATGGTCGTTTAAGACCGCCCCTCACGGTTTAAAAAGGAAGGTTGGACTGGAAATTATATTTCCCCCCCCGGCTTATGTGGATTTCTACAAAAATCCGCAGCAATCCTGAAAATAAAAGAAATAGAATGGACAGTGGGGGATTCGAACCCCCGGCCTCCACGTTGCGAACGTGGCGCTCTCCCAACTGAGCTAACCGCCCTGAAAAAAGCTGTCCGCGTTCAGCTCTCAGCAATCAGCTTTCAACTGAACGTCAAATTGACGCCTGTCTTTTTGTTTAGGTATTATAACATTTAGTTTTTTTTTGAGTTAAAATATTGTCGGTAATCAGGCCGCTTTTTATCTTTAAATTTGATTTTAATGACTTCTCCAGGTTCTCATGCTTAATATAAAAATCAAAACAAGAAGGCTGGCGTCGATCATAGGAATAATTATTGCATCCTTTGGTGTTTTATTTTTCCTTCTCAGAGGCCCCTATTTATCGAATTCCATAAAAAGAATTCTTATCCCTGTGCTTGAAAACGCCACCAGGGAACGAATCATTATTGATAAGGCAGTTATCAATCTTCTACCCTTTTATGTACAGGCCAAGGGATTCAAGCTTTTTGACAGGGATGGGAACAGGCTCCTCTGGATCACAAAAACACGCGTTTATATTGACTTGCTCGGTCTGTTGTCAAGGGAGATCAGGGTAAGAAAATTGACATTAAAGGAACCCCGTTTAACTTTAAAAGAGGAGGATTTGAGGAGAATTACAGATAATATCAAAAAATCATCTTCTGTCGGTGAACAAGGGAAATTCAGGGTCAGCCTGAAAAATATTAAATTAACGGACGGAGAATTGGATTACAGCCATACAGAAAAAAGGGGCGCCATTTCTGTCAGAGGCCTGTTTCTTGACATGGTTTCAAAAAATACGGCTTCTACAATTAATGTGCTGCTTAAAGATGGAACATTAATTTTCCCCAACAAATCAGAGCTGCACGGCGGTCTGGACGCCAGGGTCAGGATTGAGAATCGATTAATTAAGGTTCCGGAGATTAATATCCACTCTTCAAAATCTACTTTCAAGGCAAAGGGGGAAGTCTTCATATCAGATGAAGGCAAAATCAGGGATGGAGGTTTCTCTGCTAAAACAAAGATATATGCATCGACAATTAATAAGATTTTTGCCTTGAAACAGGAGAAAGACGGTCTGCTCTCTTTTGAAGGTTCGGTCAGGCTGGTTCCGGAAAAAGACTCAAAGTGGCCCGGATTTGCTCTTGATTTAAAGACAGACAGCCAATTTTACCTTGAAACATTAATGGAGATACTAAAGGTCAACGAAAATATCACGGGAAAGGTCTCGTTAAACGGGACGATCAAGGGTACTTTTCCGGACATCACCGGCAAAGGAAAGGGAAAACTTGAAAATGCCGTATTTGACACCCTGCCGCTCGATGAGGCAGAGGGAGAGGTGACGTATAAGGACAATAAATTTGCGCTGAACGGTTTTAAGGCTCATGCCTATAATGGAGAGCTTGAAGGGGATGCAGACATATTAATTCCAGAGGGAGATTTCATGCTTGATGCCGATATTAGCGGCATTGACAGTCAACGGCTTTTTAAGTTTATAAAATGGGAACCGCCCTTTCCTGAGGGAAAGATCGAAGGAAACGTTTACCTGAGTCATGGGAGGGGGCGCGGCATTGAGGTTACGGCGGATGTAGCTTATCGCAGCACATCTCAAAGGCAAGGAGATCTCCCGGCCAGGATTGAGTCTTTCTATGCAGGGATTAAATTAAAAAATAATATTCTCAGGCTTGAAGATACAGTCATTTCCACATCTCTTTCAGACCTTTTTCTTTATGGCATCATAGACTTGAATGATAAAACACTCGACCTGGACCTGAGGCTGGAAAGCCCGGATGTTACTGATTTGACAGCGCCGTATTATACAAAACTCGCTGCGCCTGTGAGGTTTGAGGGGAGAGCGACAGGGGCTGTAAAAGCCCCGGAGATAAAGGGGAAGCTTGTATTAGATTCCGGCAGTGTTAATGGTATCGGGTTTACGGAAGCCTTTGCCGCTCTGACATACAGGATCAGCTCTCTTTCCGTTGACCGCCTGGTAATCAGGCAGGATAATGCATCATACGGCGTTTCAGGTACAATTGACTTTAAAAAGGCGGCAAAACTTTTTTCTTTTGACGCCCCTTTCTACACTGCTGAGGCCGAATTAACAAATGCAGATATCAGACCGTTTCTTAAAGCGTTTTATAAAGATATTCCTGTATCGGGGCGTGTCAGCGGCAAGGTCTCGTTTGTAGGCGATCCCGGTAATTTTGTCAGCAGCGGTGATCTGTCCGTCAGCGGCAGTGGTGTTTATGGGCAGGAAATAGACAGGGTTGCTCTCAAATACAGATTGCGCCCTGAAGAAATAGAATTAAAGTCATTAAAGGTTTATAAGGGTGAATCCGGTCTTGAGGCAAAGGGGACTTTATTCTTTAATAAAAATTTTAACATCTCGGCATCATCAAACAAAATTCAATTATCTGATTTCCCGCTCTTCAGTGATTATCCTCTTGATCTGATATTCGGCATGGATATGCACGGTTCAGGATCAATTGATAATCCGGATATTAAATTTTCAATAAATATTGATGAAAGCTCTTTCAGGGGCGTACAGATGGGTAAGGGTGAAATAAAGGGGGCATTTAATAATAAAAAGCTCAGGGCTGAAGGCAGCTTCATCAACGGCTTAGTCACCGCTGAAGCAGGAGCTCTTTTTTCGGACAGGATATCATGGAATATAAATTCAAGATTTAACAGGGGCAGATATGATTTTCTCCTCTCAGGCTTCCTGAAAGAAGTTCCTGAGGATTTCCGGGTTTCTCTTGAAGGCGGGGTAAGAATGGAGGGGGTGGGGGATAAGATTTCAGTGATTTCAAAATTCAATTCCGCAACCGTAAGTTTGTACGGGTATGATTTCAGAAACAGTGAAGATATTGATCTGGAGCTTGTCGATAATGAACTCAGGATAAAATCATTTTCCCTGACCGGCAATAATGCCGACATGTCCGCAGCAGGCACTCTGAAGATCAATGATGAGTATAATCTGACCATAAACGGGAATCTGGACATCGCTCCTTTAAGGGCATTCAGTGATAAGCTCTCATCATTAAGAGGACGGAGCAGTTTCGCTGTTGATGTTACGGGCCGATGGAAGTCCCCGGAAATTGTCGGAAGGATAGATATAGGCAATGCAAGTGCATCAATAACAGGATTCCCATATAAAATCGGACCGATAAACGGCACTTTCCTTTTAAAGAAAGACCGGATCACTGTTGATTCTATCAGTGCCGGGTTTGCAGGCGGCACTGTAGTCATGTCCGGGGCTGCATATTTCGAATTATTGTCTTTGAAGAGATTTTTTCTGTCTGCGGATATCATGGGAATCAGGATAAGACCCCAGGAAGGGCTCAGCGCCGCTCTTGACGGGGAGCTGTTCTATGAAACTTCTTCAAAGGGTTCAAGTTTAACCGGGAACATTGAAATTAAAAAAGCCGGATATGAGAAAAGGGTGGAATGGAAGAGCTGGCTGCTTGGATTAAAGGGAATCAGGGAAGAGCGGACTGAATATCCGCCATTTCTGGCAGATACGACTCTGAATATACATATTGAAGGACTTGACGATATTATCATTGACAATAATATTGCAAGGACTGCGGTCGGGATAAACCTCAATGTTACGGGCACAGTCGCGCAAAACGGGCTCCTGGGCAGGATCGAGGCAAAAGAAGGCACTGTTTATTTCAGGAGCAATGAATTTAAGATACTTGAGGGAAGCAGTGTGGATTTTGTAGAGCCGGACACAATCACCCCGGTCTTCCATATTCTTGCGGATACTTATATAAGCGATTATTACGTAAGGCTTTCATTAGACGGCACGATGGATGAATTTACATTATCCCTGTTTTCGGATCCTCCACTGCCGGAGCCGGATATACTGGCTTTGCTTACTGTGGGACAGCTTGAAAAAGAGGAGGGGGGCATTGAAAGCGGTATAGCCGCTGCCGAGGCCACGGCCATATTAACAGGAGGCCTTCAGGATACGGTAGAGGAGCAGTTTAAGGATATTACCGGTTTCGAACGATTTGAGATCGAGCCGCATACTACTACCGAGGGGGCATTTATTCCATGGGTTATTATCGAGAAAAGACTGTTTGAGGACAAGATATATGTAGTATATTCCACTGCTATCGGCACTACGGAAGAGAGTATTATTAAACTTGAATACAAACTGAGCAAAGACATATCTCTTGTTGGTTCGAGAAATGAGATAGGCAGTGTCGGCGTTGATTTAAAATACAGGTTTGAATTCAAATAAATGTAATAGTTCACCTATAGGAAAATGTTTAACAAGAATTCAGGAGTCAGGAGCCAGGAGTCAGAATGAAAAGATTAAAATCAAACTTATTAGAGGCATATTCCATTCCGGCTTCTGAATTCCGGCTTCTGGCTTCTTCAAGGGTATCTTAATGATACCCTCTGAACTATTACAAATAAATGAGAAATGCGAAATGAGAGATAAAACCGGATTTATTGCCGGAAAGGCGTTGCCTGTTTTTTCCCTGTTCCTTGTTTTTTATTTCCTGATTCCTGCTTATGCCCACGCCATGACCGATGATCCCCCTTCATCCCACATTAATAATGCGGGGAATGGAGAGGGATTTTTTGGCAAAGAAATCAAGGCAATTGAGGTTAAAGGTCTCACGCGCATTAAGGAAGAAGAATTAATCGGCCTGATTTGCTTTGGCGTCGGCAATACCCTGGACAGAGAGGTGTTGAGGGAGGGGATCAGGAGGGCGTTCAGAAAAGGCATTTTTTATGACATAGAGGCTGAAGCCGGGCCGTATGAGAATGGAATCAGGCTGACATATATTGTTAAGGAAATACCGGTTGTCAATAAAATTATTATTGAGGGGAACAGGAGTTTTTCCGATCGTAAGATTAAAAAATTTTTTCCTGTCAGGGAAGGGGAAGATCTCAGGGAAGAGTTTCTCGATGACGCTCAGGATGCCCTTGTTAAATTTTATGAAAGAAAAGGCTTCCCCCATACAGGGATCAGGGTCAGCGTTGAAGACGCAAAAAAACCGGCAATGGTTAATATATATATAAATATTGAAGAAGGCATTCCCCTGATTATTAAAAAGATAAATGTGCCTGACGATCTCCGCTATTTCATTACACTCACTGAGGGAGATACCCTTGACAGGGATAAAGCAGACAAAAGCATTAAGAGGATAATTCGCCACTATAAAAAAGAGGGTTATATCAACCCGCTTGCAGGCCCGTACCGTTTTACCGGCGGTGAGCTTACCATACCGGTTTATCCGGGCCCGAGGCTCGAACTGATCTTTGAAAACAATAAAATAATCAGTACGAGGAAACTCAGGAAACAAGTGCATTTTATTGAAACCGGAGAGGTAACGGACGAATTGCTTGCGGAAACCGCTGACCGTATCAAGAGACTGTACGTGAGCAAGGGATATTATTATGCCCGTGTGACCCCAAAGCTTGAGAGGGAGGAAAATGTAATCAGGCTTACATTTTCAATATTTGAGGGAACGAAGGTAGTTTTGAAAAAATTAAGTTTTACGGGAATCAGTATCGATCCGGCTGCCGTTAAAAGGGTTATTCCGCTTAAAGAGAACAAGCTGTTTAATAATAATATGGTAAACAGCAGCAGGGAATCACTGATCAGGTTTTACAATGCCCTCGGTTATCTCCAGGTGAAAGTTCCGGATATTAAAAAAGAGTTCCTGGATGACGGCAGGGAATTAAACCTTGAATTTCGCATAAATGAAGGGCCCAGGACAATGATTAAATCCGTCAGGATCACCGGCAACAAGAGCTTTGACGAGTCCGAACTCCGCAATGTCTTAAGGCTTGAAGAGGGATTACCGTATAATGTAATTGATATCGGTGATGCCCGGCACAGGGTGATTTCTTTTTACGGCAGGCACGGCTATCTGGATGCGAGTGTTGAAGTTGAAAGCGTAATTAAAAACGGTAACGCCTCTCTTACCTTCAGGATAACGGAAAACAAACCTTCTGTTGTGGGCAAGATTATTCTCCGGGGCAATCGCAAGACAAAGCCGAAAATAATAAATCGTGAATTAAATCTTGAAAAGGGCGAACCTTATAATTATGACGAAATTACCGGGATTAAACAGCGTCTGTACAAACTCGGTATTTTTAACAAAGTATCGGTTGATATACTAGAACCGCAAAAAAAGGGGGATGATGAACTTGTCAGGGATATGCTTGTTTCTTTGAATGAAGGGAATGCAGGGTCAGTGGAGATCAGCGCGGGGTTTGGCGACTATGAAAGATTCAGGGGGTCGATTGATATAAGCTATCGCAATCTCGGCGGATATCACAGGCAGGTCGGTTTTCGTGCGGAACTGAGTTCAGTCGAAGAGCGGTATATTTTTAATTTTAAGGAACCGAGGCTCTTCAATAAACCGGATGTGCCTTTCAAGGCATTTCTGCTTAAGGAAAGTACCAGGTCAATTAATATTGAAACAAGGGACCTGCTTTATGAAATCGACAGGACCAGTTTTATTGCCGGTATTGAAAAAAAACTGGGCAAAGGGTTTAAGGCCGGCCTGGACTATGAATATTCCTTTGTCGATACAAAAAATGTGGAGCCCGGCATTATACTGACCAAGGAGGACACGGGCACTATCGGTATCAGCAGTGTTTCACCTTCCCTGTTCTGGGATACACGGGATGATCCCTTTGAGCCTGCTTCCGGTACGCTTCAGGGTGTTGTATTGAAATATGCCTCAAGGTTTTTTCTTTCTGAAACGGAATTTATCAAGGGAACATTCCAGAGTTCGTGGTTTTTTCAGCTGATGAAGCGCGTTGTCTTTGCCTTCTCGTTAAGAGGCGGTGCGGCTTACGGCTTTGAGGAGAGCGAGGAAATTCCGCTTATTGAAAGGTTTTTCCTTGGTGGACGAACGACTGTAAGGGGATACAGCCATGATACACTCGGCCCCAAGAGTGAAGACGGCACCGCCACCGGTGGTAATATATTCGCTTTGACAAACTGGGAATTCAGGTTTTCGCCTGGTAAGGGATTCGGTCTTGTCACATTTGTTGATGCGGGTAATGTATGGAAAACAGCGGATGATGTGAAAGATGAACTGAAATACACCGCGGGCCTGGGATTGAGATACAGCACACCGGTCGGCCCTGTCAGGCTGGACTACGGACACAAGCTGAATAAGGAGCGCGGAGAAAGCTCCGGTGAGTTTCATTTCAGTTTCGGGCATGCCTTTTAACAATGACGCGGAGATGGGGAGATGGAGAGAAACGGGGAAACGGAGGAAAAAATGAAGCAGAGAATATGTAGTATTTTTGATATTATCATCCGCAGTTCCCCGCGTCTCCGTTTCTCCGTATCCCCCTCTCTTATTCTCATAATAGCGCTCTTTGCTCATGTTCTATTGACTGGCTCCGTGTGTGCCGAAGTCCTTGAAAGAATAGTGGCGATAGTAAATGATGACGTGATTTTGCTCAGTGAATACAGGGAGGCCATTGAGATCGCAAAGAAATCAGGCAGCAGTATATCAGAGGAAACTATCCTTGATGAAATGATAAACAGGAGGCTGTTATTAAATGAGGCAAAGAAATTCTGGATCGGGGTTCCCGGCATCCGCCACAAGGCCGGGATGGATGACAGCGCTGTCATTAGTGAATATATTGATAGAAGGATAAAGGCCTTCATACACATACCATATGAGGATATTGAATCTTATTACATAACTAACAGGAAACTGTTTGCCGGTAAAGAGTTTTACGATGTAAGGGATGAAATAGAAGATTACCTGATAAAGGAAAAATTAAGCATCAGGCTCCGGGAGTACATAGAGGAGTTGAGAAAAAACTCTTATATAAGAATTCAGTATTGAGAGACTCCTTGATGGTCCGCAGATTATGAAAAATCTTATTGTTTTAACAGTAAATCGTAACTATTCAGGCAGGCACAAAGGCACATAGTGACAAAGGCACAAAGTAAAAAAAAGGGATGAAAAACTTCTCCTGCATTTCTGTAACCCTTTGTGCCTGTGTGCCTTTGCTACTTTGCACCTGGGTAGTTACAGTAAATCAATCTCTTATCAGTAATAATAATATCCACTTTTATGTCATGGGGCTCTGCCGGGATTTTTTCGCCGATCTGCTCCTCAAAGGCAAGGGCAATGGTCATGATATGATGATCTGCGTTCGCAAGTTGCCTGGATTCGAAGCTGAGAAGCCTGTCATAGTAACCCCCGCCGTATCCGAGGCGATTGCCTTTTACGTCAAATCCTGTCCCCGGAATTATGACAAGATCAATCTCTTTTAAAGTAGCTCTCCGATTCTCTCTGACCCCCGGCTCAGGAATGCCCATATATCCCGGTACAAGTTCAGATGTGTCCCGTACCTCGTAAAGCTTTAATTCCTTATGCCGTGAATCAACTGCAGGCAATATCAGTTTCTTCCCCAGTTTTATTACATCGTTCAGGTATCCCGTGGTATCTACTTCAGATCGAAAGGAGACATACAACAGCAGACTCTTTGCTTTTTTAAATGCATCCAATGCAAAGAGTCTTTTTTCAATTTCAGCCTCTTTCAGGACTTTTTGTTCAGGGGGGATGGAATCCCTTTTTTTTAAAAGTTTTGCCCTCAGTCTTTTCTTCAAACGAGTTTCTCTAAGTTCTTTTTGATTTTTGCCGCTTCTTCGAGAGGATTTTCTGAAGCCTTGTATGCCGGTATCCCCTGGATGTCCGATTCCAGGATGCTCTCGTTAAAATTCATTGGTCCGAGGAATTCCATATCGCTCAATTCATTTTTTATAAATGTGACGTCTTCTTCTTTTCTCACCTTATTGGCAATTACAAAAACCCTTTTTACCCCGAGTCCTTTTGCAAGGCTTTTAACTGCAACTGCTGTTTGAATGCTTCTCCGGCCGGGCTCAACTACAACGATGAATGCATCGACTCCTTCGGCGGTTCCCCTTGTGAGATGTTCTATTCCAGCCTCCATATCGACAATTACGACTTCATCCCGCTCCACGATAAGGTGTTTCAACAATCTTCTCAGCAATGCAT
The DNA here is from genome assembly GCA_002897895.1 of bacterium BMS3Abin06. Taxonomy (GTDB): domain Bacteria; phylum Nitrospirota; class Thermodesulfovibrionia; order UBA6902; family UBA6902; genus BMS3ABIN06. The sequence goes on from BDSY01000102.1 coordinate 13,154, forward strand.
GTTCAGGGCAATAGCAACCTGATGCAGCAAGCTTTGACCTGCCCATTATAAGCAGGGTGATGTTGTTAACTTTATAGCCAAAGCCGTCCGGTATGTCGTCGACCTTCGGGTTTATCCGGAATATTCCACCGCTGGTCCCGGGTTTTGCGCCTGTCCTGTCTTCAATTAATTCCGTTATTTCAGCTATAGGTCTAAGCTTTTCGATTTCATTTTTTGGAATACCGAAGGCTGAAGCAAGGTTTGCATCCGGGTCCGCGTCCACGGCAATGACTTTTTTGCCTTCGGATGAGTATAAATAACTTAATAATGAAGAGACAGTGGTTTTACCGACACCGCCCTTGCCTGTAATGGCTATTTTCATTTTACCTGTGCGTGGTTTGTCGTAAAAGGTTAAAAATACTACCATGTAAAGAGAAATATTGTCAAAAGTATAAGAAATGGAGGTTTATTAAGAGTCTGTACGGTTAGAATATTGATAAATCAAGGAGTTGCAGGATAATTGAGCGAACAGGTTCAATAAGCAATATTTTTATTAAAGATTTCGCTCAGGATTTACGATATATATATAGATATGATAGTAAATTTGGAATCAAAAGAAAATCGCCGGGGGGAAGATAGAAGTTTTAACCTGCGTAAATATTTTTCCCTTTTTAGCATCGGAATAATACTGATTTTAACAATAGTGTTAAGTTATGTAGCGTTCTGGTACCAGAAAAAGGCATTAATTGATTACTCCATATCAACAGTTGAGGTAATGGCGGAGCACTTTCAAAATCGTATATATGACGATTTTATTGCTACAAGTCTGGAAACCTATGGTTATTTGTACATAGGAGAACACTCCATGAAGAGTGAAGATCTGGACAAAATTGCCGATTCTTATTTATCCCTTTACTCCGACATACTAAAATTCAAGATTTTCGATTTGAGCGGAAGCGTTGTTTATTCCACTGATCCGGAAGATGTCGGAACTGTGGATACTTCGGATAAATTAATGTCTGCTTTAAACAGCAGGATCGCTTCAAAACTGACAAAACTCACGATGCCTGCAAAAGGTGATGCTGCGGGGAATGAAAAATCACATGAAATCGATCTGCTTGAAGTTTATGTTCCGATATACAGGGATATTAATAATCCATCGCAAAGTGATGTTATAGGCGCTTTTGAAATCGACAAGGATATCGGTTCATTTTTTAAATTAATGAAAAGTGAAATCTATAAAATTCCCTTGATGCTGATTTTCTCCATGAGTGTGCTTCACATGTTTTTGCAGGGTGTTGTTAAAAAGGCAGACAATATTATCAGTAAACAGAAGAGGGAAATAGAAAGACACAATGCTGAACTTGAGGAAGCGCAAAAAAGAATAAAGGATAGTATAGAACAGGTTATTGAAAACGGCAGTTTTCACATCAGGGTTCAGGGCACTAACCTTATAAAATGCTGGGAATTCAAAAAATGCAAGCAAACCGATTGTCCGGGCTATCAATCATCCGACCTTAGATGCTGGCAGGTTGCCGGCACCTTCTGCCAGGGAGGGGCGCAGGGGATCTGTGTTGAAGAATACGGGGATTGCAGGGAATGCGAGATATACCAGTATGCATTCAAAGACAGGATTAACATGATCGGGGAAAGCTTTAATAATATGATGGCGCTTCTTGAGAGCAAACACAAAGAACTGGGACGCCTGAATGAGAAACTTAATGAACTCGTGCATATTGATCCTCTGACACAGGTAGGAAACAGGAGGAGCTTTCAGAAAAGAATGGAAAATATTCATTTGCTTGCGATTCGATATGAACGTCCCTACAGTATTATCCTTTGCGATGTTGATAATTTCAAACTCTACAATGATACCTATGGCCACCAGAAAGGAGACGATATACTTACTTCAATTGCCGATACCATGAAGGTGTCGTTGAGAAAGACGGATGAGATATTCAGGTGGGGAGGTGAAGAGTTTGTTGTAATTCTGCCGGAGCAGAACCTTTCAGATGCGTTAAGAGTCGCAGAGAATCTCAGGGCTACTGTAGAGTCGCTCGGCCTGGAACATAAAAGCACTGATTCCGGAATTTTGACTATCAGCGCCGGTGTGGCCTGTAACATTGCCGAAAATGTTAAATATATTTCGTGGGAGACCGTGCTGAAGCAGGCGGATGATTCGCTTTACAAGGCAAAATCAGCAGGCAGAAACCGTGTGCATCCGGCTATGAGTATCAGCGGCACTATAATTTCAGAAAATAAACGTGCATAAATTATTTTATCCCGGACATCAGCGCCTGACGCATGACTTCAACCGGGGGCTTGACCCCTGTCCATAGTTCAAAGGCAAGTACCCCCTGCCATAAAAGCATTCCTGATCCGTCAATGTTTTTCGCTCCCCTGTTATCAGCCTCTTCCAGGAACGTTGTTTTCCTGTAGACAAGGTCGCAAATAACCATATCGGATGTAATTAAATCGGGTTTTAAAGGAAGAGGGTCATCAGGTTTAAGCCCGAGTGGTGTGGCATTAATTATAATGTCCAGCCCCGCTATATCTTCTATATCATCAAGAAGAAAAACATTGTTACGAATTTCAGCGAGGTCACCTGCTAATTTTTTAGCCTTCGGCCTGTCAATGTCATATAAGGATAATTTGGATGCCTTTTCGCTTAAATAATAACTTATTGCCCTTGATGCCCCGCCGGTGCCGAGTATGACAATATTTTTTCCGTCAACAGATATCCCCTGCTCTGCAAGTGAACTCATAAATCCCCTGCCGTCTGTATTGTAACCTGTCAAAGTTCCTTCTGAATTGGTTATTGTATTTACCGCCCCGATAAAAGATGCTTCCTTATCGACTTTATCAAGTAAAGGAATCACATTTTCTTTATGAGGCACGGTTATATTGACCCCGAGCATGTTCAAGCTTCGAACGGCCCGAACCGCATCCGGCAGGGCTTCAGGCAAAACCTCGAATGCAACATAACAGATATCAAGACCCAGGGTTTTAAATGCCGCATTATGCATCAATGGTGAAAGCGTATGCCCTATCGGATACCCGAAAATGCCGGTGATTTTAGTCTTCCCGCCTGGATTCATCTGTTATCCCCCTTAAAATTCCTTCAGGTGTCGGTTCTATGGCCTTGACACGCATACCGAGGCTCTCCTGCATGTCTTTAAGAGTAACATTGTCCAGAAAAACATCAGCCCCGTCCCTGAGAGTAACATCCGGAACTAACAAACAGTCGGCTTTTGTTTTACCGACAATTGTCTTTAAGATATCTTTTCCCGTTAAAAGTCCTGTTACAGTAACAGCGGGGCCGAAGAATTTATTTTCAACTTTAAAGAGATCAAGGCTGAGTCCTTCGATTGATGTTAATTTTTTGGCAAATTCTTCAAGGTGCGGCATAAATGACGCACCTGTAAAGACAATCGCTTTCAGGGGTGCAATTTTTTTCGGCAGCTTTAACTTTTTTGCGCAATGTAAAAAAACAGGAATTAAACCCACGCCGTTTTCTATCTGGGGGAGATCGCCGTATTCTTTAAGGGGCGGGAATGGAGCTCCGGCTCTTAAGTAGAATTCATCTGCGAGATGTACGATTGGATCCCCATGGCGCCTCTTGCACCTTTGCCTGAATTTCTTTACGGTCTCAATGACTTTTACGGCGTCATCTTTTTCAACAGGCCTGAAGCCGCCTTTCTTATATTTTGTAAGACCTGCGGGCACGACTGCTACAGATGCCACATACGGGTAGAATTTTTGCAGGTCTTTAATGGTGCCGGAAAGCTCTTCACCGTCGTTTAAACCGGGGCAGACAACAATCTGGGCATGTATTCTGATCCTGTTCGATGTCAGTTCCTGCAACTCTCTGAGAATATCGGGCGCTTTGGGATTGCCTAACATTTTCCTTCTTATGTCATTATTGGTTGTATGCACCGACACATAAAGAGGGCTGAGTTTCTGTTCTATAATGCGTTTCTTTTCTTTTACCGAAATATTTGTAAGGGTTATGTAATTGCCGAACAGAAATGACATGCGATAATCATCATCTTTCAGATACAGCGTTTTTCTCATACCTTTTGGAAGTTGATTGACAAAGCAGAATATGCACTTGTTTCTGCAGGTTTTTGTCCTGAACGATTTTAGTTCAATGCCGGGATGAGTCTGCTCTTCCTGCTTTAATTTGAATGTGTGTGTTTTCTGTCCGCGCTGAATTTTCAGGTCAATAATATCATCCCTGGAATAATACATGTAATCTATAATATCCCTTAACGGATTCCCGTTTATACTGAGAAGAATATCTCCTTTTTTAAGACCTGCTTTATCTGCAACAGTGCCTTCATGAATATGACTTATTGTTCTTGCATGCATGATAAAATTAATTCCTCAAAGTATTAGCGATTATTCCCTGTATTGGCAATTTTCAAACCCTTGTAAACGTAGTGTATTCCGGACAGGGCGGTTAACACTGCAACTATAGCGTAAAGGGACGTATGGAGAGGCACATCGCCTTTTACGTTAAGGGATAAAAGAACCAGTCCTATCAGGATAAACTGAAACGTGCTTGCAGCTTTACCCAGAAAGCTCGGCTCGATTTTTAAACTATGAGTGGCTATATAGAGAATAATACAACCCGTGACGACAATTAAATCTTTGCTTATAACAATAATAGTAAGCCATTTGGGCAATAAACCTATACTGCTCATTAGTATAAAAGAAGTTATTAAAAAAAACTTGTCCGCCACAGGATCAAGGATTGTTCCGAAGTATGTTATCTGTTTATTTCTTCTTGCAATAAATCCATCAAGTAAATCTGTAACAGATGCTGCTATAAAAATAAGGAGGGCGTACTGATATTTATCGTAGATAAGGGTTGCGGCAAAAAACGGCAGCAGCAATATTCTCGTAAGAGTCAATAAATTGGGGAGATTTCCAACCATAAAGAAAAAGCTCCATTACATGCTGATTGACAGGAGAAAAATTTTTAAATTAGAATATTAAAGTTTTACTGTTGATTAATAAGATTAATAAAATAACAGCCCCTGTCAGTGTAGATAACTCGACAGTACCGAGTTCTGTCATTCCGGCTTGTCCGGAATCTATAACCCTTTGATTTTCCCGGATTCCCGACAAGCGGGAATGACAACTGCGTGGTCATGACGTTTTCTTTAGAATCAACCTGTTAAAAGAGAACTCGGTACTCTTAAGTAGATAACAGGGGCTGTTAAAAAAATTGATCTTAGAATAACCCCTTGACCTTGCCTGAATCCGTATCCACATCCACTCGCCTGTAAGCAGGGTCGGAACTTGTGCCGGGCATAAGTTTAATTGCCCCTGCAACAGGAACAATGAACCCTGCGCCTTTATAGGTGAGTATGTCGCTTATGAGCAGTTTCCAGCCCTTAGGAACACCTTTAAGGTTGGGATTATCAGAGAGACTGAGATGTGTTTTGACCATGCATGTGGCGAGTTTGGAAGTCTCGGGGTCTGCCTCCATCCTCTTGGCCTTGGCGAGGGCATCCGCTGTGTATTCAACACCGTCTGCGCCATAGACCTGCTCGGCTATCATCTCTATGCGCGTCCTGACAGGTATATCAAGCTCATAGAGAAGTTTAAAGTCATTGGGCTCATTGCATGCATCTACAACAGCATCGGCAAGCTCAAGCGCTCCTTCGCCGCCGTACTGCCAGTGCCTGGAGACCGCAACGCGTGCGCCTGCTGCTTCGGCAAGCTTTCTCACTGCATTGATCTCATTGTCAGTGTCGGTATAGAAAGCATTGATACAGACAACAGGATTGATGCCTGCCTTCTTCACAGTGTTGATATGGTGAGTCAGGTTTTTGCATCCTGCTTCTACCCAGCCGACGTTCTCGGTCATGTACTCCTCGGGCATCGGTCTTCCCGGCACCGGAATAGGCGCTCCGCCGTGGCACTTGAGGGCCCTGATTGTAGCGACAAGGACTGCTGCATTAGGTTTGAGGCCGGAGAACCTGCACTTCAGGTTCCAGAACTTCTCAAACCCTATGTCAGCGCCAAAGCCTGATTCCGTAAGATGATAATCACCGAGTTTAAGACCGACCCTGTCCGCGATTATTGAAGACTGGCCGATTGCGATATTTGCAAAAGGACCTGCATGCACAAGTACAGGCTGTCCTTCAAGTGTCTGCATCAGGTTGGGATTCAGCGCCTCTACCATCCAGGCCGTCATTGCGCCTGCAACCTCAAGGTCTTCGGTTGTGACGGGATTACCCTGTTTGTCGTATGCAACAACGATTTTGCCCATGCGCTCTCTCATGTCCCTGAGGTCTTTTGAGACAGACAGTATTGCCATGACCTCTGAGGAAACAGCGATTGCAAAACCCGATTTCATCATAAAGCCGTCCATCTTGCCGCCCTGGCCGATAGTTATATCCCTCAATGCCTGGGCGCAGAAGTCCATTATCCACTTCATCTCTACATTGCGGGGGTCTATATTAAGCCGTTTCTGTTTGCGTTTTGCCCATTGCTCATCATTGTAATTGAACTCATGCTGTATTCTTGAAGTCAGCGCAACCATTGCGAGGTTATGGGCATTCATAATTGCATTGATGTCACCGGTAAGCCCTAATGAAAACGGGGTCAGGGGTATGCACTGGCTGAGTCCGCCGCCTGCCGCAGAGCCCTTTATGTTCATGGTAGGTCCACCGGAAGGCTGCCTGATTGCGGCGATAACATTTTTATCCCTCTTGCCGAGGCCCTGTGTGAGTCCCATTGTGGTTGTGGATTTGCCCTCACCGAGGGGTGTGGGTGTTATTGCAGTAACGTCAACATACTTACAGTCAGGCCTGTCCTTAAGACGGTCAAGGATTTTATTGAAATCCAGTTTTGCTACATAATGTCCGTGGGGTAGAAGCTCTTCTTTTTCAAGCCCTAATTCTTCTGCTAACTGATAAACTGTTTTCATATTAGCTTCAGCAGCTTCAGCTATTTCCCAGTCTGCATGTTTCGTTGGATCAATCGGCATTTTTAATTCCTCCTTTTAGGTGATTGTTTATTTTTGTAATTGCACTATAAACAACCCGGTTTATTTTGCGGTTAAACATGTATGCATTTTAACCTTGCCCTGTATTTGTTAGTGGTCACTGAAAATGTAACAGGCATTAAAGAAGTCTAAAAATGTAGCATAGAAAAGTCTTTACTGTCAAACAAAATATGGAAGCAAGGGAAATAATTATTGTTTATTGTATGTTCCCCACCCGGCTTCCGGATAGATTGAGTAATTCATTTTCCCCGGCGCTCATCAGCTCTTCCTTGAATGCAATAAAATTCCGCATCTCTTTATTTGCCTGATCATTGACTGCCCACAGCCCGTTTCTGTCTTTAAATAATTCAAGAAGCTGCCGGAACCGACTTTTTGTCAGGATTGTTCCGATGTTTGATTCCGCATCTGCGGCGTTGTTGCGGCCGTTTGTTCCATTATTTTTATGGATAGCTTTATTTATATGCAAAAGTCTTGTGTGCTGCGCAAGTTTTCCGGTGCGGTCAAAGAGGTAATTAATGGTTTCTCTTTGAGAATCACTCCGGATTTCTGCCATTATATGTGCAATATTATTAGTCAGCAATATCCCGTCTTTTTTTGCTGCCTCCTCAAGCGTGAAACTGTTCAATTCATATGCGAAACAGGGTCCGTTGCTGTCCCCGGCTTGTTTATCTGAATCGGCAGGCACTGTCACGGGTGGCGTTTCCCACAAGACATTTACATTTTTATTCCGTCCGTACTCGTGCAGAAGGAGAGCGGATTCCCTGAAGGCCTGCTTCAGATTCCGGTAATGCATTTTTGAAATGTTTGTATTTCCGGAATCCTGTTTTTCCGGGTTGAACTTTCGTGAGAGTGTATTGCCCGGCTGTATATTCACATACGAAAACCCGTTTCTGCCTGCGATGTCGATACATTTTTGAATCAGTAAAATTGAGCGGCTCCGCACGGTTTCATCTATGCATACGGGGTCTGTCAGCCTGTTATTTTCAATAACCCCCCTGAAGTTCAGGCCTGTCTGTATCTGTTTCCTTTCAAGAAACTGGAACATATCCGCATATGCGCTTTCTTTATTGATCAGAAACCAGACTTCGCAGCACTCCGCCCTGCTCTCAATCAAGCGCATCACCCAGTTGTAAGGTCCGATTTTTATTCCTGCTTTTATCATAATTAATTAGAAATACGTAACTACTCAGGTGCAAAGTGGCAAAGGCACATAGGCACAGAGGGTTACACAAATACAATCAATTCCGCAAAAGTCCCGAAAGTCTGTTATTTCCGTCAAAGAGAGGGATCAGATATGAACCGAATGTATTATGGACAAATTATTTCTCATATTTTTCAATCAGGCTTCCCGGTTTTTTCATGATCTTATTCGCCTTCCATTCGGAAACAAGAAAGGGATATTCGCTTTCCGACGATACAGCAGGATACCTGTTTTCTCTTTTCTCAAAAAATGAAATTGTATAGGTATTAATACCCTTCAGAACAACAGTAAAAACAGGAGCTTTGAAATCTTCTTTTGTTTTATCCTCAATAAATTCATCACAGAGGAAACCGGACAAAATATTAATTATACCATTAACAACATCTTTTTTAACAGTTTTGCCGTCAGACGTGGTCCATTCCGGAACAGATCCTGGCTTCTCTTTTTTTCCCTTCTGCTCCGGAACATCAACGGAAACAGGGGCAGTTGCCCTTATAATCGTTATCTCATCTTTGCCCTTTTTAAGCACAACTTCCGTAATATCATCTTTATTGAAAGCCATCACTTTTTTGTCCCGCAACTCTGAAACTGTCCTGTCAAACTCTCTTCTTAAGGCCCCGCTGGCATGATACACGCGAGGGTCGTTATCAAGCATGACAAATGTCTGGTTATAGGTCGTCGTGATTTTTCCAACATTGATCTTTCGCAGCAGGTCACTGCCTTTATATGCTTCTACTTCAATCCTCTTTTCCCTGTCCAGTTCATAAATAGCATAGTTTCCGGACTCTGACGCGAGGGCGGTCAAGGTCAGGTCCGAGATTGCATTCAGCATATTCTCAATCACTGCGTTGTCTGCCGGATACTTCCTGTCATTGATAAGCCACTTATCGTTTTCTCTTGCCAGCACAATTCCAGACCCTTTTTTCTTCAGGCTAATTTTTGTAATATCGCCTGTCTGTATTTTCCGGATGTCGGGAAGTTCATAATTTGTTTTTTCACTCTTTTGTGAAGAGATATAAAAGACCAGAACAGCTATGACAAAGAAAAGAATTGCTATGTCTTTTTTCCCTTTCATATTAATACTCCTTTTGTGACTGCTTGCTGAACATCTTCCGGATCATGCGCTTTCTTGAAGCACGCCTGAACCAGACAATTATGCCTGCAATTACTACAAGCAGGGGCAGCCCTGCTATGTTTACGGTTTTTATGGCAGCCCTGGCAGCAGGCGTAGTCTCCCTGAGCGGATTGAACCGCTGGGTCTTGCTGCGCATTATTGCTATGTCTTCCCTGTTATTAAGGTAGTCAATCACATTCATGACAAACTGGGCATTGGGTGTCTTGCCTTCCTCGTCAATTATGTTGTCTTTAAGTATCTCTGATGTTCCCACAAGGAATATCTTTGCGGGTTTGCCTTTTTTGATGGTGATGTCCTTGCTCCTGATTGAGGACATGTCCAGACCCTGTTCTTTTATGTTTTTTTCATCCTTCTTATCCCCACCGGTATTTGTCTCCACCGGCACCTTCTTTTCAGGGATGGGTTTATCCGCAAAATAACCGGGGAAAGGACCTTCAACAATATATGCCATGGGTATGCTCCCGAACTTCTCATCATTTTGCGGGGGAGTGATAAACATAGGGTCAAGGTTGATCCTTCCCGTCATCTCCCATGACCGGTCGGATGAAGAGAAGAGTTTAGTCGCCCTGAGACCGTTGTCTTTGAGTGTCTGTTCATTAATCTCTATTGGGGATGACTTAAGCATTACAAGCCCTTTGATGTTTTTCAGATATGAGGCATCTTTATTAATCATTTCATTCCTGATGACAGGGGCAAAATAGATGGACCTTTCACCGCCCCCGAACTGTTGGGGCATCCTCTGTTTAAAGCTGTTCTCATCGAGGATGATGGATTTCCCGACGCTTAAGCCGTAGTGATCGAGCAGTTTTTCGAGCCCGGTATTCAAAGGCATCCAGAGCGGTCTCTGTGACCCGCCCATCATGCCGTACCGGCCCTGCGGCCTGACTTCATTGAATGAATCCATAAATATTGCGAGGTTGTTACCCTTCATCAGGAACCGGTCGATTTGGTATAGCTCATAGTCCGTAAAATTCTCTTTTGCGCCTGCAATGATCAAAGTGGACAGACCTTCGGGTATACCCCCGTTTTTCAGATTAACCCGCCTTATTGAATATTCTTCCGATAACAGCCTGTTAAGATTTGAAAGTGATTCAGTCTGCGGCAAGGGGCCGGACAGGGGAGACATGCCCTCAATGGGAAGGGTGCCGTGGTCTGCAAGATAGCCGATCTCTTCATTGATATTTATGACATTCTCTATGGTCTTGTCGATTGCTTTTTCAAGTTCAGCGAAATCAGTGAGCCGGTACTGGGTACCGAATATGGGAAGGCTGATAACTTCTATCAGGTCAAGGGTTTCAAATTTATCTCCATATTCGATAACAATGCCTGCATAGCCCTGATCCGCAGGTATTGTGTTTCCCCGTCTGTCCCTGAATTCGTCCCAGTTGAGCCGGAGGACCTTGTAGCGCTGCGCATCCTGCTTATCCCTGTCGCTTTTACTCGGATCGAGACTGGAAAAAGAGAGTTTGCCGTAGTTTTTGCCGTTTAATTTATTGACGATACTTTCTATTTCAGACGGCAGCTCAGGAATCCCGGTAATGTTCATATAAGGACCGACAACTCCGAGAGACGAGGACAGAATCAGTTTAACGGATACATTCTCCTTTAAATTCAAAAGGGCGCTTATCTTGTTGTTCATTTTTCTTATGGCTGAAGTTATCCGGTATTCAAGCCCGTCTGTTGAGGTAATCGTCGGCATGGTCTCAACTATATCACCGTGAATAAGGGCCATTCCCATATATGCCGTCTGAAACTTGACCTCGTCCTGTTCAATATTCTGTATCTGTACGGGCTGAATGCCGTAACTCTCTGCAAGCTCCCGGTTGCCCCCTGATTTCTCATTCTCTTCGCCGGATACATTGTAAAACCGGTAGTTAAAAAATCTGTTGCCTGCAACTGCATACTCCTCAAGCAGGTCATGAAGATAACGCTCGATATTATTGTAAGGAGCCGGGAGGTTGCTGTTGAAAAAAACCTTGACCGTCAAAGGATCGGACAGCGTTGAAACCGCTTTCCTGCTTGCATCCGACAGTGAATAGACTTTGCCGGAGGTCAGGTCCGCCCTGAAGAAAAGCGTGATGCCCGCCAGATTAAGCAGCACCACTACCACTAAGTAAATGAAAAACCTGGAATACCTGCCTGTAGTTACTTTCTTCATTAACAACTCCTTATGTCTTCTCCTGGATTACAAGACTCGTCCCGTAAAGCATAACAAAGCAAACGCTCAGAAAATACAGGATATCCCTTGAATCGATTATGCCCCTCGAAATGTTCTGAAAGTGAAAGTCTGCGCCTAAATACTGAAAAACGTTAAGCGCGCCTTCGGGGAGGAAAAAGAGCATTTTATCTATGAGCGTCAGTACAAAGCAGAGGGACATGCCTGTGATAAAGGCAATGATCTGGTTGCGCGTAAGGGATGAAGCAAACAGCCCTATTGCGGAAAATGCGGCACCTAATAAAATTGCCCCCATATAACCGCCTGCTACCGGCCCCCAGTCAACATCTCCGATAAATGAAATAACTATGCCGTAGAAAAAGGTCGGCGCAACCATGACTGCCACAAATGCAACGGCAGCCGTGAACTTGCCGGTAATAATGTCCAGGCCGGAAACAGGCATTGTAAAGAGTAACTCATAAGAGCCTGTATTGAACTCTTCGGAAAAAAGGCGCATTGTAACGGCCGGTATTATAAATGAGAATATCAGGGGAAGAAGGGAGAAAAAGCTCCTCATATCCGCCTGGCCGTAAAGGAAAAAAGTTGAAAAGAAAAACCAGCCCGTTAAAACAAGAAAGATTGAAATAACAATGTAAGCAACAGGCGTGATGAAATAACCCCTGAATTCTTTTTTGAATATATTTACTGCGCCCGTCATTTCAACCCTCCCTTGTCAGGTCTCTGAATATATTTTCAAGTGTTCTTGTTTCCCTGTGGAATTCAAGGAGCGGCCAGTTGTTGTTCTTTATTATTTCATAAATGGCAGGCCGCACATCCTTTGTCCCGCTGCATGAAAGGTGAAAGTCGGTTACTCCTTTTTCCGAATTTGCAAGGGTTGCGCCGGTGACTTCGGGGATGGCCCTGAAATATCCTTTGATATCATCAAAATTGCCCTGCATCAATGAGACATGTATGACATAATCGCTTCCGGCCTCGCGTTTCAGTTCATCAGTAGAGCCGTCTGCAACTATCCTGCCGTTGTTAATGATCACAATCCTGTCACATGTGGCTTCTGCCTCGCTGAGAATATGGGTGGACAGAATAACTGTTTTTTCCTTCCCGATTCTCTTTATGATTTCCCTGATCTCGACAATCTGGTTCGGATCAAGGCCTGATGTGGGCTCGTCCAGGACCAGTATCTCCGGGTCACCCATCATTGCATGGGCCAGCCCCACTCTCTGCTTATAGCCTTTTGAGAGTTCACTGACAGGCCGGTGCATGACTTCATTAATACCGCACATACCGGCAAGCTCTCTTATGCGGAGGTCAACGGCGGATTTTTCTATTTCACGCAGACCTGCGACAAATCTCAGATAGTCATAAACAAGCATGTCAGGGTACAGGGGCGCTGATTCGGGCAGGTAGCCTATGAGTTTTTTAATTTCCACCGGATTGTCATAAATATTGAAATCCTTTACAGTAATATTCCCTGATGTCGGACGGAGATAGCAGGTAAGAATTCTCATAGTCGTGGTTTTGCCCGCTCCGTTCGGTCCGAGAAGACCGAGTATCTCCCCTTTTTTGATCTCAAAACCGATCCGGTCTACTGCGCAGGATTTGCCGTAGTATTTAGTGAGATTTTCAATCCGTATCATATATATACCTCCATTCAGCCTGCAATAACGATCATATTACGGAGATTGTAATATGCTTTTCAGAATCGTTATAACATTCCCCCTGAAGGCGTCAATGTTATGGTCATCCGAATGTGGATTTACCATAATATTGCCGGCAATAATTAAAGTCGGAGTCTCATCAACATTGTATGCCTTGGCCATATCCATTCCCTTTTGTACCTCTCCGGTTTTGTCTCCTGCCTTCAGTCTGCTGCTGAAATCAGGCCCAAGGCCCAGTTTTGTGCCTATACTTTCCAGCACTTCCATATTTCCAATGTCTCTCTTCTGAACCATCTGCGCATCAAAAAGCGCCTTCTTCATCTCTTTGCCTTTGCCCGCCTCTTCTGCGAGGAGGTATGCCTCTCCGGGTTTCGGGGAGCCTTTTCCCCAGTAAATCGGGATGATCTTCCATTTGATCTTTTTGGGAAAGTTCCCTTTGATAACCGGTATTGAGCTTTCAAAGTTATAACATGTATGGCAATAGAAACTCAGAAATTCCATAACCTCAACGGTCTTGCCGTCAAATTTAAATTTTTCCCCCGGCAATTCAGTATATGTTCCCTTTATGGAAGGTTTTTCACTGGTACATGCTGAAAGAAAGATTGAGGCCATGAGTACAAAGATCAGTACTGCAATTATTTTATTTAACTTCATTTATTTCCTCCTTCATGATTTTTATGCAAGTAGATTAAATTTAATTTGTGAAAGAATTATGAAGATTTGATGTAAGCGTTCACAGGGAACAGTTGTCAGGGTGCAGGGTGCAGAAAAACAGATCCGTTTTTTCAGATGTTTTATCTGATTAAACCAACCGGCATGGCTGATCGTGCTGCTCTTTTCCACACATCCATATCTTTAAATTTTTTCCGCCCCCTGACAACTGCTCCCTGCACCCTGTGAACGCTTACAAGATAAAAAACAGGCATAACTCTGTGTTTGACATTCAGACATCATTCATACTATACTTGAACAATCGTTCAAGTATCAAGAGGAAGAGGCGGGCATATGGCAAAGCAGCAGGACATATGTGAAATTAAGTCGGTAGATCAGGCAAAGGTAAAGGCAGTTAAAAAAGCCATGCTCTCCGATAAGGATGTGTATGGGTTATCTGAGACCTTCGGCGTGTTGTCCGACACTACACGGCTGAAGATAATCTACGCACTCTCAAAAGAAGAGCTCTGCGTATGCGATATAGCAGGCATCCTCGGGAGCAGTATTTCCGCTGTTTCCCACCAGTTAAGAATTTTAAGGAACATGCGGCTGGTCAAATTCAGAAAAGAGGCAAAAAGGGTCTATTACTCCTTAGATGACGCTCATATAAATAAATTATTCAATGAAGGATTAAAGCATGTCAGGGAGTGAGTTTATAGAGTTAGGAGAGTTTAAAGAGTTAAGGAGTTTATTATGCAAAAAATGAAGCTGCAAGTTATCAATAATACCTGTGAGGAAGAAAAGAGCTGTTCATGCTGCTCAGGTGATTTCTTTGAAGAAAAGCCGGAATCCTGGAGGCGCAGGCAGTTAATTACAGGCGGTATCGCAGGGGCACTTCTCGTTTCAGGACTGGCCCTGGAATTCCTGACGCCTCTGAATATCATTGCCCAGATCGTTTTTTTATCCGTTATCGCGGTTTCCGGGAGAGAGATACTGAAAAAGGCCTGGCTCTCAATTCTGAAACGGCGGCTGGACATGAACTGTCTTATAGCCATTGCGGCATTCGGCTCTTTTTTTATCGGGCACGGCGAAGAAGGGGCAGCGGTGGTCTTCCTGTTTTTTATTGCAGAGGCCCTGGAAGATATGGCTGCTGATAATGCCAAAAAATCAATAAGCCGGTTGTTGAAATTAGCTCCTGAGACGGCAAAGGTGAAGAGGTCCGGCAAGGAAGTCGAGATGCATGTGCAGGAAATTGAGATCGGAGATACTATTGTTATCCGGCCCGGAGAGAAAATTCCATTAGACGGAAAGGTCATAGTCGGCCATTCATCTATCGACGAATCTCCCATAACAGGCGAGTCCCTGCCCGTGGATAAGGCAGAGGGTGATGCGGTTTATGCAGGGACCATGAATGAGGAAGGCTATCTTGAGGTGGAGGTCGGCAGAAAAAGCGGAGACACAGTGCTTTCCAGGATCGTCAAATTAGTTGAAGAGGCTGAGAAAAAGAAATCAAAGACGGAAAAATTCATAGACAGATTCGCCCGCTATTATACTCCCATAGTTATCGGTCTTGCATTCGCGGCATTTCTTATCCCGACATTTATTTTAGGATATCCATGGGATGTCTGGTTTTACAGGGCGCTGGTGCTCCTGGTTATCTCCTGTCCGTGCGCCCTTGCCATATCAACGCCGGTTGCCATGGTCTCCGCGTTAACCAACTCTGCCAAGCACGGAGTTTTAATAAAAGGGGCGACTTATCTCGAAGAGCTGAACAATGTCAGGGCCATTGCATTTGACAAGACAGGCACTTTAACGAAAGGCAAATTAGAGGTTACGGATATCATCGGATTTAATAATCATTCTGAAAATGAAGTCCTGTCTATTGCCGCATCCATGGAGGCCCGCTCGGAACACCCTATTGCAAAAGCAATTCTTAAAAAGACGCGCAATGAAAATATACAACTAAAAGAGATAAGCGGTTTCAGGGCCATAAAAGGAAGGGGCCTGGAGGCCCGGATTGACGGCAAAACATATTATGCCGGCGCAAGGAACCTCTTTGATGATTTATCCATAGAGCTTCCTGAAGAATTGTCCCAATTTGAAATGGAAGGCAAGACCTCTATTTTTATCTCAAATGAAGACAGGGCAATCGGTGTTATTGCATTAGGTGACAGGGTCAGGGATAAAGCGCCGAGGATAATATCCCGTCTCAAAAAAATGAACATCAGGACCGAAATGATTACAGGAGACAATAAACAGGTAGCCGCTTCATTGGCGGAAAAAATCGGCATCGATGAATATCATGCGCAGTTGCTGCCGGAAGACAAGGTGAAGGTCGTTGAAAAACTTACGGCCCGGTTCGGCACAATTGCAATGGTCGGCGACGGGGTAAACGATGCGCCCGCCCTTGCCGCAGCCAACGTAGGGATAGCCATGGGCGCTGTCGGCTCGGACGTGGCAATAGAGACAGCGGACATAGCCCTGATGCATGACGATTTATCAAGAATTGATTATCTTATGCATCTCAGCAGAAAGACAATGCACATTGTAAAACAGAATGTTGCGGTATCCTTACTCATTAAAGGGAGTTTTACGGTTCTGGCGCTGATGGGACTGATTAACTTATGGGTTGCCGTGGCTATAGGAGATATGGGATTGAGTCTTGCGGTTATTTTAAATGCAATGAGATTAACGAAGGTAAAGGCGGAATAGATTATTATGCCGCTGAATGTCCGGATATCTCAGGAACCTCATTTGCCTGCCTGGCCTGCCGGTTGGCAATGTTTTTTTGTTCCTTCAAATAATTCAAAAACTTCTGAACCTGCAAATCGTGACTGAGATTCGGATCATTTTTTGAAAAAGCCAGGAATTTTCTTGCCCAATGGGCATAAAATCGGATATACTTTTCGTTAACAAGGCTCTTGGATCGCAGATACTCCTGAAACTCGGGAAGAACCATTTTTCTCATGATATATCCTCAAAATGACAAAAAGCCGGCAAAAACGAACTTCGCATATCCTGGTAATAAAGAGCAAATGCGAATATCATCAAGGCAAGTTTACTGTAATTTTAATCAGTTATGAAACTGTCACTTTTGACAGGTATATTGAAAAGCCGGGAAAAGCGAACTTCATATATTAAAACGTTGAACTAAACCGCCCGCTGGGCGGAAGAACAGCCAAAGACCACAAAGCAAAGCCCGACTTCTGGAAGCAACCCATCTCCGACAATCAATAACCAAACCCGAAGCATCAACTACAATACCTTCATCAGGAGTGTCCGTAGGGGCGCTAAATCAAAAACGATGGAGGTATCAAATGACAACATTACGACAAAAGATGATTGAGGAGATGACATTAAGGGAGTTTTCGCCGAGAACGCAGGAAGCTTATCTTAGAGCAGTAACAGAACTTGCCAAATACTACAACCAGTCACCGGATAAGATAACCAAGGGGATGATACGGGATTACCTGCTGTACCTGATACAGGATAGGAAACTTGCATGGAGCAGCCGTAATATAGTTATATCAGGATTAAAGTTTTTCTACACACACACCATTGGAAAGAAGAGCTTGTCATTAAGCATCCCGCCCAGGAAGCAGACAAGCAAACTGCCGGAGATACTCAGCGGCGAAGAACTGGAGAGCCTGTTTGGAGCCCTGAGCAACCAGAAACACAGGACACTGCTGATGACCGCATATTCAGCCGGGTTAAGGCTCAGTGAAGTAGTGGGACTTAAGGTAACGGATATAGACAGCAAACGGATGATGATAAGAGTAGAGCAGGGCAAAGGACGGAAAGATCGATATACAATCCTATCCAAACGTCTTTTAACCGAGCTGCGTATTTACTGGAAGATGTACAAGCCGCCGGTATGGCTGTTCTGCGGCGCAAATGTAAAACGACCGCTGACGGGCCGCTCGGCACAAAGCATCTACTACAAAGCAAAGAACATGGCAGGAATAAAAAAGGGCAAAGGCATACATACGCTCAGGCACTGCTTTGCAACACATTTACTGGAAGCCGGAGTAAACGTGCGCACCATACAAGCGCTTATGGGACACACCTCGATAATGACCACCATGATATACCTTCAGGTGACGAGAAAGCAGATATCCTCCACTCAGAGTCCTTTGGACCTGCTGGAGATACCGGAAAGCAACGACTTCTTTAAAAAGTAAGTCTGATGCTTACAGAAGCTGTCCCCTCTTTGACCAAAGAGATTCTCCGAAAAAGACCGAAACAGGAAGTGGCCGACATATTCCGTATGCATGGCAAAGACTATCGAGCCAAACACTCACTGCCTTTGCCACATCTGAAAGTCATGCAATCAATAGAGGTATGCCGCACCTCATATCTCGGAGGGCATGTTGAGAGATGCAGGCTGTGCGGATTCAGAAAGCCGTCATACAACTCATGCAGAAACAGGCATTGTCCGAAATGCCAGAGTCTGACAAAGGCTAAGTGGCTTGAAGCCAGGAAATCGGAGCTGCTTCCGGTCGGGTACTTTCATGATGTTTTCACACTGCCGCACAAATTAAACCCGCTGATCCTGAACAACAAAAAGACACTATTCAATATACTATTGAAATCCGTCTCCGAAACGCTCCTTCAGTTCGGCAAAAACAATATCAGCGGCAAGCTGGGATTCCTCTGTATCCTGCATACCTGGGAACAAACCCTTATGGACCACTTTCACCTTCATTGTGTAATACCGGCGGGAGCATTGTCATTTGACGGCCCTAAATGGATACCGATCAGAGAAGATTTTCTGTTTGATGTAAAAGCGCTCTCAATAGTGTTCAGGAAAAAGTTTGTTGATTATTTGAAAGCTGCCCGTAAAAAATCAGACCTTGTCTTTCCCGGCAAAACGGCCATACTGCAAACAGAGCGGGGATTTTCACGTTTTATTGACGGGTTAATGGAGCATCGCTGGGTTGTATATTCCAAAAAACCCTTTGGCGGGCCTGAGCAGGCGCTTGAATACCTCGGCAGGTATACACACAGGGTAGCCATATCAAACAACCGGATTCTCAATGTAAAAGACGGGAAAGTCACCTTCACCTACAGAGACAGAAAGCATGGAAATGTTCAGAAGACAAAGACAATAGATGCAGAGGAGTTTATCAGGCGGTTTCTGCTGCATGTGCTTCCCGACGGTTTTATGCGGATCAGGCATTTCGGCTTTCTTGCAAACAGATGCAAAAAGGATAACATTCAGCGTATCAGGGAACTGAAAGGCGTTTCAAAAACCGTAACAGAGAAAACAAAGAAAACCACACAGGAGTTAATGCTCGAACTGACCGGGACAGATATCACCATGTGTCCCTGCTGCAGGAAAGGGACAATGATGGTCATTGCCGAAATAACTCCCCTCTGGAAAATGGACGTAAAATACATGGACTCTTCATGATGAACAAAAGTGGCTTACAAAATACAGAGACACAAAAAAACGAATATCAAAGAACCGATGGGCAGGTGCGCCCTGAAACGGTCTTTTTGCCTTCAAAAGACCACAGCCTTATCAGCAGGGACAACCTGCCGGATATCCATTCCCGGACCGAATGCCGATTCAGCGTATTATCGGCATTCACATCAGAAACAGATTAAGAAAAAAACCATTTACAATCCCCATAGGAAGAGTTATATTATCACGGTGAACACTGCGGCTTCGTTCAACATGTTTTATCCTCAATGCCTCCGGCACTGCGGATAAAACTCTATACGTTTAGGCACAAAGAATAAAACGACAATAACGGCATTGGTCTTGATGGCTTGCCGATTAATTTATTGAATGCAAAATGTCTGATTTGCTTGTGAACGCCGGAAAAAAATATAAAGACAAAAAAAGACGGAATAAACTACAATATTGGTCATACACATTCGAAACATAATGAAGGCTATAGATTACAGTATGGGATGATGAAAGGAAGTATCAATTTAGTGGACATGAACGAGTGACAGCAGTGCTCTTTTTGGTTTTGAATAGTTTTAAGTTTGCGAACGTCTTTTTGCATGATAAAATATTTACAGGCACGCAACCTCTAGTTTTACGTTCGCCTACGAGCATCCTATTAATTACTCAATGAATATACTTATGAATAATTGTCTTGAGGCAATAAAACACTACGATTTTGGAAAAAAACTAAGTGATAATAATCCTTCAATTTATTTGCAATCCCAATTGCATGGCAATGAGACCTTCAGCACGTTAGTTTTATACAGTTTGATAAATCATCTATCATCTATAGATAAATCATCTTTTCTCGGATCTGTTCGTGTTGTCCCACGTGCGAATCCATTTTCTTGGAACAGTTACTTATACTCAAGGAACGGTGTCTTTAATCCAACAACAGGAGTAAATTGGAACAGGATATTTAGTTGGAATCTTGAAACTGATTTTCCCAAAAAGGAAACATCAATTTCAACATTAAGACAATCTGTAATAAAAAAGATATCAAATGAAACAAGCATTATTAATTCACTAAAATATTACCTACTGTCACTATCAATTGGTTATAACTACATCATTGATGTGCATACGCCAGAAAACGGAATTCCTCACCTATATTGTTCGAAATTTACTAGTAATACGCCAACTTTCGATATCAAATACGTAATTGAATACAAAGATGAACACATTGACACATTTGATGACGCGCACAAAAGGATAATTCAATACTTTTACAAACTAAAGAATAATACTGCTATTTCAATTGAGTTGGACAGTAATGTTCCTGCCACGCAAACATTAGTTAAAAAATGGACTACTGCTTTAATGGATGAATTGTCAAAAATTGGAATAGTAAAAAATGATCATGAAAATAAATCAATAAAACAATGCAATGTAACTATTGGTAAAATAAAAGATTATCAAACTCAAGTTTCAGGAATACAAAATCATTTCTTTTCTCTCGGTGATGTTGTCACAGAGACGTCCCCTTTATTTTCTATACTACCATTTGACTTAAAAAGTGAAATTATAATTAAAGCAGAAAGTAATTGCATTCCCCTATGTTTAAGGAAGGATACAATTGTGTATCCTGGAGCTTGGGTTGTCAGGGCATTAGAAATATAAGATGTGTTAAATATGAGAGTTTTATTATTAAACCCTCCTAACATAGAGGAGCCCCACGTTGAAGCAGGGCCGTTGCCAATCGGCCTAGTGTCTATTAGAGAATTTATTACAGAGCAAAATATAGAAGTAAAAATACTGAATTTATTTGACATTCACAAATGGTCATCCATTGAGCATTATTTACGTTTGAAAGATTACAGTATTGTTGGCATCCCATGCTACACCCGCCAGCGATTAAGTGTTTTTAAATTGGCAACTCTTTGCAAAAAAATAAACAATGATATAAATGTTGTTTTGGGTGGACCACACGCATCTTGTTTGGATACTCAAATTTTAAAAAACGTTAACTCAATCGACTATATAATTCGAGGCGAAGGAGAATTACCTTTTGTTGAATTAATACAATGCTTGAAGCAAAATGAGCTTAAAAAATTATTTAGGATTAAAAATTTAACCTTTCGGCATAAAAACCACATCATTAGGAATGTATCCAGAAAGCAAATACACGATTTGTCAAATTTCCCTATATTCAAATTGTCTGCTAAAGAGCTTGAAATGTTCCCGGAATGCGAATCTCTTTTAATTCATTTTAAACAGTTAAATAAAATCAAGGGTATAGCGCCTGTCTTATGTTCAAGAGGCTGCTCTTACAACTGTCAGTTTTGCTGCAATGGAGTGTTTTGGGATAAACAAATATACTACCCTGTTGAACACGTAATTCAGCAAATTGAATATTTTCGGAATAAATTTGGAATTAGAATATTTGATTTTTATGATGATAATTTTGTCTTCTCAAAAAAATATGTGAAAGAGCTGTGCAATAAGATAATAGAAAAAAAATTATATATAAACTGGTGGTGTTCCGGGAGAGCTGATAATTTAGACACTGAGATATTGACTCTACTTGGTAAAGCAGGATGCTTTATGGTTTCAATAGGAGTTGAGTCAGGGAATAATCAAGTGTTAAAGAATATCAATAAAAAATTAACTGCCGAAGAAATAATTCGGTCTTCAAAATCAATAAGAAAATGTAAATTGAAATTAAGGGTCACCTTGTCAATAGGACACCCGGGTGAAACCCCAGCGGCAATAAATGACACAATAGAAATAATCAAGGAAATCAAACCAGACCAAGTTGGCTTGTTTTTAGCTAAGATTTATCCTTGTACAAGCCTTTACGAATTGGCTAAATCGAAAGATCTGATAGATGATAATTATTGGTTTAGCAGTACAGAGAAAACAATACCATTTTTCAATGATAAATATTCACAAAAAGAAATCTTGTTGTTCCGTAATAAAATAATTGACAGCTTATCACCTTATATAACAGATGAATATACAAACAAAGTGCACTCATCTGAACTCAATCTCAGTTGGTAAAAACAAGTTAGAAAATCATGTTGAAAAAAATCGCATTAATTTTTCCTCCATCTCATGACTTTTCAATGCCGTACTTAGCACCAGCCTACTTGAAAGGTTATTTAGATTACTTTAGTGATGTAAAATGCAAAGTATTTGATTTAAACAATGAGTTTTATATTAATGTAATAGGTGGCAATGAATTAAAGGTAAGAAAGGAGAAACTGTCAAACCATATACGGAAAGGTGATATATGTTCAGCTGTCAATGACAGCATCGGATTAGAAGAATTCTGTCAAGAAAAACTTAGTAGTATCGAGGACAGCAAATATAAATTCTCGCTTAAAAAAATTACCACAACATACAATCAGTATTTCTCTGCAAATATTCTAAAGGAATTAGCAATAACTTCAAAACTGGAAAGATACCTTGAAACTATTATTAAAGAAACAGATTTAACAGACTATAATGTTTTTGGAATAACCATTTCAGTGGAAGATCAGATTATTCCATCATTTATAATCTCCAAAATAATTAAAAAATTCCATATAAAATCAACTATTATTTTAGGTGGTTCAATCCCTACAAGACTGACTAATGAGATTGCCAGTACAGGATTGTCTCAATTTGCAGATTACATAATTAAACATGAGGGAGAATTGTCATTATTGAATTTAATGTCGTTCTTAACAGATGGGAAACAAACATTTATTTCAAATGACCCTAAGATAGTTGATCTAGGGAAGAATGACTCTATTCATGAAAATGACACTATTGCTTTTAAGAACCAAAAAACCGTCAATATAGATCACGCTAAGTTCTTCCCTAATTTTGAAGATTTAAAATTAGATAATTATCTGGCTCCAAACCTCATCATTCCTTTGAACATAACTAGACGATGTTATTGGGCAAAATGTGACTTTTGTTCAATTTATTACACATGGGACCCCAAACACAGAGTAAAAAGTATAGATAACGTAATTTCTGAGATAAAACACCAAGTCAAAAAGCACAATGTTCAATATTTCCGAATTGTAGATGATAGCATACCTCCTAAAGTTCTATATGAGTTAGCGCACTCACTTATTAATAATAAAATAGGGATTTATTACGAAATTTATAGCCGATTTGAGACAAAATTTCTTTCTCAGAATTTCTGCGACATTCTTTACAAATCAGGATGCCGACAAATATTTTTTGGTCTAGAAAATATAGGAACAAGAACACTTAATCTTGTTAATAAAGGAAAGCACATTACAGAGACGAATATAAACCAAATACTTGAAAACACTTTTGATGCTGGCATTAGTAACTATTTATTTTTATTATTTGGAATACCTCAAGCACCAGTTGCAGATGAAGAATTAACTGTCGAATATATTATTAATAACAAAAAAATATCTACAGTTGCGATAGGCACATTTTTAGTTGACCGCTTCTCACCAATCCATCTTGATCCAAAAGTAAGAATAAAATATAAGATATCTCTTTACGACAAAGGAGATATGACAACAGAATTTGGATACAAATACAAAGGTAAAGTTATATTTAGTGACAACAAAAATAGGACTAAAATGTATCTTAAATCAATATTTTCTAAGAGACCCGATCTAGCAATAAGCTCTCTTCTGAATGAAGAAACAAGATTGATACTTGCATCAACATTTGGTAATACTTTTCTCAACAAATATATGCGAATAGCAACTCCTGAAAATATCAGCACAATAATAGCACATGCAGTTGAAAAAACTGCTTCGGAAAGAATCTACCGACAACTATCTTAAATTCAAAAGGAGGCAATTATGTTAAAAATGTATATCGCGATTTCTGACTATGACCGAAACGCACTAAAACTCTTAGAGAAATGTAACGTAAACATTACATTGAGAGAAATTGGCCCAAGACCAGATGAAGATGAATTAATAGATTTAGTAAAAGAGAACGACATTCTGATTATTGGTGCAAAGGAAAAAATGACCAGTAAGGTTTATGAGAACGCATCACAGTTAAAAATTATTGGAACATTATCAATTGGTATCGACCATATTTCCGATAAATTCATTAGTGACAAAAAAATTAACATTATTAGTTGTCCAAACTCAAATGTATCATCAACAGCAGAACACACATTTGCTCTAATATTAGCACTGACCAAAAAACTCTTTTTATCGCATAAAGCCACCTGCTCTCTTACTGGTAGAGAAGGGATCGGTGGATTTCCTAATGACTTATGCGGTAAGACAATAGGTGTTATTGGATGCGGGAGAATTGGTTCATATGTGATTAACCTAGCGAAAGCCTTTAATATGAATATTCTATGTCATACAGCACATCCTGAAAAACATAAAGACGTATTGATAGGATACGACAGTATTCAATTTATAAAATTAGCAGAATTATTGTCAAACTCTGATGTTATCACTATCCATCTTCCTCTTACTGAAAAAACTAATAATTTTCTTAATGGAGCTAATCTAAAGCTGATTTCTCCTAAGACATACCTAATTAATACTTCTCGTTTAGACATTGTAAATAGTCAATCTGTGATAAATATGCTAAATGGCAATTTGCTTAAAGGATACGCTGTCGATATTGACATAGAACATCGTGATATCATAAAAGATTTATCAAAGCATGATAATGTCATTTTAACGCCACACACTGCTGGGGTGTCGATAGATTCAATGATAAGGATGGACACAGATTTGGCATTGCAGTTAGTGAAACTCATAAAATAATTATACCGGGAGCAAGATGCTAGATTACCTAAGAGGATTAGATGCAACACAAGTCAACACGATTGTTACTGTAGTTGCCATTTTTCTGACTATTGCTACTTCTACTTATCTATTAAGAAGATTAGTGATCAATGTCATAAGGTCTATTCTATTAAGAATATTTTCTGGCCATATTGTTTTAAAAAACGATTATTACTCTCATGCTTTTGTGCTAAGAATGATCAGGAAAAGCAAAAAACATATTCGCATAATGTGCGTAAGAAATGAGCGTATTACTGAACCAGACATAATTGAAGCAATGAGGAAATTTATAACAGAGATTGGAACTGTTGAAATACTTGCGTTGCATCCAGATTTTTCTGATTGTGTGACTGAAGAATGCATGTGTGTCTTACCTGCACCTCCAAAAACTAAAGAGCAATTCAAAAAACAAGTAATCTCAAATCATTCCAGAGTTGAAGAATTTTATAATGATTTAGGGCAAGAAGAAAAGAAAAGGTATAAATACTATTACTTTAACGCTTTACCTTTAATTCATATGTGCCAATTTGATAATATAATTTATATTGGATTTCAACTATTTCATCGTGATCAGGTTGATAATTCACTTTTAAATTATTCAATAATGGTAAAGGATAAATCTAACCTGGGGCAGCAAATAGTTAAGCAGTTCGAATATGTTCGAGACAATAAATCAATGAATCCTCTAAAATCAAAATGATAAGCATAAATGGCCGAACAAGCAAATGAACCAGACTTCGCTACCCGCTTGCTTGATCGGAAGTTGGTCACTTCAGGTAGTTCTTTGGTAGTTGACAGTCCATGCCGTTAAGCCGCTTGATAGCGTTAGGCACAGAAAAAAACGACAATAACGGCATTGATCTTGACGGCTTGCCGATTAATTTGTTGAATGCAAAATGTTTGATTTGCTTGTAAACGCCGGAAAAATAATAAAGACAATAAAAGACAAAATAAACTACAATATGGGTCATACCCGCCTACCGGCAGGCAGGCACATCCGGGACAGATGATGGATTTAGACAGCGGCTCTTATACTTCGAACACGCTCAGATTAACGACAGAAAAAACAGATTATTAATATTCCCGGATTCATATTTTTTCAGGTTTAGATTGCAATTTGATATTTTAAAGAGGGCCTAACAAATTGATCGACGGAATGCGAACCAGCAGCACCTTTTTTGACTTTTTTAGTTTAGGGTCTGCAAATTGTCTTTAATGCACTTTTAATGTGCTTCAGGTTCGCATCCTTCATCATGGCGTTATGTTTAAATTTTGATAAATCCCTAACCCTATAAGAAGGAGAAACACCATGGAAATAAAAGACGTTGAAAACATCGTAGAAGCAGCCAAAGACGAAATCAATGGCATCTTGTATATGGAACTTTCCGGCCTAAACTCCAAACTTGATAGAATCATAGAGTTACTTGAGAATAGCAGTGGTTAAAAGTACCCCTGTTTCTCCCGTACAGTGTTTATGCGAGTGATTGCTCCCTCACAGGCTTCCCAAAAAGATAACTTGTCTCGTTTTACCAGCCTGACAAGCGTTGCTATTACTCTGTCCTGCTTTCCTAATGCTTCCAATGAACGTATATCCAGCGGACTAACAATCTTACATCTTGTAGACCTTTTTACGTTACTCATATTATCTCCTATGATAAAGATTTACATAACAAAGCGCTGCACCGTACCCGTACCAGAAAATCTCTTTTGGGTTTCATTGTCTTTACTCATTCAATATCCTTTCCCTCTCCAGTCCCTTCAGGTACGGGACGGAGAGCTTTGCGTTATGTCACAAATATAAGGAGATAAAATGACTCCAGAACTTCGTTGGACAAAGGAGATGATTGATGAAATAAAGGATTGTGAGATAGATAATCATTTCCCAATTATTATAAAAATTCAAAGTAATTATTATGAATTTGAGGATAAAGGACATGACGATGACCTGAGTGTTACTGATAGTTCTCCAATATCTTATGAAGGCATTTTTAGTAGCTCACATTGTTATGACGATCTTGATGGTGATTATGATCCAGAAAAATATAAACTTTGGGGGCAGGTAGGTATAAGTATAATATTTTATGATCGCAATACTCAGAAATTTGAAGGCTTGAATAGTGAAACATACAAATATGGATTTTTAGCATTTCGGAATTTAAAAAATAATGATAATAAGCCTGCTTTAACTGTTGGCTTAAACAAAGACTGCGGTATCGAGGAGAAGATAAATGATTTATTCATAAAATCTAGGATATTCAATCACAAAAATTTAGATATAGACATTTACTATGATTGTGAATTCATTAAAGACATTGAATACGACAAGTTTTTTACTGATAAAAACCATAGGAATCTTGTTCCGATTAAATCGATCACATTAAATGTGAGGTTCGGACTTGACTGGCCACCCTACGTCATTGATAAAGAATAAAATACAGGACATAACCATCACATGCACTGGAATGCACACCAGCGGTGACGAATTTTGCTTGATATGTTTGATGGTCTTCAAATTGTCTTAATGCTTTCAGGTGCGCTTCATGGTGTGCATCCGTGATGTGCACGTTATGCAACTAATAATAAGCAAGGAGGATTTTCATTATGTCCGACGGAAAAGAAATAAATCTTTCAGTGGAAGAGGAACCCAAGATAAATAATGACGAATCTAAAAAGGACAATGCTACATCTTCGGTGAAAAAAGAAGAAAAGAAAGTTAAAATTCCTTCTTGGCGTGAATTTGTAAAATCTTCTTCCGTTGAAGAGGTAAAAAACCGATTTATAAAGGAAGCTAAAGATATCGTTTCAAAATATAATGATAAATTAAGTAATTATTGTTTTATTTCGATGTTAGACCCGGAAAGTAGCATTACTTCTTGGGATCTCGATAAAATTTTTAATGCCTTGTCTCGATCAAATGCAAAAAAGGAAAAAGATATACTACTAATGATTCTCAGTAGTGGGGGCAGTATTGAGCCTGCTTATCAGATCAGTAAATTATGCAAATCTTTTTCCAAAGATAAATTCGTAGTTTCCGTTCCACGTCAGGCCAAGTCAGCAGCAACGCTAATTGCTATTGGAGCTGATGAAATTCATATGGGGCCTCTTGGCCAACTCGGGCCAATTGATCCCCAATTGGGAGGTTTGCCTGCACTAGGTGTCACCCAAGCTTTAAAATTTATTGCTTCTTTATCAGAGCGGTTTCCAGGCAGCGCAGAGATGTTTGCTCGATACTTAACACTTGCCTTAACTGTAGAACAGATAGGTTATTGTGAAAGGATAAGTGAATCAGCTTCACAGTACGCTGAAAGACTTTTACTTACGAAAACAAATCTCGCAAAAAAAGCATCACACATAGCTCGCGAACTGGTTTACGAATATAAAGATCATGGCTTTGTTATTGATCTTGATGAAGCAAGACAACATCTTGGAGATGAGTGGATTTTAAGTGACACGCCCGAAGCCTCTATGACAGAAGAAATTTATGGTCTTTTTGAAGAGGTCAACCTATTTCTAGACATTATCAAGGAGAAACGCCTATTGCTCATTGGTACTCTTGATGATGTTTTAATATTTAATAGGCGCAGATAATAAAACAGCGCATAACCATCTCATGCACTGGAATGCACACCAGCGGTGACGAATTTTGCCTGATATGTTTTATGGTCTGCAAATAATCTTATTGCTTTTAAATGCGCTTCATGGTGTGCATCCGTGATGAGGACGTTATGTTAAATAAAATAATTAATAGCATTATGAAAAACATCAGACTCCTAAAGTTCCTTGTGATGCACGAAAAAGCATATAGAAAAATGATATGGTATTTATTGCCCACCACAGCTTCATTATTTTACGTGACTTGGCAGATTGATCTGTCGAAATTTTCAATAACAGGAGACTTGCCATTTGAAGTACAAATAAAAATAAGAATAATATTAACAGGAATATTTTGTAGTATATCCCTAATGGCATTGTTTTTCTCCGCTCGACCATATTTTAAAAAATATAACAATATTGCTGCACTCAATAAAGAAGATTTGGAAAAATTTAATAGACTTTATGGTAAATAATAAAAACATAACAAAGCGCTGCTCCGTACCCGTACCAGCAAACTTCTTTTCGCTTTCATTGTCTTTCATAGTTCAATATCCTTTCTCTCCCCAGCGCCCGTACAGCACGGGACGGAGAGCTTTGCGTTATCTCATTCCAACAAATCGTGACTGAAGAAAGGAGGCAATCTCATGGCCAACAAATGCCCTACATGTGGAACAATTCATGATGGCTGGTCTTGTCCTATATGCTCTGTTAAAGAAAAAGTTGATAAGTCTACCAAAGAGCAACAGGAAGCAATAGAAGAATCTCTTGAAGAACAAGGGAGGATGCTTGAAGAACAAAGGGAGGCTATAGAATCGTCAATTGAAGATGCCCGAATGGAGATGGAGTATGCATTGGAAGAGGCAGCCTCAAAACATCAAAAGACTACATCTGAGGCATGGAAGCTTCAGGCAGAAGCCAAAGCAGATAGAGCATATGAACTATATAAGGCAAATCTCTACGAAGAGGCCACCAAGCTATGTTTTGAAGCAATTTCTCAAGACCCAGGCAATATCCTTCCATATAGATATGCAGCTTGGTCATTTGAAAAATTAGGGCAAGATATAAAATCAAGAGAATTACTAAAAAAACAAATTAACCTTTTGAAAATGAGTGGCTATCAAAACTCTCAAGGTCACGCTTTAAAAGTATTGCGGGATATACTTGAAATGAAGAACAATGGCGATTTGATGCAGAGCTTTTTAGATGCTTCAAAAAAGTTTAATTATCTCCCTGCTGATTTATTAGATGAATTAATGGGACGCTCTTTGTACAAAAGTGCTGTAGATTTATATTTTCGTAATATTTCTACCGATACTTTAAGTATATCGGGTTCTGCTTATGGCATAGAGCTATCCAACAAAAGCTCGATAGAAAGCGTCGGATTACAAGGATTAGAATATTTAAAAGGATATTTAAAAGAAGAACCTTATACTGTGAGATCTAATATCTTTGCAGCTTTCAAAGGGGTCAAAGAGAGTAATAAATTTTCAGAAAATACCATAAATTTAATTCGGAAAGAGATACTTAAAAGATATGATGAATGGAAGTCTGAAATAAAAAATGAGATTGCGATTTTAGCCGCCAATCAAGCGAAGGAGAAAGCAAATACTAAAAGTAGCCCTACCGTAATTGGTTGGATTGTGGGAATAATTAGTGCATTATTTGTATGGTCTCCTATCGGTTCAATATTTGCAACGTCAAGTAATTTAAACGTATCTATGGCATTGCCCGGATTAACTATGCTGGCAGGTTCTATTACCACTGGTATAATCACTTCCCATTTTGTTCGTAGCATTAAAAGGAATAATATAGAAACATCGTTGATTAGATCAATGGAGAAAAAAGAGGTTCTTTCTCATTTCAAGTGGGTAACGATATAATAGCGGAAAAGTGAGGAGTAAAAAGAGATGGAGGTAATAGAGGGTTTATTTGAGAAAGCGTTAAAATTAGAATCACCTTGGCAAGTAAAAGCAATAGAGTTTAAAGAATCAGAGAAGAGACTTAAGATACTTATAGATTTTCCTCGAGGGAGTGTATTTAAGTGTCCTGAATGTGGGAAAGAAGCAAAGGGATATGACACGAAGGAGAAGGAGTGGAGGCATCTCAACTTTTTTCAATATGAGTGTCACCTTGTAGTGAGGGTTCCAAGGATTAAGTGTAAGGAAGACGGGATATTGCAGGTAGAGGTTCCCTGGGCACGCAAAGGAGCTGATTTCACACTATTATTTGAAT
>BDSY01000103.1 GCA_002897895.1 bacterium BMS3Abin06
GCCGGAATGACAGAACTCGGTACTGTCGAGATCAATGTATTACAAAAAAAATCTGCTATATAATTGTCTATTGGTTTTTGCCTGTGAAAATCATGCCCCATTAGTTGTTTCCCTTTCAAATAACCCCAGAGTTTTATTTCAGCTTTTGTACTGTTATTTCTCAGGCTTCCGGCTAATTCCTTTAGTTTCGGATTATACTTGATTTTCATTTAAACACACCCCTGCACCCCTCTTTTTAGAGGGGAATGCCCACAGCCATTCTTTTTAGATAAGATGAGTTCATATTTACCCATTCATTATGAGAAAGAACCATTAAAGATGCTACACCACCTATTTTTGAAATGTCATTTTCACGCATTCCCTCGCGTTTCAATCTCTATCCACCCTTTATGAGTCAGCACATCCACCGATAGGCCGATCTGGCGCCGTGTAAATTGCCGCTTGCGGTCATTCCAGGCATAGGTTTGACTTACCACGTCTTCCATGGAATGGACAACTTCGTTCTTCATTACCCAGAGCACCGTGGAGAGAAGTTCCAAACCAAAGGGCGTCTCAAACCCCTCGACCAGTTCCGCTACCTTGTCTAAACGGGTACGGGTTTCCGCGTGGTGCTCTAGAAAAGCGGTTGCATCCTTAACAGCGCCCGGCACCAGATTGAGCCGCTTGTCCGGCGCATCACCACCGTCGGCATAGCCGGAAACCAAGTACCCCTCAATGGCATGCAATACATGGCTAAGATTCTCAGCATAAGGGCCATAAAGGGCTTTTTTATATTTAAGCCGCAGAGGTTCGCCAACCTCCTGCATAAAATACATCAGCTTGTGCACTTCCATCAGGCTCACAAAGGGGTCAAGCAAGCCGCCGAGATAGCGGTGCATCAGCTCTACGAGAGCAGCACGCCCAGCCGTCATTTTCGGGACATTACGAGTACGCGCCATTTTTTTAATAGCTGGCGCGCCTTTGGGTTCATAGATGATAACTCTCACATCAGTGAGCGGTCGTAATGCGGTTTCTATACGCAATTTAACCTCTGTCCATTCCAGACCACCCAGACCACTACCTATGGGTGGGATAGCGATTGATTGAATATTGTATTGTCGGATAACCTCCACCAAAGCCTTCAATCCTGCTTCAATATCCACCATTCGACTTTTGCCGCGCCAATGGCGTTTGGTAGGGAAGTTAATGATGTAGCGTGGGTTGGTCAATTGCCCAGTTTCATACACGAACATCTGGCCGGGTTGTACTTCATCATTCTTGCAGGCTAGGGAATAGGCCTTGAAGTTCTCCGGGAAGGCGTTCTTGAATTGTAGCGCAATACCGCGCCCCATCACCCCAACACAGTTAACGGTGTTTATAAGGGCTTCGGAATCTTCTTTCAGTATATCGCCACTCTTGTATTTAATCATCTTCGTCCCTCCTTATTAATAATACCATTCATTTTTTATTTGAATTTGTGGCCGATGATCGTCAGCAGATATAGCATTCGCCGACTGCTGATAGATCGCTCTCGACCGCACGCCAATACGCTCGACCAAGTGCCAAGGGAGGCTGTGTTCTATAAGGAATTCCCTCCTTAACCGATGGAGAAACATCGCGTCCACCCCATTGATTAGCCTGGACTGCATCCCAGTTGATCTCATCTAATTGCTCAAGATCGCAACGGTCTTCGAAATAGTAGGCCCCAGCGTTTGACAGCGTGAAGGCCCAACGTTGGTTGTTTTGCGTTGCCCATTGCGCGACCGTATATAGATCCGCTTCCAGGTGGATAATATGCTCCTGCCCTCTTGTATAGTCCAACTCAGGGTGATTGCCCTGATAAATCAAGTAAAGCATGATCGAGCGTGGGCAGAAGTAAAACGGGACACAATCGCCAACATGTAGCTCTGGATAGCTGTCCAGAGTAAGCTCAGTAAGCCGCCGCTGCTTGATACCATTCATACCTATGCTGGTTCCCGGAGGTTTGCGCTGAACGATCTCCGCATCACACCAGATATATCCGTCTGAAATAATCGACGGCAGACGATCCACGTGAACGATATGGTAAATCTTCGGTTGTTCCGGGACGGTCATTCCCTATCCTCCGGAGCGTCTTTTGCATTATGAATTTTGTGGTTCATTTTATGTCCTTTTGAAATCTAATTATAACTCTTCATTTATTATTTATTTCAAGCCGATTTATAGGGAGCTTTTTCAGTTCATGCACCAGGCTTATCAAATAATCCGGATCACGATCAACCGTCATTTCTCATACCCCTCTGCGCTTTCTTCTTTTGCTCTATTTGAGCTTGTCAGAATGTCAAAATACAAGATCTTACCCTATGCATTACGTGGTTACGTTCTCCATGTTTGATATAGTCCTTTTCAGGCTTCATCTTTTCTTCTTTTC
The DNA here is from genome assembly GCA_002897895.1 of bacterium BMS3Abin06. GTDB lineage: Bacteria > Nitrospirota > Thermodesulfovibrionia > UBA6902 > UBA6902 > BMS3ABIN06. The sequence continues at coordinate 2,390 of BDSY01000103.1, forward strand.
AGTTTTTCGGGGTAATATATTTTTTGATTCCGGCGGGAGGAAGTTCTTTCCGGTAATAACCTTTTTGCCTGTTTTTGCTTCAAGGTCGCGTCTTGCCTTTTTAGCAATTCCACCGCCTTTTTTACCGGCGTCTTTATTTTCATCCATTCCTGTTGCCTTCATAGTCTCCGCTATCTGCCGCGTAGAAAGCTCTGCCAATGCGGTGAAGATCAGCTCTGCCTCACTCATATGGTCCCTGAGATTTTGTGTTTTCAGCCCCTTTATTGTTTTATGTTTCTTTACAGATACACCGGACCATTCCTTATGAATAATATTGGTCAGAATAGCGAATTCGTCTTCTTTCCCGATGTCATGCTCTTTCCAGTAATCTGTCAGTTTATTACGGGTTTCCTGCCCCATCATGCGCTGCTGGATCCACTTCTCGCTTCTTCCATGCTGTTGCCAGAATTCACGGGCTCTGTCTAAAGAGCGCGCGGGGTCTGCCATGTCCTGCATCCGTTCATAGCCGACTTTGGCCAGCCATAGTTTGATCGGCTCTGCCTTGGCACTGGGAACGGACTGGATCAGGCGCAGGAGCGTTTCAGGGTCAGCAACATCGGTAAGGTATTTTTTACCGTCGGCTGATTCCAGTTTCAGTAGGTTACATTTTGTAACCGACTCACTTCCTTCTTTATTTAAGCGGTTTTTTAAGACTTTCCAGTAATTTCTTGCAGCCTGATAATCGGGCTGCTGGATTAAGACCTGAATAATGTCCACCACAGAGAAATACCAGGTTTCGGATTCCTCATCATATATTCTCCGGATATTGTAATCTTCAAATACTGCAAGTGAGTTTTTGTTCATATTATGTCCCCTTTCAATTCTTTCACTTCCCCGCTTACTCACTTTTTCGTTTGAATTATAAAATAGAGTCAATGGGGTCTTCAACTACGACTGTTTTTCTTCTATCCGGTAATAAACAGAGAAGGCTACCCATTTAAGTTATTTAGTATCCTCAATATTTGTCATGGATAAAGATGCGACCCTACCCACAGACTCCCCGTCCGTGAGGCCGTGCCGTTACATCTCCGGTTTCATCAACGAACACATTCTACGGTTTCAGTTTTTAGAATCACAGGGTCATTAGTGATGAGGGGTAAATTCAAATATTTGGCAGTCCCGGCAATCAATCTGTCATGCAGCTCAGGAATGCCTTTTATCTCAAAAGCGGTTTTAATAATATTCATGGATAATTTTTCTTCAACATAATTAAAGGAGTTTTCCATGATTTCTTCAATATCCTTCAGGGCAATGGGAATTCTGTCTTTTTCATGCAAGTAGCCTATTTCAAATAATACGATAGACGGGACAATGATTATATTTCGTCCTTTATCAGCATCTTTCAGGATTGAATCAATAGAATCGCTAATAACCTTTTTGCCGTTCAGAAATTTTATAAGCGCCTGCGTATCTATTACGAACTTATTCATGAGTTAATTCTCAGCTTCATCCAGCATATGCTTTTCACTCACCCGGCTGAGTGTTTTGAGTTCATCATCAACTGCCTTATAATCAATTTCATGATTTTTAAAAAGCCCGCCTATTGAAGCAGCTTTCTTCTTTTGTTGAGTGAAAATAATAAGCACTTCCGATGTCCCCTGAATATCAGGCTTTTCAATTAATTCAACTATACCGTCATGATATATGCCTTTAATCGCATCCATATCCATCTCCTCCTTCAGTCACCTTTATACAACTATGATAGTCTTTATTCCAATTTATTCTCAATCTCATTTCTTCCTGTCAATCCCCATGCGGTATTTGATACTGTAGTTGAAACTGCATCCGATCTTCTAAAAGCTCTTGCTTGCGGGTTTGCAGAGCAAAGTAGCTTTGTGCAAAAGCAATGGGTTCTTTACGGGGGTCACCATTTTAGGCGATTAAATAACAGGCGTAACGGGTGAGCATAAAATCTTCAATTTCCCGTTGCCCGCCCTTGCCATTAGTAATCAATTTCGTGACGCCACGAAAATGATCGCTGGGCATGTAACCAGTTGTTTCACAAGAGGATATTGCTCGCTTGATAGCGGTGAGGAAGTTCTCCCACCGCGCATATCCCAACGGTTCCTGTAAGTCCCTGGCAAACCGGAATTCCATATCCGTTTCCGGCATATGTTGGGCCAAGGTGTCAAATTGGCTCTGTAGTTTTTGAATCGTATTTTTGTTCATATCCCTGCTTTTCTCCTGTCACTCGTTACGCGTTACACATTACGGCCTTTTGCTGATGCTCTTTTCGAAAAGTCAAAATACAAGACCCCACGGACTCACTCACCTCTGACTGACCCCACTCACCTGACGGGCCGACGTGCTTTGGGAACCGCCCGGTGCGGACCCGCTTGCCGGGGGTGGTGTGGAGAGCGGGGGATAAAAACCCCCGCTTATCCGATTATCAGCTAATGGTGTCAGCTCAAGGTTGATGCTTGTATAGGAATATCACAAAACCCATATTTATCCATAAGGGATTTTAACTGCTTGCGTTGTTCGCTTGTTGCATTTGGGTGCAAATGAATTGACTTGATCAACGTGCAAATACCTGACGATCCAATGGCAAGATTATAGCCTGTATCGATAGGTTGGTCCTCACGATTGACGTGGATTGTTGCTCGAATTTCTTTTTCATATGCGAAATCCAAACGTTTCAAATATCTGGGCACGTACCACGGATTAAGTCTTGCAGAAGGGGCGTCATCTCCCCGAAATACTTCAAAAAATTTAGGGTCATCCAAACCATCGTGGTCACCGTAATTCACCTGGCCAATTCGTACTTCAACCGAAGTCGAAGAAAAGCATTCTTTAAAACGGCAGACGGTTGAACGGATAACCAAAGCGTCAGTGCAACTAGTGTACTCACGCCACATCCGTTCACTCTCGCTTTCGTCATAATTCCAACAGAGGATCGGGTTAGTTGGGATTTCTCGTTCTTCGTACCAGGCCGCTTCTGTGTATTTCCCGCCGTTGGGACGATCACACATCACCCGTTGCATTCTTATTCGCCATTTCGGCGGCAGGACTGAGTCCCACGGATCGTAAAAGCGATCCGATCGGACGAAGTAAAGCGTCGAAGTTTCGAGTATCGACTGGAACTTCCAGAGGTCCATGTAACGCCACACAACTGCGGTGTCATCGGGCAATTCGAGACCGGTCATTGGTGTGAAGGGCATTGTATACCTCTCATGCTAAAGTAATGGACTGTTACCTCGCGGATAACGTGGCAATGTATGATGAAATATTGTAGTTTATTTCTTCTTTTTTTGTCTTTATAATTTTTCGGCAATCACAAGTAAATGAGACAATTTGCATTCAGTACGATAATCAGAAAGCCACAAGGCCAAATGCCGTTTGATTTTATTTTTTAATCAGCCAACTCAACAGCCGTAAACAAATATCAGACCAATTTTCTTTTGTCATCTTTGTGAGATAACGATATGATGACTGAGTACCTGAAGAATGTCGTCCTGCTAAAAAAACGGTTTGCAAATTGAAAATAATCAAAACCCAATTCATCACCGCTGGTACTCGTTCAAGTCCACTAAATATGGTTATCTTTTAATTTCTTTTTTGTTTTTTAATTTCTGTTTTTATGCCTCTATTTTATTTCTCATCATCAAGCAGTATCTGCGATTTGAATTTATAATAATCATTTTCCTGCCGAATTGTTTGATCAATTATTTTCATCTTCGTCAGCAAGCTAATAAAATATTCAGATATCGAATCGTCATTTATTTACCAATCATCCTCAGAGATAGTCCTACTCAGTGATGCAGACCATTCTTTGGGGTCACCCATTAAAAGGCCCTTTGTCAAGCACAAAAAGCTCCTGTAAGAAATTTTTTAAACTACTCTGCGGCAGTATCGCAGAGTAGTTTCCTTTCCTTTTCTTTCACCATTACGGTTATATC
>BDSY01000104.1 GCA_002897895.1 bacterium BMS3Abin06
GGTAGAGCCCCTTTTTCGATAAATTCGATATGCTTTCAATAGTTGCTTTACAAAATTATCTCCGATATTATTCTTATATCTCTTTGAAAAATAAGGATCATTAAAGTTTATGCGTCGGCTCTATAGGAATAAATGCACTTCGCCGACAGAAGGCACTTGCCGCACTCCTGATTTTTTATAGAACATACAACTTTTCTGAATGCATGCCCGAAACCACCCCTTAAAGTGGAGCCTTTGTATGCAGGTAATATAATGGGTTCTATCGGTGAGATATGAAAAGCAAACGATTTGAAAGGAATTCCCCTATCCAAAACATCCCCTAAGCTTTTAAGTTCCTTGATTTAAAATAGAAAAGCGAAGATAAATAAGATTAAATCACATAAGATTTATTGTCAAGAGAATATTTTCATATCTGTTGCCTCTTAGTGAAGAATGATTGATACAGATGTTATAATTTTAAAACTGATAAATTATCCGGCATATCATGAAACAGAAGTTTGAAACAATAATTAAACATTTAACAGGCGCTGCTGAGAGCGATGAGTCTCCGGTGGAAATACAAATCCCTGCGCAATTCCGTCCGGGCGAAGAAGAGAGTACTGCAATTTCGAGAAACCTGAATGCTGCTTTCCTGATTGCATTATCAGGGGAAACACATCCTTTATACAGCAGGGCTGATAACTATTTAAGAAATTTTGAAGCACACCCGTCATGGGAGATAATTGTACGGTTTTATAGAGAGGGGCTGGAGCTGATACACTCCGAAATATCGAATCGATGTTATGATGATGAACATTTCGGGAAAGATTTAACCGCTCTCTACTCATGGCTTATCAATCCGGAAAACCTCAGGAAAAAACAGGAGACAATTGAAAAAATCAGTCGGCTTTTCTTTCCTGAAGGAGTTTCACTGTCTGAAAACCGCGAGGAAAACATTAATGCACTTCGTGAGAAACGAAAAGTAAATATTTCAAAATTAAACCCTGACCCGATTACTGACCCTGCAAAAGAAATCCTGTTTACATCCAATATCCTTATTACAATACCCCCTGCATCAAAAGGCATTAATGACCTGCCACTGAGTTCTTCTCTTAAACGAATGTTAGATCAGATAGCCGGTGAGGAACAGTTGTACTGGTACGACCATCCGATCCCCGTTGGAGTTTCTCCGGAACAGAATGAGGTTTTATACGGTTTGGCGGAATTGGATAAAGCGGTTGAATTTGAAAAACAGTCGGGAACAATGGACGGAAATGCCGTAGTTACCTGTCTCCTCTCAGTCTCAGTCACTCATGAAGGACTTCAGGGAATAGTAAAAGAATATCTGGAACATGAATTAAAGAAAGAAAAAAAGATCCGGCATTTAGAGGTTTATCTCTTTACCGAAGCAGATAGCATAAGGCTGATCGAAGAAATACTTGTGCCTGCGGCACAGAGATATACGGATATACAAGACTTCAGCCGTTTATATGAAGTTATCGGGGTGGACGGAGAATACGGCAGGCATTACAGCTTTTTGAAGGCAATAGCCGCATTCTGGCAGGTCTTCATTTCCCGGGAGATTAAAGGAACCTTCAAGATCGACCTCGACCAGGTCTTCCCCCAGAAAGAACTGGTTGAACAGAGCGGCTCTTCAGCCTTTGAACATTTCAGGACGCCTCTGTGGGGAGCGGAGGGAATTGATAATGAGGGCAATAAGGTAGAACTCGGAATGATTGCCGGAGCCCTTGTAAATCAAAAGGACATAGGTAAATCTCTTTTCACTCCGGATGTGCCGTTTCCTGAAAAAGAGATTAAAGGCGATGAGCTGATTTTCTTCAGCGCCCTGCCTCAGGCCCTGTCCACTGAAGCTGAGATGATGACCCGTTATACAGACGGTCTTTTTGATGGTAAAAACCAGTGCATTCAGCGAATCCATGTAACAGGAGGAACCTCCGGAATCCTGGTTGATTCGCTGCGGAAATATCAGCCGTTTACACCTACATTCATTGGCAGGGCGGAAGATCAGTCCTATATCCTCTCTGTTCTGTTTGAGGGGAATCAAAACAAACTGCGCTATGTTCATAAAGCAGGCCTTATCATGCAGCATGACAAAGAGGCATTTGCATGGGAAGCCATAAAAATGTCTGCAACAGGAAAATTGATCGGCGATTATATCAGGATACTTATGTTTTCATATTACGTAAAAGCACTCCCATGGTCATTTGAGAAAACCAAGGATATAATCGATCCGTTTACAGGCTGTTTTGTTTCGCGAATACCTCTCACAGTCGTTTACCTGAGGTTTGCCCTGAAAGCTGCTTCATTTTTTAATGAAAGTTCAGATGAAAAAAAACAGCAGGGATTCGAGTTTTTACAAAGCGGCATAAGACGCCTGCATGAAACCATCCGGAAACTCACCAAAGAACCCAACCCTTTGATTGAGCAATTCCGGAAAGAGAAACAGGCCTGGAATATCTACTATGAAGTTCTTGCCAGTGTAGAGACAGAGATAAAAAGAAGTGATGCCTTTGCCCTTGAACTTCAGGAAAAGGCAAAGTCTCTTGTTGAGACCTGCAAGATAAATTTTGAATAAATGAACAGGTTTCAGGTTGAAAGAAAATAACGTATAACAAAATTTACTGAACCCTTTTAACCTGTCGGTACTATTTTATTTATCATGTTCCCCGTAAGCCCTGAAAAAGAAAAGGCCATCAGAAAGAAACTCGATGACCTCGGTATTTACGAAAAAGACATCAGGGAATCATTTATCCGCTCACACGGCAAGGGCGGACAGAAGGTCAATAAGACTTCTACCTGCGTTTATCTCAAGCATATACCGACAGGGATCGAGGTAAAATGCCAAAAGGCCCGGACCCAGGGATTGAACCGCTATTATGCAAGGGTGTTGCTTCTTGAAAAAATAGAACGTCTGATAAAAGGGAAAGAGAGTGAAGAAGAGCAGCGCATTGCAAAGATCAAACGACAGAAACGCAAACGCTCCAAGCGGGCCAGGGAAAAGATGCTTGCAGAGAAACGGTTGCAATCAATCAGGAAAACAGAGCGTTCGTTCAGGTATGGGCAGGATGAATGAGAACGGCTTCCTGTTACACATTGGCGCAGGAATACAAATAAAAAAAGCACGAAAAAAACTTAATATCAAAAAACACTTGATTACAAAGCATTCATTAGTATTAAATAATTAACATATATTCGTATCCGGTCACGGCTTAATAATTAAACAAATCTGCTGAGGAGGATTAAATTGGGTAAAAAAATATCTATTGAACCGGCTAAGAGGGTGAAGGACCTTCCACCCTATCTGTTTGCAATCATCGACAGGATGAAAGAAAAGGCTGTTGCCAAAGGCGTTGATCTCATTGATTTAAGTATCGGAGACCCTGATATGCCGACTCCAAAGCATATAATAGAAAGAATGAGGAAGGCCGTTAAAAACCCTGCCCACCATCAATACCCTTCATATGTCGGAATGCTTTCTTTCAGACAGGCAGTTGCTGACTGGTATAAAAAAAGATTTAATGTCTCTTTGAACCCGGGGACGGAAGCCCTTTCTCTTATCGGTTCAAAGGAGGGGATAGGACACATGCCCCTTGCCTTCATTAATCCCGGAGACTATGTGCTTGTGCCTTCCCCCGGATACCCGGTTTACCCGGTAGCCGCCCTGTTTGCCGGGGGAAAAGTCCATGAAATGCCTCTGCTTGAAAAAAATAACTATCTCCCTGATTTAGGGGCCATACCAAAGGGTGTTCTGAAAAAAGCAAAACTCATGTTCATCAATTATCCGAACAACCCGACCGCTGCCTGTGCGGGCAGGACTTTTTACAAAGAGCTGATCAATTTTGCCGCTAAGAACAATATCATAATATGCCATGACGCCGCTTATTCTGAAATCTACTATGATAATGAAAAACCTTTGAGCTTTCTCCAGATACCCGGAGCCAAAGAGGTTGGGATTGAATTCCATTCACTTTCAAAGACATACAACATGGCCGGCTGGAGGATAGGCTTTGCAGTCGGTAATAAAGAGGCTGTTGCAGGGCTCGGGAAAATCAAGACAAATCTTGACTCCGGGATTTTCCAGGCAATTCAGGAAGCCGGTATTGAAGCGCTGAATACCGACGATAAGGTTCTTGAAAAAATAAGGGACATGTATCAGGAAAGAAGAGATACTTTTTATGAAGGACTGAAAAAACTCGGCCTTGAAGTCAATAAACCAAAGGCCACATTTTACCTCTGGGTAAAATGCCCGAAGGGTATCTCCTCAATGGATTTCACAACTCTTCTGCTCAATAAGGCAGGTATCCTCACAACCCCCGGCAACGGCTTCGGAGCGCCCGGCGAAGGCTACATAAGATTTGCCCTGACAGTCCCGGTTAAAAGAATCAAAGAGGCAGTAGAGAGGATGGGGAAGGTAATTTGATCAGACAATTATCCGGGGTTCACTCATAAATTCATCTGAACCGGTTTCGTCATCCTCGTGCTCCTCATTTTCTTCAATGCGCCTGGACCATTCTTCCAGATCACTCAGCCGCGCCCTCTGCTCTTCACCTTCCTTATATAGCTGAATCATTGACTGATTTGAAACCAGAGCTGTGCTGCAAGTATTTATTATCATTTTTAGCCTCCCGGTATTTTTTTTGATGTAATTATTTTTTCGACAGATCGGGCAATAACTTTAGCGGAAAACATTTAAAATCCTGCAATCCCGCAGATTGGGAACCCATAGTTTTGAATTTTTCAATGCCCCGTGAGGATTCCGCAACAAAAATCGCTCAATTCAGGAAACATAAAACTTTTTTATTGACAATAATAATTATCATGTGATAAAGTATCTTTAAAGATAGTCATTATTGGTTTTGTTTCATGGGAAAATTTATAAATAAAGGGCTGAAGCTTACACCTCAAAGGGCGGCAATTTTTGAATATCTTGACGGCAACAAAAGCCATCCGTCGGCAGAGGAGATTTTTATTGAAATTAAAAAGAGATATCCGATGATCTCATTTGCAACGGTTTATAAGACACTTGAGGCATTAAAGAGCCGGGGGGACCTTCTTGAACTTTCCCTTGATCCGGAGAGAAGGCGGTATGACCCGGATACCAGCCCTCATCATCACCTTGTGTGCATCAAGTGCAAAAAAATAGTCGATATTCATAAAGACTTTTCATTGGAAATCCCGGAAGAGGCAAAGGTTTCTTTTGATATAATCGGCAATCATATTGAATTCTACGGGATATGCCCGGATTGCAGGAAGAAAGGAGGTGCAGAAAATGGCAGTCTTTAAATGCGAAAGTTGCGGAGCAACAAAAGAAGGTAGATGTAAACCCAAAAAGTGTCCTGAATGCGGCACAAAAGACACGATGAAGAAAAAATAAAGATGCAAGTGTTAAATTGCGAATAACAACAGAAACAGAAAAGGAGAATGAAATCATGTCAAAAACAGAAAAAAATCTTCAGGATGCATTTGCAGGTGAATCGCAGGCAAACAGGAAATATCTTGCCTTTGCAAAAAAGGCGGACAAAGAAGGCTATACTCAGGCAGCAAAGCTCTTCAGGGCTGCTGCCGAGGCTGAAACCGTGCACGCTCATAATCACCTCAGACAGTTAGATGGGATAAAAAGCACAAGGGAAAATCTCGAGGCCGCGATCAATGGTGAATCCTTTGAATTTCAGGAGATGTATCCCCGCATGATCAAAGATGCAGAAGAAGAAGAAGATAACAAGGGAGCATTGCGCAGCTTTAATTATGCAAATGAAGTGGAAAAAATCCATGCAGACCTTTACAGGAAGGCGCTGGAAAACCTTGGCAGCAATGAAGAGGCAGACTACTATGTATGCGAGCTCTGCGGTTATACGGCTGAGGGAGAAGCGCCTGATAAATGTCCTGTTTGCGGTGCGAAAAAAGAGTTGTTTCAAAAAATTGATTAAATTTATTTTTTGTAAAACAATATGTATTGAAAATAAGAGGGGGACTCAGACTGAAACCTGAAGCCCCCTCTTATTCTCATCATAATAATGATATGGATATTAACTTCCGGGGAGCTACCTGCCGGCAAGTTTCTTCAGCTCTTCCTCATCTATCTGATATTCCCTTGCAATGTGTTCAGGCGTTGCGCCTGTCTGGTTGATTACCTCTTTAAGGTAATCAATAAAACTTAATTGTTTTTCACATGTATCAAAATAATTTTTAAGCACTGTTGCAAGACCCTCGGAAGGTATCCTGTATCCCTTTTTTGTTGCTTCCTTTTCCCCTGTGCTTTCCGGTATGCCTATCACCACTATCCTGTTATCAACATTTATAAAGCGAATGTTATGAACCATCAGACAGCTGCTGTACTGAATTTCCGCTCCGGCCTTCATATACAGATAGCCCAGATGAAGTCTGTCGGGAAACTTCGGCATGAGATACCTGACGCGCACGCCTTTCTTTGTCATCCTTTTAATATTTTCCATAATATCCCTCGTCATTCTTTTATCGTCTCCTGTCGGTGGTCTGCCGGTTATGCATCCTGTTATCTCCTTTTTCGCATCCATCATTGAGTCGATAATAGCGAGAAAATATTCCTGCCGCGTAAGAACCTTTGTCGCCTTTCCAACCTCCATTATAAGTTTATCCCTCTCCTTTCCCTCTTTAATGCTGTAAACGAGAAGAATAATCGTTGCTACAAGCAATATTGATTCAAGTGAGAGAAGCCCTATTTCAATACTCATGTTTCCACTCCTTTTATAGAGAGGGGGATCATTTGACCTCCAGCATCCTGTCAAGCGCCTTTTTGGCGGGAATCCTTATCTCTTCGGGTACTTTGATTTTATAAGTCTCACTTTCGAGGGCATGCAGCACGCTGCCCAGAGATGTCTTTTTCATATTCGGACAGACCATGTCTTTTCTCAGTGGATAAAATTTCTTTCCAGGGTTGTCTTTCCCGAGTCTGTACATCAGTCCTGTTTCCGTGCCGATGATAAATTCTCCGGCATCGGATGAGGCTGCATATCTGAGCATCCCTGAAGTGCTCGTTACATGGTCTGCTTTTTCAAGGACTTCCATCCTGCATTCCGGGTGTGCAAGGAGAAGGGCACCGGGATGTTCCTGTCTTGCCTTTTCTACATCCGCTGCAGTGACTCTGTCGTGTACATGACAGAAGCCGTCCCATGAGATCACCTCTGTTTCAGTATTCTTTGCAATCCAGGCTGAGAGGTTTCTGTCCGGTATGCATATGACTTTACCGGTATTAAGCGATTCCACTATCTTTACACTATTGGCGGATGTACAACAAATGTCACTTTCTGCCTTGACATCCGCTGTTGTATTGACGTATGTGACTACAGGCACACCGGGGTGAAGCTTTTTGATATCTCTTAAGGTGAAGTCAGCGGGATACCTGTACCCTCCCGTATATTCGTACCCGGGGAAATAGTTCTTCAGATTTCTTGCCCCGCTTACTGTTACCATATCCGCCATTGGACAGCAGGCTTTAATTTCAGGCAGTAGAACGGTTTTCTCCGGAGAGAGGATTGAGGCGCTTTCCGCCATAAAATTTACTCCGCAAAACACAATGACTTCACACTCTATGGAAGCTGCTATGCGTGAAAGCTCCAGAGAGTCACCGGTATGGTCGGCAATATCCTGCACTTCATCCCGCTGGTAATTATGGGCAAGTATGATTGCATTTTTCTTTTCTTTGAGATTCAGTATTTTTTCACGTAGGATCGCAATGTCTGTCATTGGGGTAATATTTTAGATTATTTGTCAGAAATTTGAAAGTTTAAGCGGTTTATAATAAGGCGCATTTGTATAAAGGACTGTTCCGTCATTATAAATGAGTTTATATATCCGCACTCTTTTTTTGCCGGATTTGCCTTTATAGATCGAGAGGACTTTTTTTACAAATTTCTTTGTCTCCGGTATTGACGGGATGCCCCCGGATTTTTCCACTCTGGCCGGTCCTGCATTATATGCTGCAAGCGCAAGCTCAATGTCTCCATTAAATCTGTTGAGGAGATGTCTCAGGTATCTTGTGCCTCCTTCGATATTTTCTTCCGGGTCAAGCGGGTTAATGACCCGCATATCTTTCGCTGTTGAGGGCATTAACTGCATTAATCCTATAGCTCCCTTGTTTGATACGGCCCCTGGGTTCCAGTTCGATTCAGCGGTTATTACCGCCCTGATAATAGCCGGTTCAATCTTATATTTCGATGCCTTTCCGCTTATTATATGGTCGTAATCTTTTTTTGTACGGGTTTTGTTTTCGGATATTATTTTCCTGTAGCCCTTGCCTTTTGTAATATTTGTGAAATGGGTAACGCCGTTCTCATCAACATATGTATAAATATCAGCGTGGGATGTTATGGCCGGGGCACTGAGGAAGAGGGTAATGATGCTTATAAAAATAATCTTCCTCATTAAAAATAATAACATGCGTATGAAATGATGGTCAATTCAGGTAATATTTGTCATAAGCAAAAAGAGGGTCAAACATACGCAGGCCGGTTTTTTCGCTGAAGTCTTTGAGTATGCCCTGTGTTATAATTAATTCCTGATAATTAATCGTTGTGCGCTGGTGTCTTTGCAGCTAAATAGTGTCTGTGTATAAATAACGCAGATGCTCAAAAGTATGTCATTCCCGCAAGCGAAGCGCGTCGGGAATCCTTCTTAAAGAAACGATTCCGGACAAGCCGGAATGACAGAAAAACGACAACTGTTATAGTTTATACACGGACTCTAATACGAGTGAAAAATAATGAGAAAAGCAATTGTAGCAATTGTCGGAAGGCCGAATGTAGGCAAGTCCACTCTCTTTAACAGGATAGTGCGTAAAAGGCGGGCTGTTATAGAAGATGTTCCAGGCATAACAAGGGACAGGCTTTATGGTGAGGCAAACTGGGATGACAATTCTTTTTTAGTCGTGGATACAGGAGGATTTCAGCATGAGCCGGATGATGAATTTGCCGGGGAAGTAAAAAAACAGGTGCTTTATGCAGTGGAAGAAGCAGATATTATTATTTTATTAATGGATGCCGTAAGCGGCGTGATGCCACTGGATGTTGAATTGATAGACAGGCTGAGGAAATATGGTAAAGGCGTATTTTATGTTGTCAACAAAATAGACGGGCCTAAAAAAGAAAGCTCTCTTCTTACTGATTTTTATTCGCTTGGCGTTGACCTTTTCCCAATCTCTGCGCTCAATGGATATGGATATGAATATCTTATGGACAGTGTCGCATCCCTGCTGCCGTCCGCTGAAAAAGAAAAATCGGAACATCCGAAGATTGCAATTGTGGGGAGGCCGAATGTGGGAAAATCAACCCTTGTAAATTCCCTCCTGAGTAAGGAGAGGATGATTGTCAGCTCAATTCCCGGCACAACAAGGGATGCTGTGGATTCAGTCTGCTCATATTACAAAAAGGAGTATATTCTTGTAGATACTGCCGGTATTCGGAAGAAAGGCAAAATGGCAAAAACAGTCGAGAGATATTCATTTTTGAGAACCTTGAGGAATATTGAGGATTGCGATGTTGCCGTAATAGTCTTTGATGCATCGGAAGGCATCGTTGACCTGGATCAGAAAATAGCGGGTTTTGTACACAGCGCCGGAAAAGGGGCTGTTATCCTTTTGAATAAATGGGATCTTGTAGAGGAAAAAAGCGCCTTATCTGTAAAGGATATGGAAGAAAAGGTGTATCAAAAACTATGGTTTATGAGACATGTCCCGGTTTTAACCGTTTCGGCATTAAGTAAAAAAAGGGTTACAAAAATTTTCCCTCTGGTTGACAGGATAATTGCTGAAAACTCTAAAAGGATCAGCACGCACAAACTGAATCTGTTTCTCAGAAATACCCTCGCAATGCGGGAACCTCCCTTATACCGCGGGAAAAGGGTCAGGATACATTACATTACGCAGATAAAGACCCATCCTCCCGGCTTTGTGATATTTACAAACAGGAAAGAAGGAATAAAGGAACAGTATATAAAATTTCTGGAGAACCGGTTAAGGATAAGTTTTTCGTTTGAGGGTGTTCCTGTAAACTTTTATGTGAGACAGAAGAAACAAAGATAGATAACCGTGAACTCTTAAAAAAATTTAATTAGGTCGGAAAATTGTATTTGATTAATTCCATTGGCAACAGCATAAGATCTTTTTTTAAAAATGAGTGTTTTTATCTGGCTGCTTCAATTGCCTACTTCCTGATCGTGTCGTTAGTGCCTTTGAGTCTCCTGATTGTTGCCATGTTCGGCTACATGCTGGGGGGCAACCAGGAGCTGTATCATTATCTGCTTTCCAAACTTGTTAATTTTTTTCCTGCGGTCACTGTAGGGATTACCAACGAAATCAGGAACCTTATTACCTATAAAAGTATCAGTTTTATAACATTCTTTATTTACGGTTTTCTTTCTTTGCAGCTTTTTTATTCTGTTGAGCGTGCGATGGATGTTATATTTAAAGTTCCCAGGAAGAGGCATTTTCTTCTGTCACTGTTCTGGACGATTATTATAGTGACGCTTGTGATTATTTTCTGGCTTATTTCTTTTACCGTAAGCTCACTGGCCGGGGTATTCAGGCATTATCCAATGAATATATTCGGCATGGAACTCGGATATAAGGCGGCCATTATGTTGAAATACGTTGCCCCCTTCGTGCTTGTGCTGCTGACTTTTACTACGGTTTATAAAATAGTGCCGCATGTGAAAGTTGCGCTGAAAGATGCATTTTCAGGGGCTCTCATTTTTACTGTTTTGTGGGAAATAGCCAAACATCTTTTCACATGGTCTGTTATGAATATAGCCTATATCGGAACCATATACGGCTCATTGACTACATTTATTTTATTTCTCTTATGGATGTATTATTTGTCGTGTATATTTCTTTTAGGCGGTGAGTTTGTAAAGAGTCTGAGCAGCGGGAGGCATGATGTATGAATTAATCGGCAAAGAAGTAGAGGTCAATACCACAGAGACTTTATACAGGGGGGTACTGGTCGAGATTGGAGAAAACGAAGTGCATCTTCAATCTGAAACAGGGTGGGTCGTGGTGCCGCTTGAGAAGGTTGTGGATATAAAGGAGCTGTCTTAAAGATGAATGAAAACTGATCTCAAACAATTATCAAAAGCGGAATTAACCGGATTTATGGAACATAGCGGCCAGCCGCCGTACAGGGTAAATCAGATAATAAAGTGGATATATAAAAAAACGGCGGCCTCCTTTGATAAAATGACCGATCTTTCAAAGGATTTTCGCGAAGAGCTTAAGGCAATAGCTGTTATAAGCAACCTGAGCCTTTTACAAAGACAGGTTTCAGAAGACGGCACACAAAAATTCCTCTTTGAACTAAAAGACGGTGAAACCATTGAGAGTGTGCTTATGCCAAACAGCAAGGGCAGAGAGCGATTCACGCTCTGTATTTCATCCCAGGCAGGCTGTGCAACCGGTTGTAAATTCTGTATGACCGGCAGACTGGGGTTAAAAAGAAATCTTAAAGCCTCTGAAATAGTTGACCAGGTTATTACTGTAAAACGACATATTGAGACCTGGGTTCATGGGCCTGAAGCTTCTATCACCAATATTGTTTTTATGGGTATGGGTGAGCCGCTCAATAATTTTAATGAGGTTGTCCGCTCACTCCGGAATATCACCGGACTTATGGGTTTTTCCAAAAGAAGGATAACTGTCTCAACAGCAGGAATAGTCCCGGGTATCAGGAAACTTGCCTATACCGGCCCGGATGTCAACCTTGCCGTATCACTCAATGCCGCAACCGACCGTATAAGAGATGAGATCATGCCCGTTAATAAAAAATACCCACTGAATAAACTCATCAAGGCCTGCAAAGAATTTCCATTGTCCCCAAACAGGCGCATCACTTTTGAGTATGTAATGCTGGGAGGAATAAATGATTCAACAGCAGACGCAGACCGCCTTGTTAAATTACTGAGCGGCATAAAATCAAAGGTAAATCTCATACCTTATAATCCTCTTCATAAATCAATAGAATTTAACCCTCCCCTGGAAAACAAAATCCTGCGATTTCAAAAAACATTGAGAAAGGCCGGGCTGACTGTAATAATCAGAAAAAGCAAAGGTTCGGATATCTCGGCAGCATGCGGACAGCTTAAAGCATCGTATTCTTAAGTTGCTTTTTAACCGGTCTTTTGATATTCTTATCGATACATGGAAAGATTCTCTTATAAGAAGGTTTTTTTCATGCTTTCTACCTTTGTTTTATTGCCTTTTTTGAATTGTATTAAGGAGACTGACGGAACATAAGCAGTAATTTATAGAGTCTTTCTTTCTGTAAACTTAAGTTGTGATTATACCCGGATCAATTTTAGATAAAGGGCTTTTTAGAATTAATATCCCGGGGGCAGGATAAATTCTGGTAACATTGATCCGGATTACAAAAGGACGATAACTTTATATCCAGAGAGGTACATGGAAGATATCAGAAGGCAGGTCATGGAAGTCCTGCATAATGTCAACTGGCTGCTGGAAGCCCATGACAGTTTCGCTGAATTAATTGAAATAAAAGGCAACAAGGTAGTATTGCGCTGTGTGGGTCAGTGTCGTGATTGCGAGACAGACTGTGTCGGGGTAGCCTTTAAAGAGAGAATGCCTGATATTGAACTGATTTATCAAAACGGGAAATTGTCATAAGTGCTGCCTTTAAAAAAGGAAATAATACGTCTTTTAGAAACAGGAGATTATGACGGTCTGGCAAAACTGTCGTCCACCAATAAAAAAATCAGCAGCATATTAATCTCCCTGTCTTACGATAAAAAAAGCCGTACCTCCTGGCGCGCAATTGAGGCTATAGGTTTAATATCGAAAGAGATAGCAAAATCAGACCCGGAGACTGTCAGAAACATTGCCGGGCGTTTACTATGGATGATAAGGGATGAGTCAGGCGGGATCGGCTGGAGTTCCCCTGAAATTCTCGGTGAAATAGTCAGAAACAACCCCGGACTCTGTGCAGATATTGCTCCGGTTATAGTCTCTTTCCATGAAGAAAAAATGCTCACTGCCGGTGTGCTCCGGGCGATTGGAAGAATAGGAAGAATTAATGATGAAACAGCCGGATATGCAATCCCCGTTATTCTTCCTTACCTTGATACTTCCGAACATGCCCTGCGCGGGTATGCAGCCTATGCCCTTGGAGAAACAGGCGCAACAGGCGCTGCAGCGAATCTGAAAGCCCTCATGAATGAAAATAACCATATCGATTTTTATGAGGATGGAGAATTAAAGAGAAAGACCGTGGGAGAGCTTGCTGAAGAGGCGCTAAAAAAGCTCGGCAACACATGAGCCGGACGATTTAAACAACAACTACTGAATTGTCAACTTCTTCTTCTTCACCGGGAATATGCTTATCGGCAAACCAGTCTTTTTCCCAGCGATTAGCGTCAATAAGATACCTGAAACTGTATTCCCGGTCACATGGCAATTCCAGGGTTAACTTGAAGTCACCGTTTTTGAGCCGTTTCATCGGGGTTTCAGTTATGTTCCAGTTATTAAAATCGCCGACAATTGTGACGGTTTTAGCGCCCGGCGCTGCTTCTTTTGGCAGTCTGAAGGTAACTCTGCATGTGGCCTTGGACTTCATGTACCGTTTTTCTATCCCCTTGCCCCCGCATTTATTTGATTTCTTTACATTTTTTTGCATGGTGTTTGCCTCCGCTAAATTATTCTTTTCTGCCCCTGCATAATTATCCTCGCTCTTATATATGCTTTCCGTCTTACTTATTTTTATCACTAAATGAATCACATGTCTACTAAAAAGCATTAATGAACTCATAAATCAACTTAATATTTTTGGAGCCTGATGTACCCTGATCCCGATACATCCGGCTACCGGATATGGCGGGGGACTTCACCGGGGAATTATACAGCATACTACGAAGTGCCTGCTGACTGGAGCGGAGTACTATTAGGTGGGCTGAGTATCGGCACACGCTATTACTTTGTAGTGACATCCATTAACAATAATAATGTAAATGGATCACACTCCGGTGAATTGAGTTTTATAGCGGAACAGGGACCGGCGCCTCCAACATCATTCAGTGGTTTTGTAGGTCTCAGAAGTGGTGAGGTAACATTAAGCTGGGTTCTAAGCACGGATGCCGACACAGTCGGATATCGTATATGGCGTGGAACTTCACCGGGAAGCTACGATGTATACTACGACAATATTCCTGCTGACTGGGAAGGCGCAATAATAGGCAACCTGGCTACCGGCACAGCCTATTATTTTGAAGTGACAGCCATTAATAGCAGCGGAGTAAATGGGTACCACTCCAATGAATTGGTCTTAGTGCCTCAACAGGGACCATCGCCGCCAACAGGAGTTACCGGATACCCGGGGCCTGAAATAACAGAAGTAACATTACGATGGAATTACAGCACTGATCCAAATACGACCGGGTATCGTATATGGCGAGGCGCTTCCCCTGGAAATTATAATGTATATTACAACACAGTCCCTCCGGAATATAGCGGAGCATATTTAGGCAGCCTGAGTCCCGGCACAACGTATTATTTTGTTGTAACATCTGTTAACAGCAGCGAGGTAAACGGAGCAAACTCCAACGAGGTTGCTGTTGATCCCGGAAGCCCGCCTGAGCCACCGACAGGCATGAGTGCAAGTGAAGGACCCGGAAGTGGTACGGTAACAGTTAGCTGGGTATTAAGCGGCAGTCCATATATAGACTATTACAAGCTGTATCAGGGAACATCACCGGGGAATTACAGTACGACTTATAATAATATTCCTGCAGAATGGAATACCGGCATGCCTGTTTCCGGCCTTACCGACGGCGTAACCTACTATTTTGCCATGACTGCTGTAAATACCGGTGGAGTGGAAAGCGGTTATTCCAATGAAACTTTTGCTATGCCTGTAGCTGTCGGCGACTCAGAGCCTCCGGCTGATCCGGCCAATTTAACAATTAGCGATCCAGGCACAGGCGCTGAACTTGACCTGAGCTGGAACGTTTCGTCCGATAATGCAGGGGTATCTCACTATTTGATATATCGGCTGACAAATAACTCATCCGTATCGGAATACAATTACGACAGCGGATTTCCTGTATATACATCTGCAACCGGCTATATTGATTATGGTCTGTCAGAGACCAACACATACTACTACAGGGTATTAGCAGTGGACACATCTGACAACCGGAGCGGACTGTCGAATCTTGCATGGGACAGCCCTGATGACAAACATAGTACCTTCTGCTCCAACAAGTGTCGGCATTGCTGCCGGAGATGCAGTAGTAGATCTATGGTGGAGTGCGCCGGATACAAATACTGATGGATCAGAACTTGATGACCTGGAAGGGTTTAATATTTATCAGGGAACTGTCAGCGGTTCTTATGACCCTGCTCCGATAAACGGCTCATATCCCTATTCAGGATTAGGCTTTACTGATATAAATGTGACCAACGGGCAAACTTATTATTATATAATCAAGGCTGTGGATTATAGCGGCAATGAAAGTCCGGCGTCAGTTGAAGTATCGGATACGCCTGATGTCGTAGATGATCCTCCGTTAGCGCCGGCAAATCCGGCTATTACGGAAAAAGCTGCGGAGCTGTTGCTGACATGGGATAGCAACTACGAAACCGATCTTGCCGGATACAATGTCTATAAAGGAACGAGCAGTGGAAGTTATTCACTTGTGGCAACTCTTGGCGCTTATGAATGGTATGTAGATCAAAACGTCAGCGCAGGACAGACATATTATTATGTAGTAACCGCAGAAGATTACGGGGGCAATGAAAGTGGTTACAGTAATGAGGTTTCAGGTGAGATAGGGCAGGGGGATATATGGATTATATCGCCTACATCTGCGAGTCCGGCGATACTGAATTACCAAAACCGTGTTCAAATAAGATATAACTATAACGCCTTTGATAGGCTTGTCTCAGAGGTTTATTTAGGGATAATCAATTCTGATACAGGAGAGATTGTGTACACAGAAAGCGAATGGAAACCTCCTTTGCCTTCGCTTGGCCATGAGCCTTATTTCATATGGAATGGGAAGTACTCTTTTGGACCTAATGAAGGCATATGTGTACTTGATGGCTGGTATGATACAAAACTCTATTTAAAAGTCTTCGAGTTTCTGGGGACATATGCAGAGACAAGTGAGAGACGAAATATTCAGATGGTAGGATGTATTTCCTCAATGATTAAGATAATCGAACCTAATGAGCAGCCTATTACTGATAATAATTTCACCTTTAACTCAGCAGGTCCAGGGGTTTGTAATGTTACTGCTACAGGAACAAGCGGTATCAGCAGTGAAAATCCTAAACTTGAATGGTCTATTGACACTATATCCGGCTCAACTTTAACCAGCAATCCTCAAAACAGAAAAGGTCCAAATATTACCTTTACCTTTACTGGACTTCCTTCTTTAAACTCAGAGTTTAGCAACAAGACATTAACCTTAACTTATCCAAATGTATCAGGAACTCAAGATACTCAGACTGTGCAGACATTTTTCAGTAAGAATGCTTTGAATAATCCGGGAAGCGGAGATCCAAACTGGTATTACTATTGGAGCCAAACAGAAGCCAGTAGTGGAAATCATCAGTATGATCCTGCAACTCCTAATTATGGGTATTATATTTGGGGTGATCCCCATTTTTATATAGGTTCTCCTGCTTCTGGAATTAATAGTTGGACAGGACATGACGGGATTGATACCTTTGCTGAAACCTGTCTTCATGAAAATCAACATAAAATCAACTATCAAACTTGGTGGGTACCAATAGGAGGATATAACGCCCAGCTTGACCAAGATGGTGATTATGTATTGGACAGTGCTGAACCTGCATTAAATCTTGATCCAACCAAGTGGGATACAGATGGAGA
Organism: bacterium BMS3Abin06; assembly: GCA_002897895.1. Lineage (GTDB taxonomy): Bacteria > Nitrospirota > Thermodesulfovibrionia > UBA6902 > UBA6902 > BMS3ABIN06. The sequence continues at coordinate 16,872 of BDSY01000104.1, forward strand.
CGGATGGAATGATGAACATGATATAGCTTATGATGCAGAGTTTAATTGGTCAGCCGGAAGGGCTGATTCTGAAGATTGGTCAAATCCTGGACATCAATCTTCAAAGTAAAAGAGGTGATTATGAAAAATTGGTGGTATATAAGAGGAATTTTATTATTATTTACAATTGCCTGTATGGGGACGATAGCACATGGTTTTAAAGATGAAGCTGGAAAAATTATAAACAATTTGAAAGTCGGAAATTGGATAGAAAAAATTGAGGCTGCTAAAAAACTATCTATGATGACAGGGATTAAAGTTGAGAAAAAGCTTCAACCATTATTTCATGCCTTGGACGAAGAAATCAGGATTAAGACTTCCGATCAAAAGCCATCAGGTTCATATAAGACAATAAGTGTACATTTAAAAGATCAATATGTTTTTGCCATTGCCAATGCAGGAGATGAAAATCCTGCATTCATTATTAGTCAACTCAATAAGGCAAAAGGTGAATTTAAGGATAGACTAATCTTGTCATTGGGACTATTAAAGTCTCAGAATGTCAATATAAAGCATAGAATTATTCAACTAGCACAAAAGTCACAAGATGGTTATATTCGTGCATTAGCTATGCGAGTTTTAGGAGAATGGGAAGATGTGGCTTTGATTCCTTTATTGACAAATGGATTAAAGGATAATTTCAAGGTAAACGTAAAGACCGATCTCGTTACTCCAAATACTTATAAAGGTGAAGATGGTTATTATAACCCACATTCCGCACTCATGAACAGGCAGAATTTGGAATTTAGAATTTTCAAAAATTATTAATAAACAGAGGGTTATGTTATTTATACAATTCGTTTCTTTCCTCTAAAAGCTCCTTGAGTATGGCACCCCTCTGAAAGTCAAGGCGTTTCATCTGCTTTAGAAGGTTCCGAAAGCGACGGTAACAGTCGACCTTTCTCTGGACATTCCCGACATCTTTTTTCCTGATAACCTGACAACGTCTTTTACCCTCAAAATTAGTTAATAAGGTCCAGTGCCGGTGAGAGGGCTTCCTGGCACAATGACAATTTGGTTTGCCGCAAGTCCGCAGAACTTCTGA
>BDSY01000105.1 GCA_002897895.1 bacterium BMS3Abin06
AAAGGCTGAAAATGCTTTGAATTGTCTATTTGATACTCTACGCAGCCGTATTGTCAGCTCTCAGATACATGTCGCTTGAGATAAATTGCCGGATTTGTATGTAATTCTTTTGGGACACGGCACTAGTTGGAAACTTAAAGCTATTTTCATTTCTTTATAATAAGCCATATATAATTGTCTGAAATAAGAAAGCAATACGGTAGATTGCATTTTCTTAGGACTGGCAAATAAACTTTCGATTTTCTCGGGTAATGAGGAAATAAAGTCAGGGATATATTCCGTCTTGATATAGGCATGTCCGTTATAAGAACTAGGACACTTATAAGAATAGTCGTTGGCGATTGAATGATATTGAACAAATGAAACTTCTTTATTTTTTCTGCCTACCAATAAACGATACGTCAGGGGAGAGCCCGTAAAAAGTGAAAGTAGCAAAGTTATCAGTTCTATACGCTCTTGCATTGCAGATAGTGTCCATCTCTGATTATTATCCAAATATAGACTTTCATCACTTTCAGTGAATATGATAGGGAGTGCTCTCACTCCAATTGTTTTGTCATGGAATAGACGAAATAATGAGTTGTTGTTTTTCGGAGGATAAAATGTCATTCCCCACTCATCTGGAATAACATTTATATCTTTGAAAAAAGTACATGTTTCAGGTGTAAAGGTTAGTTTTACCCACGATTTATCATAATCACTTTCATTAAATTGATTTTTTATATCCGGACTAAATCTAAACTCATTATCAAGGTCAACGAATAAGTAAGGACCGATAGATATCTTTCCTGTAATTCTATGCATTTTAATAGTCCAATCCTGGTTTTTGGTTTCTACTATATGCGGAATATACTTTTGTAATGATTTAATAGCGGGGAGAAACATTTTAATCTCTATATTTTTTTCGAGTAATAATATTACCCTGTACCATCTTTTTCGGTTTGCAAAATTAGTTCTGCCAACAAGAACATATGCCTCAGATAATACCTGTTTATTTTTCATCATATTCGCTATAGGAAATTAAAGATTTCATCTTTTACTGAAAGTGACAAAACAACGGAAATAACTTCTAAGCATATTGCCTCTTAAATTTCTCAGCCCAAAAAGCCAACCCCGTCACCTTCATCACATAACGCCTGTTTCTACCTGAAAAGCCTCCTGTAAAACCGCCTGCATTAGAAGCTCTGAATCCTGTTGTGATTTGTTGATTTGTTGTTCGAGTTGGTCGCAGTAGGTAAAGAGAGATTCCACTTTGTTAATTATGTAGTTAGTTTCTTTCTCTGGTGGTAGCGGAAAAGGCAGGTCACCAATTATTCCAAGATTAATATTCTTTTGCGCTGTAGCAGGAGCAAAGCGTTCTATATCTGTTTTCATTACATCAATAAAATACCTAATAAATTTTGATAGGGAATAATCTGTCAATGGCTTAAAACCAACAACACTATCAGGGAAACAGGCATCAATACCCAAAAAACCTGTCTCAGCGATATTAGCAGCAATCGTGATACATAATGTTCCATTAGGCCACATTTTACTTTGTGCCAATCCTTTTTTGTTATAACACTTATCATAAGCATTTATGATGTAAGCATTCTTTTTGGATTGAGCCACATTACCTGTTTGAACAAACGGGTAAATACCCTCTGCGAATAAGCTTTCGTCATTTCGTGGGCGATGTTTAGATTTTCCACGTTCAAAAATACCAACATCCCCCAACCGACACCAAACCCACCCCTCAGGCAATTCAAAAGGTATCTCATTCTCACTAATCGGCGGAAGCGGTTTCTGCTGCTTGATCTTCTTCTCCTTTACCAACCGCTCTTTTTCCGCTCTAATCCGTGCAAGCAGTTCTGTTGCAAGTTCAACATCAGGGTTCTCTTTTCGCCACTTCTCTGTCAGCTTGCCGGAGATGGCATCCTGCAGGATAGATTGGCGGAGTTTTTTCAGGAGAGTTTGCTGGTGGGTGATTTCGTTTGATAGAGAGTCATTTAAGTGCAGGTTTTCACAAAGATGATTCTGTTTTGAAATTATACTTGTATGAAGCTGTAAAGAAGTTTGATGAATAATTTCTTGCTGTACTTCTATAGGACAGTACGGTATAAGAAGTTGACGCATTCGTTGAGCATTTACGTTTTGTAATAGAGCCCCTTTTTGTTTCTTTAATATTTGAGGCCAAAACGCGTAACTATTTAAAAAAAGGTAAAGATACTCTGGTAATAATACATTCTCATCACATTTCAACCTAATCAAATAGCTCGCAAAGACAGCATCAACAGGCACTTTACTGTCTACTAAATAACTTATATTATTGCCAGTTCTTGCAATGAGCACGTCTTTGCTCTGTAGTCTATATTTATCAATCTGATCACAATTACAAAAAGGGACTTCAGCCCAATTAACCTTTCCATTTTTTATATCTGTAATTCGTAAAAATTTGGCGTTCCCAGATGACGTTGCTGAAGCAGTATATCCGTACTGAGTTTTATGCAGTAGAGTTCCAATTTCACGAATGTCGCAATATTTATTCAAAATATCAGTAAAAACAACTGTGTTTAGCGATTGTCGTTTTATCTCAGACTCTGTTGAGATAAAACTCAGTGGAACAAATTTAAACGCAACCGTTTTATTACCTTCCATTACGATACTGCCTTTTTCAACTTCCCAAGCAACTCATCACTTTTCCTGAAAGACTCATGCAACATATCAAGCAACTCCCCCGTACTATGCACAACCTCATCCTCTTCCTTATTCGGATTCTTAATATCCAGATCCCAACCGCGCTCTTTTATAGTATCAATAGAAACCTTCCATGCAAGATCACTCTCTTTCCTCTTCTTCCACCACTTCTTGATCGGATCAAACTCTTCCATTCTGATAGGCTTTGTCTTGCTATAGGATTTCTGACCCTCCGGCAGTTTATGCTCATAGTACCAGATATCCTTTGTCGGTTTTCCCTTTTCAAAGAAGAGAAGATTTGTCGCAACCGTTGCATAGGGGGAAAACACAGAGTTCGGCAAACGGATAATGGTATGCAGATTACACTCGGTCAACCATTTCTCACGAATACGCTGCTTAACTCCTTCACCGGTAAGAGAACCGTCAGGCAGAACGATTCCTGCCCGCCCTCCGTCTTTAAGCAGTTGTATCATAAGAACAAGAAAGAGATCAGCCGATTCCTTTGTTCTGAAGTTCTGTGGAAAGTTCTTCTCATTGCCATTGGCTACAACCCCTCCGAAAGGAGGATTGGTAAGGATCGTATCAACCCTGTCTTTATGCCTGTACTCATTTAACGGGCGGCTTAATGAATCATCAAAGGTAAGGTTCGGGATTTCAATGTCATGAAGGATAAGGTTTGTTGTCGCCAGAAGAAACGGAAGCGGTTTGTACTCCCAGCCCTTTAGATTCTCCTGCAGCTGTTTTCTCTGGCTGCCTCGCTTGACCTGCTTTTTAAGATGTTCAATAGTACAGGTAAGGAAGCCGCCTGTGCCGCATGCCGGGTCAAGAACCTTTTCACCAAGCCGGGGATCAATCATATCAGTAATAAACTGGGTTACTGCACGGGGCGTATAGAACTCACCGCTTTTACCGGCGCTCTGGAGTTCTTTAAGAATCCCTTCGTAGATATCACCGAAAAGATGCCTCTCTTCGGCAATATTAAAATCAAGCTCGTTGAGTTTGTTCAGAACACGCCTGAGGTTAATACCGGACTTCATATAGTTGTGATTGCCCTCAAAGACTTCTCGTATAATCAAGGCACGTTTATTACCGGCACTGACATCAAGCTCTCTTAATCCCGGAAAGAGTTTCTGATCTACAAAATACAGAAGCTTATCCCCTGTCATCCCTTCATCGTCACCAGCCCACGCATCCCAGTGATATGCAGCAGGCAGAGGCGAGGTGTAATCATCTTCCATCAGTTCAAGCTCTTTCTCTTTGTCAGAGAGGACCTTGATAAATATCATCCACCCAAGCTGTTCAATCCGCTGAGCATCACCATTAAGACCTGTGTCTTCCCGCATTATGTTACGGATCGTCTTCATCAATCCGCTTAAATTAATACTCATATCCAAAAATTCCCCACACTAATTCCTCCACACTATTATTTTCGCGGCCCCAGTTCTTTGTCATTCCCGCGATCTTCTTCTTTGTCATTCCCGTGATCCTCTGGGCGGGAATCCAGAAACTATAATAAATCCGACATTTATTTATCGTTTAGCTTTTCTCTCTGTCATACTCAAACTTTATTTTTTTGTCATACCCGAGGGTTTAGTCGGATATCCAGTTTCTTCTTTTTCTGGATTCCCGCCTAACTGACTACGGGAATGACGACAAGGTTTCTATTTTATCTTTTTTGTCAGACCCGAAGTTTTAGTCGAGTATCCAGTTCCTTTTTTTGGATTCCAGCCCAAAAAATCACTGGAATGACAAAAACAAAAAACTATTCAGTCAATGGGAAGAGAAACTATAATAGATCATCATACATATCCTTCCATTCAGGATTTTTCTCTTCTATAAGCCTCAACTTCCATTTCCTTTCCCACTTCTTTATCTGTTTTTCTCTCAGTATGGCGGCATCAGGTGTCTCATGCGTTTCATACCATATAAGACAATGCACACCATGTTTCCTGGTAAATCCATCTACCAGACTATTCTTGTGTTCATAAACACGTTTAATAAGATCAGATGTCATTCCAACATAGAGTGTGCCGTTACGTTTGTTGCATAGAATATAGACACAATAAGTTTTCATTAACTGATCCTGGATTCCCGCCTAAGGACTGCGGGAATGACGACAAGGTTTCTATTTTATTTTTCTGTCATACCCGAGGTTTTAGTCGGGTACCCAGTTCCTTTTTTCTCTGGATTCCCGCCTAACTGACTGCGGGAATGACGACAAGGTTTCTATTTTATCTTTTTGTCATACCCGAGGGTTTTAGTCGGGTATCCAGTTCCTTTTTTTTCTGGATTCCCGCCTAAGGACTGCGGGAATGACGACACAGCTTCTATTTTATTTTTCTGTCATACCCGAGGTTTTAGTCGGGTATCCAGTTCCTTTTTTTCTGGATTCCCGCCTAAGGACTGCGGGAATGACGACAAGGCTTCTATGCTGTCCTTTCAGTGTATATTTCGTCTTCCAGTTCACTTACTGCTTTCAGATAATCCTCTTTTTTACCAAACTCACTTATTATCTGCATGGGGCTTCCAAACTTATCAAAGGGATTTATCCTCAGAACCTTTATGTCTTCAATATGCTGAACACCTTCATCTGCATATTTATCAAGAAGCGCTTCAAGCACCTTTCTTGTTCCATCTCCGTATTTTGTGAAATAGTTCCTTTTCTTAACATTATTTGCCCGTTCACGTCTTGTTAAAGGGGGCATGTCAAATGCAACATGGCATATAATATCAAACAGATCACACTCGCGGTCTACTGCCTGCAAGAGATCATCAACCAGGATTCCCTGCTCCCTGAATTCAGCAATGATCGCCTCTTTCTTTTCAGCGCTGCTCCATTTCTGCAGAAAGTCGTCGAGGCTGCTGTATTGATTCAGTATCTGCTGCCGGGTAAAATCTTTCAGGCTCTCGGTGATGGGTTTACCATCATTATCAAAAAACATTTGTCTTTCATTCAGTACAGAAACATCTACACCATTCACATATACTTTTTCACGAGGACCGTCATTTATCTGTCCACCATTATACGGCCGCTCCAGAGGTGTTGTGTATTCCGTATAGTCATCTTCACCTGTTAACTCTTCAAAGTCCGTTACCTCTTCACCGCCTTCTTCATCAATGACCGGTGCACCGATATCTTCCTCTTCCTGCTCAATATTACCTATATCATCATCCTGGGAAACAGGCTTGATACGTACCGGATCACCATCGAAATCAGGATCGGAAAAAAGGTCTGTCACATTGCGGAAATCAAGGATGGTAAAGTAGCGTTTACCAAACTCCTCATTTATTCGGGTGCCGCGTCCGATGATCTGTTTGAATTCAGTCATTGACCGTATATTGCTGTCTAAAACAATAAGTTTACATGTCTGAGCGTCTATGCCGGTATTCATCAGTTTTGAAGTTGTCGCAATAACCGGATACGGTTCTTCCGGGTTAGTGAAATTATCCAGTTCACGCTTACCCTCTAAATCATCACCGGTTATCTTCATTACGTACTTGTAATTCTCTTTCACAAGATCACTGTTGGCGTTGGATAACTCTTTCCTCATCCCATCGGCATGCTCAATATCCTGGCAAAAGACAATCGATTTTGAAAATCTGTCCGTACCTTTAAGAAACTCCGTTATCTTTTTTGCAACAAGCTCTCTTCTCTCATCAACAACAAGGTTGCGGTCAAAGTCTTTCCGGTTGTATATACGGTCTTCAACAGGATTACCGTTTTTATCCAGATACCCTGCCGGAGGACGCCAGCCTTCCAGGTCAACATCAAGGCCTATACGCACAACACGGTAGGGAGCCAGAAAACCGTCATTTATACCCTGTCTTAAGGAATAGGTATATACGGGGTCGCCAAAATACTCAATATTGGAAACCTCTTCAGTCTCTTTTGGGGTAGCAGTTAAACCGATATGGGTTGCGCTGCTGAAATGCTCAAGCACCTGACGCCATGCGCTGTCATCAGCCGCACTTCCTCTATGACACTCATCAACGATAATAAGGTCAAAAAAGTCCGGGCTGAACTGCTGATAAATATTCTTTGCCTCATCACCGCCGGTCAGTCCCTGATAGAGAGCGAGATATATTTCATAGGCTTTATCAACTTTGCGGTTTTGAACTACCGTCATCTTATCTCTGAAGTATTTAAAGTCACCCCTGCGGGCCTGGTCTATAAGAGCGCTTCTATCCGCAAGAAAGAGTATCCTCTTTTTGGTGTTGGACTTCCATAAGCGATGGATGATTTGAAATGCGGTATATGTTTTACCTGTGCCGGTAGCCATCACAAGCAGTATCCTGTCCTTGCCTTTAGCAATGGCTTCAACAGTGCGGTTTATCGCAACCTGCTGATAATATCTTGGTGTTTTGCCTCTTCCGTCAAAATGGTAATCCTGACTTACCACCTCTTCCTGCTGCGGAGTCTCGATACCTTTGTACTCTTTATATTTTGACCAGAGTTCCGCAGGTGATGGAAACAGATCAAGGCTGAGAGTTTTTTCCACATCACCTGAAGCAGTTCTGTCATGAAAGATAAAACCGTCGCCATTACTGCTGAAAACAGACGGAATATCAAGAATAACAGCATACTCCAGGGCCTGCTGCATTCCCGAGCCAACTGTGTGATTGTTGTCTTTAGCTTCAATAATAGCTATTGGGATATTGGGTTTATAGTACAGAATATAATCAGCACGCTTCTTCTTGCCACGCGCGGTCAAATGACCTCTGACATAGATACGGCCATCAGTAAAAGTCACTTCTTCACGTATCTGTTTCTGAATATCCCAGCCTGCCTTCTGAATCGCCGGTGTAATAAACTTTGTACAAATGTCTCTTTCAGAAAGATGAGGTTTCATATCTCATTGGTTTTTTTTGTAATCAGTAGTCATTTAATAATTTTCCCCACGGAATCAAGATGTTACATTCTAACTGAAATGTAATGATTCAGCAAGACAAACAATATTTAGAGTCTGTCCATAAACTCAATAATTAAGCTGTCATTCCCGCCCAACAGATCGCGGGAATGACGGCAAGGTTTCTATTTTATTTTTTGTCATACCCGAGGTTTTAGTCGGGTATCCAGTTCCTTTTTTCTCTGGATTCCCGCCCAACAGATCGCGGGAATGACGGCTCTATTGTTGAGTTTATGCACAGACACTATAATATTCTCACCCGTTAAAGGCTTGCAAGTGATATATATTCTGATTACAATAACACTGAGAAGGATTGTTAAAGAGTGAAAAAATATATAGAGCAATTCATGGATTTTCTAAAAGTGGAGCAGGGGGTATCTCCTCATACTTTGAGGGCATATGCAAAGGATTTAAGCGAGCTGTCGGATTTTTTAAAAAAGAAGCCGAAAGAAATCGATAATCTGGATATCAGAAGTTTACTTGCATCCCTGCACCACAAAAAATTAAAAAAATCCTCCATATCAAGAAAACTCGCCACTATAAGATCATTCTTCAAATACTTGCACAGGGAAGGGTATGTAAAGAAGAATCCGGCCAAACTGGTATCGAGTCCGAAGGTTCCGAAAACCCTGCCGAAATTTCTTAGTATTGATGAAATTTTCCTGCTGATGGAAACACCCCGGGGAGAGACATTCAAGCCGGCAAGGGATAAGGCCATTATGGAGCTTCTCTATTCCTCTGGCCTGAGAGTCTCTGAACTGACTTCACTCGATATAAGCGATCTCGACATCAAAGAATCTCTTATCCGGGTAAAAGGAAAAGGCAGGAAAGAGCGAATAGTCCCGATTGGATCAAAGGCAATGGAGGCAATACAAAACTATCTTCCGGAGAGAATTTCGTTAAGGAAAAAATCGCCGGCCCTGTTTTTAAATAACCGCGGCGGCAGGTTGACACAGAGAAGTGTAAGACGTATATTAGTACAGTACAGCAGGATGATCAGCCTTAAAGGCAATCTCAGTCCCCACACCCTCAGGCATACCTTTGCAACACATTTGCTTCATGAAGGTGCGGACCTGAGGTCTATTCAGGAACTCCTTGGGCACTCATCCCTTTCCACAACCCAGAAATATACACATGTGGATATCGGATATCTCACTGAGGTTTATGACAAGGCCCATCCTATGGTCAAGAAGGATAAATAGAGTAAAATCTTTTAATAAATTAATGGGGTAAGAAAGAGATGCCGGCACAACAGGATTTACGGTTTCACGGAACAACAATACTCTGCGTGAGAAAAAACGGGAAGGTCGCCCTCGGCGGAGACGGTCAGGTGACTCTCGGGCATACAGTGCTCAAGCATAATGCGAAAAAGATCAGAAGGATGTATAACAATACCGTGCTGGCAGGTTTTGCCGGGGCAACGGCGGACGCATTTACCCTCTTTGAAAAATTCGAGGAAAAGATAGAGACTTACAGGGGGAACATAACAAGATCCGCCGTAGAGCTTGCCAAGGACTGGAGAACGGACAAAATTCTCAGGCGGCTCGAGGCGCTCCTTGTAGTTGCCGATAAAGAGCATTCGTTTATTATCTCCGGCACAGGGGATGTCCTCGAACCGGAAGGCGGTATTGCGGCTATCGGTTCCGGAGGCCCCTATGCCCTTTCTGCGGCAAAGGCATTGCTGGAACATTCAGAGTTGGAGCCAAAAGAAATAGTTGAAGAAGCCATGAAAATAACATCAAATATATGCATTTATACAAATGAATCAATTAATATTGAGGAGCTAAATGAATAATCTTACCCCTAAGAAAATTGTTGAAGAACTCGATAAATATATCATCGGCCAGGGAAACGCAAAAAAGGCCGTGGCAATCGCGCTCAGAAACCGGTGGAGAAGACAATTATTACCGGATGATTTAAGAGATGAGGTATTGCCCAAAAACATACTCATGATCGGCCCGACCGGCGTTGGAAAAACGGAAATTGCAAGGAGGCTTGCAAAGCTGGCACAGGCGCCGTTTATTAAAGTGGAGGCATCAAAGTTCACAGAGGTGGGCTACGTTGGCAGGGATGTTGAATCCATGGTAAGAGATCTGACCGGGCTGGCGCTTAATATGGTTAAGACTGAACAGATGGAGATTGTGCAGGAAAAGGCGCAGTCCCTTGCCGAAGAAAAAATCCTTAATCTGCTGCTGCCCCCGCCGAGGGCCAAAAAAAAAGCATCCATCGAAGAGCCGGAAGATTCAGGGGAAGAAGAGAGGCAGAGTTATTACGACACCCGTGAAAAGCTGCGAGCCCGGCTGAGGGAAGGCAAGCTTGATAACAGGTACATTGATCTTGAGGTGCGCGAGAAGGTTGTGCCCTTTGGTGTTGTTTCAAATATCGGCATGGATGAACTTGAGATCAATTTAAAGGAGATGCTGGGCAATTTTCTTCCTGAAAAGGCAAAGAGAAAAAAAGTTAAGGTTCCCGAGGCATTGCGGATTATTAAACAGGAAGAGGCCGGCAAGCTTATCGACATGGAAAAAGTAACGAGAGAGGCCATTGAAAGGACCGAACAACACGGGATAATTTTCATTGACGAGATAGATAAAATCGCCTCGAAAGGTTCAGCCCAGGGCCCTGACGTCTCAAGGGAAGGCGTGCAGAGAGACATGCTCCCTATTGTGGAAGGATCGACGGTATCGACCAAGCACGGCCCGGTGAAAACGGATCATGTGCTTTTTATTGCAGCAGGGGCATTCAGCGTGGCAAAGCCTTCCGACCTTATCCCCGAGCTTCAGGGAAGATTTCCCATCAGGGCTGAATTGGAAGCCCTCGGGAAAGATGAGTTTCTCCGGATATTGCAGGAGCCCAGGAATGCGTTAATAAAACAATACATTGCCCTTATTGAGACCGAGGGGGTAAAGATAAAATTCACGAAAGGCTCTATTGAAGAGATCGCCTCAACCGCGGCATTAGTTAATGAAAAGACCGAAAACATAGGCGCCAGGCGGTTGCACACGGTACTTGAAAAACTTCTTGAAGATATATCATTCAATGCCCCGGACATGAAAGACGGCGACCTGGCAATCGACGAAAAGTTCGTGAAAGATAAATTGAGCGAGATTGTAAAGGATGAGGATTTAAGCAGATATATTCTGTAGCCTTCTATCCGTCTAAGCAAAAATTTAATTTTTTCTCATTTCCCTGAAAACATTAATCAAACCGTTTGTGGATGAATCATGGGATGTTATCTCTTTGTCATCGCCTAACTCCGGCAGTATTTTTTTCGCAAGCTGTTTGCCGAGTTCAACTCCCCACTGGTCAAAGCTGAATATATTCCAGATAACACCCTGCACAAAAATCTTATGCTCATACATCGCTGTAAGGCTGCCGAGTCTCCGCGGGGTTAATTTTTTAAATAATATGGAGTTGGTCGGCTTATTGCCTCTGAAGACTTTAAAAGGGGCAAGCTTTTTTATTTCTTCATCGCTTTTACCCGAAGCCCTGAGTTCTTCAACAACATCTTCCATGGTCTTGCCTTTCATTAACGCCTCTGTCTGGGCAAAGAAGTTTGAGAGCAGGATGTCATGATGCTCGCCAATTGGATTGTGGCTGACTGCAGGTGCGATAAAATCACAGGGGATCATTTTTGTGCCCTGATGGATAAGCTGATAAAATGCATGCTGGCCGTTTGTCCCCGGCTCTCCCCAGATAACAGGGCCTGTCTGATAATTAACCACACAGCCGCTCCTGTCAACATATTTGCCGTTGCTTTCCATGTTGCCCTGCTGAAAATATGCGGGAAACCTGTGCATGTACTGGTCATACGGCAGGATCGCCTCTGTCCCGGCTCTGAAAAAATTATTGTACCAGATACCTATCAGCGCTAATATAACGGGAATATTCCTTTCAAAAGGAGCCTCCCTGAAGTGTTTATCCATTGCATGGGCGCCTTCAAGAAGTCCGCTGAAATTTTCAAAACCTATGTAACATGCAATCGAAAGCCCTATTGCCGACCATAAAGAATAGCGGCCCCCGACCCAGTCCCAGAATCTGAACATATTCCCAGGATCAATGCCGAATTTTTGCACTTCCTCTGTATTGGTTGATATTGCAACAAAGTGTTTCTTTACATACAACTCATCTTTTGCCGCATTGAGAAACCACTTTCTTGCCGTGTGCGCATTGGTCATTGTCTCCTGGGTGGTAAAAGTCTTTGATGCAATCATAAACAACGTTGTCTCAGGGGATAATTTTCTAAGGGTTTCGGCAATATGTGTGCCGTCAATATTTGAGACAAAGTGAACGTTTATGTTGGGCTTTGCATATGGCTTCAGCGCCTCCGTAACCATTACAGGCCCCAGGTCAGAGCCGCCTATGCCGATGTTTACGATATCAGAGACAGGTTTTCCGGCATACCCTTTCCACTCACCGGAGATTACTTTACCGGAGAAATCCTGCATTTGCCTTAACACGGAATTTACTTCCGGCATCACATCTTTGCCGTCCACATAAACGGGCGTATTGGAACAATTCCGGAGCGCTGTGTGAAGAACCGCCCTGTTCTCGGTCTCATTGATTTTATCGCCTGAGAACATCTTATCGATCGCTCCATTTAACTTTACTTCCCGGGCAAGCTCCGTAAGCAGACGCATTGTCTCGCTATTAATAATATTCTTTGAATAATCAAGCAGCATGTCTTCAAACCTGAGAGAAAATCTGAAAAACCTGCCGGGGTCATTATTAAACATATCCCTCATGTGTTTGTCTTTCATAACATCAAAGTGACTTTTGAGTTTTTTCCAGGAAGAAGTTTCCGAGGGATTGATTTTATTAAGCACTATAGCCTCCAATATTTATGGTTCTTTCTCATTTCAAGTGGGTAAACCAACTTTACTGAAATCTAATTTACCTGTAAGAAGGTAAATTATTGTTTCAAAGTTTTTAAAAGTTCTATATCCTCTTGCTTTTGCTTTAGCAGCTTGCACCAAACTGTTAAGACCTTCTAATATGCCATTGTTAATTTTACTGTCATACCATCTTAGCACTCCAGCCCAGTGGTTTTTTATT
>BDSY01000106.1 GCA_002897895.1 bacterium BMS3Abin06
ATGCATCATCAACACTGCATCCGTCGGAGTACCGTTTACTGTATGTAACCGCCACATCGGGGTCAGTGACAGAGCTTTACAAACAGATCTGTTATGCGCTTAATGTGGAGACTAAAGGCATATCAAAGGCGCTTTTGACAAAGACAATAAGAAGCGGACTTATGGAACTTCTACATAAGAAACAGAAACCCGTGCTCATAATAGATGAGGCATCCATACTGAGGCTGGATGTATTTACGGAGCTTCATACACTGATGCAGTTTGAATGTGATTCACGCCCTGTGCTGCCGGTTATACTTGCCGGACAGAACAATCTTATAGAGAATCTGATGTTTATGCAGTCGAGGTCTTTTTCATCAAGAGTCGTGGCAAGAGGGCATATGGAAACGCTAAGCAGAGATGAAATGCAGGCATATCTGCAACATCATCTAAGTATTGCAGGCTGCAAACAGAACCTCTTCTCGGAGCAGGCGGTTACCGCGATACATCAGGGTTCCGGAGGACTGCTTAGAAGGGCGAACAATCTTGCCAGAGGTGCGCTTGTTGCTACGGCATCGGAAAAATGCAATATCGTTTCAGCAGAGCATGTGCGTATTGCTTCTACGGAAATTATTTGACTACATGAGAGGGAGGAAACTCCCTCTCTCTTTCAATAGTTGCTTTAATTTGAAAAGGTTAGATTAGTTAGAAAAATTAGGCCGGTTTAATTCGTAAAACAACAATAAGTCTTAAATGATTCTTTAGCAAAAAGATTTACAGCCGAGGTCTTGCCTACCTGTCGCGCACCTCTGATGACAAATGGTTTCCTGTTCTTCCTGTTTTTCCACTCCAGTAAAAATTTATTTATATTCCGCGGAAACATGATGTAATAAATTATAACCAATATGGCAATTAAAATGTAATAAATTATAATCTAATTTGAGTAATAAATGTAATAAAATATAAGCAAGTGTGTTCCGGTGAGGTTGACGAAAAAGCTTTACTGATGACGGGTCTGGTTACTGAAGAGAAAGAGGATATGGATTTGACTTTGAATTTATGACATTAACTCTTTTTTGTCCTTATACGTCTTCCAGCGATTGTGCATCCAGAGATACTGCTCCGGATATTTTCTGATAATAGATTCCATGTTTCGTGTTATTTCTTCAGTGATCCGGAATATCTCCGCCTTTTCACTTGTGTATTCCCCCGGCCATATCGGATCGCTGACAAAGCCTTCATAATGATAGTTTCCCTCCTTCCGGCAACAGGCTGTAACAACAATGGGTCTATTGTATGCAATGGCAAGTATTGCAGGAACAGGGGTTGTCGTTGCAGGACGTCCGAAAAAGTTTATTGAAATGCCTTTCATGGTGCTTTGATCGGGCAGCATGCCGATGGAGGTTCCCTTCTGAAGAGTTCTCTGGAGGACAAAGAGGGCATTTTTTTTGGGGATGATAACCTGACTGCCTGTGACACGATTGGAAAAAATAAGTTTTTCAAGGTACTCGTTATCCAGGGGTCTCGCAACGATTGCAAGGGGAATTCCAATAAATGAGCTGACACGGGGCAGTACTTCCCAGTTACCTATATGCGGTGTCACAAAAATACAGCCGCCTGATTCATCGTGTATTTTTTTTGCCTTACTGAAAAGCTCGTCAAGGTTATTGGCATAAGCCTTCAGTTTGTCCATAACATTTGATCCGCTGAACAGGTAACGGAGCTTTACAATTTCCAGAAAGGTGAGAAAAAATGATCTACAGCTCTCACGGGCAATACCTCTAATTTCCTGCTCACTCTTTTCCCCGGCAAATGCATGCCGCAGGTTTTCAATAGCGATATTGCGGCGTTTCGGTACCAGGAAGTAAAGAAGGTCACCGATAGAGTTGCTGATAATTTTTATTACTCTTAATGGTATTGCCCTGGCAATGGAAATGATAGCGTAGGCTGTATAATATTCGAGGAGCTTGACGATTTCAGTCTTTTTTTTGCGTTTTTTTTTCACAAAACCTCAACAATCACTGATGATGATTGCCCGCCCACTCCATAGCTTACTGACAGAAAATGGTTTTTTGCACAACTCAGGGGAGATGCGGATATTTTTAAGCCGGAAAATTCTTTTTCAGTTGCCTGGAAATTTAATGTGGCGGGGACAGTCCCTTCTGCCACGGAATTAATACCCAGAATAACTTCTGCAATGTCACTCGCTGCTCCCATGTGCCCGGTATAAGGCTTTAGTCCGCACAATGGCACGTCTGCTTTTTTATCACTGAGGACATCCATAAGCGACCATAACTCTGATCTGTCGCCTTTACGGGTACCGCTGCCGTGCGGAATGATAAGAGCGAGATCGTCTATTGTACACGCTGTTTCCTCTATCACTGAAAGCATATTGCGCTTGCTGACTTTTGAGGGGACACTGAACGTATGATTTGAGGAAAACTCGATACAGTTTTCTACACCTTTTATTTTAGCAAGAACATTTGCGCCCCTTTTTTCTGCTATGTCGGCGGCTTCAAGAAAAATTGCGGAACCGCCCTCACCGGGAATAAATCCGTCTCTGTTTTTATCAAACGGTTTATAGGATTGAATGCCCTGTTTGCATTTTGAAAGTATTCCCAGGCCTTCAAGTTCATACAGGGGGATTTCGGTTATCCAGTTGCCGTAGCCTACGGCTAATGCAACATCAGCTTTGTTTTGCTTAATGCTTCTGTATGCCATCTCCAGTGCGTTACCACCGTTTGGTGAAAGAGTTGCCAGGCTGGTATTCGGCCCCATAAATTCTATGAAAGCCGAAAGAAAACTGAACAGATTATTATTTAATGACTCCAGCAGGAAAAAAGGGTTAACCTTGTTTAATGCAGAGCTGTTAAGTTTTTCGTAATTTATTGACTCCCAATTTTTGTCGGTGCTCTCCTTTATGGCCGGATACATGAAATCATAACCGAGCTTTGTGAAATCACCTGCTGCAACGTACAGGGCTCTCCGCCCCGGAGGAATATCTGCTATAATATCACGGGATTGAGAAACAGCTTCAGAGGCAGAGCAGAATCCAAGAATGGCGCCGCGATTCAGGAATTTCATCTGCCCCATCTGTTTTGGAGGGATGTCCGGCGGCAGATCATATTCAGCTACTTTGCCCGTATATTGAAGTACCTCAGGGAGGTTGTCTTTCGGATCACGGACTATGCCGGTCTTCATTGCTTTGACATTGCTCCAGCATTCCTCTGTATTTTTGCCGATAGGAGTAGTAAGCCCGGTCCCTGTTATAACAATTTCCCGTTCATGCATACTGTTACCTCAACTCCCTGGTCAAAACCTTAAAGAACTTTTTCTGCTCTTCCACATCTTCAATATCTTCAAGCAATATGATTTCGCCTTCAAATTCTGCTGAGATCTTCTTTTTTCCTTTTACAAATCCGGTTCCTCTGTATACCTTTTTATTCTGATCTCCTTCTGATACAAACTCAACTTCCAGTTCAACCTGGTCACCCGGAAATGCAAACCCGTAAAAAGCGGATTTCCCGACATTGCTGATCAGGAACCAGTTTTTAAAATCAGTTGATGCAGCTTCCAGCCAGCCTGTGAGCTGAGTTAATGCCTCCAACAGCATAACCCCGGGCATGATGGGATTTTTGGGGAAATGGAATTCGAGAAAATCTTCGCTCATTGCAACATTTTTAATGCCCTTGATTAACTCGCCGGGTTTATATTCTGTAATATGATCGATTAGCAGGTAACGCATCGTATCGTTAATTCTCCTCTTTTATTTAAAGTTCTCAGGGAACAGTTGTCAGGGTGCAGGGTGCAGAAAAAAATATACATGGCTGACAGTAATACTGGCCGGTTCTTTTCCACACATCTAAATCTTCAAATTTCATCCTGCCCCCTGACAACTGCCCCCTGTTGTTACTAAATCACTTTGTGTGTCAAGAGTCTAATATTATACAGTATCCCGCCCGGTCAGTATTACCGTTGCAACTGCATGGTTTTCTGAATGAGAGATAGAAACGGTAAACTGATTTATACCCTTTTTCCCGCTTATTTTCTTTGCCCATCCGCTGAAAGAGAGCACGGGCTTTCCGGATGCTCCGGGTATGATCTCTATTTCTTTAAACATCCGGTCAATGCCTGTGCCGGACATTCCTGTGCCAAGCGCTTTAAGGCTTGCCTCTTTTGCCGCAAAACGGCCTGCAAAGTGTATGTAAGGGTCTTTTTTTGAGAGGCAGTATTCCCTCTCTTTTTCTGAAAAGATGTCAGAGACAAAGCTATCATTATTGAGAAATACTTTTTTGAATTTCGATATTTCTACAATGTCAACGCCCTGAAAGATCCGCATCACGATATACTCATTCCTCCGTCAACAGATATTGCCTGGCCAGTAATGTAGTCTGCGTTATCAGAGGCAAGGAATACTACAACGTTTGCTATATCAGAGGGGTTACCATATCTGTTAGCAGGAATTCTTTCAAGTATCCTGTCTCCCGCCCGTTTTATGGCGCGACTGCTCATATCGGTTGCAATCATCCCCGGCAACACTGCATTTATCCGGATGCCTTTGCCTGCCAGCTCAACTGCACATGCCCTGGTGAAAGAGATGAGCCCGCCTTTTGCAGATGCATAGTTGGTTTGCCCGCGAACAGCCTTTATGGCAACTATAGATGATATATTAATTATCTTTCCTGAATGATTGGCCATCATCATTTCAGCTGCATGCTGTGTGCATAGAAATGCCCCTCTCAAGTTTGTGTCAAGCACCTTGTCCCAGTCTGAAAGCTTCATTGCTATCAGTAAATTGTCTTTAATGATTCCTGCGTTGTTAACAAGAATGTCTAATTTATTATATTTATCCATTATAAATGCGAAGAGCGCTTTAACTTCATCCGGATTTGAGACATCCGTCTGAAATACGTCCGCTTCATTACCGGCACTCAGGATTGCTTCTTTGACTTCGCCGGCCTTCTCTTTTGACTTGTTGTAATTGATAATCACCTTTGCTCCTGCTTTTGCAAGCTGAATGCCTGTTTCACGTCCAATGCCCCTGGATGCGCCGGTAACAAGGGCGACTTTGCCCGATAAATCAATTTTCATATTTTGACCTCATCTTGAATCCCTGATTTAACATATTTTTTCACTACAATAGATGCATTCTGTCCGCCGAAACCGAATGAGTTTGAAATAGCTGCACGCACGGTTCCGGTTTTCTTCACATTCGGGACATAATCCAGATCACATTTCGGGTCAGGATTTTTCAGGTTAATAGTCGGGTGGATTTCATCCCTGTTCACACTTAATACAGTAAATACAAATTCAGGTCCACCGGAAGCTGCTATCAAATGCCCGATGATTGACTTGCTTGAGTTTATAGAAATATTGCAGGCGTTCTCTTTAAAAACTTTTTTAATTGCAAGTGTTTCTGCCGGGTCATTGAGTTTGGTGCTTGTGCCGTGGGCATTAATGTAATCTATCTCATCAACGCCCATATCCGCATCACTCAATGCCTTTATCATTGAGTGTTCTGCACCGCTACCCTGAGGATGGGGCGTCGTAACTTTATATGCGTCCATTGTTGAGCCGTATCCTGCAACTTCCGCATATACCTTTGCCCCCCTTTTGACTGCGTGGGATTCTTCTTCCAGAATTGCTACACCGGCTCCTTCTCCCATGACAAGCCCTGATCGTTTCCTGTCAAAAGGCCTGCAAACTTCTGCCGGGTTTTCAGATGAGACAGAGGCAGCGCCGAGGAGGACAAAAAAGACAAGGCCGACCGGGTTTATCATGGAGTCGGCGCCGCCGGCAACCATCATATCCGCATCACCCCTGCTGATCGCCCTGTAAGCTGTTCCGATAGCCTGAGTGGCTGAAGCGCATGCAGTGGTTATGGTTGAATTATATCCGTTTAAGCCGAACCTCTTCGCAATCAGGGCCGCAGGCCTGTTTGAATTATTTTTCATGAGAGATTCCCTGTGCACATTCTTATATTCTTTGCCGAATTTCAGGTAATCGAATTTACCATCTTTATTTGTCCAGCGTTGAATGTCTTCAAGCCTGTTTATTCCAAGACCTGCTGCCAGGGTAACGCCAAAACTGTCCCTGCAGCCGTCAAAATTTCCAAACCCTGCATCTTTCAGTGCGGATTGTGCAGCCCAGAGGGCAAAAAGCGTTCTCCTTTCACCTTCTTTTGCCGCATCATATTTGAATTCATTCTGTATTTTATCCCAGTCCTCTCCGGTCACTTGACCGACTGCCTGTACCGGTGATTTATCAGCACCCGGAAGCGCAAGTTTCGTGATGCCGGATATTCCGTCAAGCGCCTCTTGCCAGTTTTCCTCAACATCCAGGCCGAGCGAAGTTGCCAGTCCGAGCCCTGTAACAACAACTCTGCGCCTGCTAATCATTCATGCTCCGTGATTAACCCTGATCCCACTGTAATAATAGAAGAGGGCTGAAAGATCCTCTGAATTGACTTTGTGGACATGGCTGTAAATTATGCGGTTCATTGAGGCTACTGTTTCGCCGTCAACTGTAATCCATGCCTTGCCGAGTGAATCCCTCCGGGAAGTGGAGATAATCTCTCCATGTATTTCAGCCCTGAAACCGGGTCTCAGTTCAGGGGGCACAGTTACATCTTCAACAAGTGACATGACTGCAGAGAGTTTAAAATTATGGGAATAAATAATCAGCCACCCGAGAAGCTGCGCCATTGCTTCTATATATATGATTCCGGGAACAAGCGCCTGTTTTTTGAAGTGCTTCCTGAAAAATTCTTCCGAAAGGGTGAAGGTCTTAACGCCGGTGATGGATTTGCCTTTTTCGATATTATCTATTTTATCGTAATACAAAAATCGCATCTATATGCCCTTTTAATCAATTGCCTCTATTATCAAAGAAGCGCACTGTCCTTCATAACTCCTGGAATTTATCAGTATCCGTTTCGGATTTGTTTTGAGCGGCTCCCTGCTCACAAGATTAAATTCAATGCTGTCATCTTCAGGCAGAGAATTATAAATAGCCGGAATTATACCATTTTTCAGGATATAAATTCCCAGGACAGCATCAACAGCGGGTGCCCCTGCAAGCAGATGCCCCAAAGCCCCTTTTGAAGAAAACACATTGACTTTATCAATACAGCCCCCGAAAGTCCGATGAATTGCCTCGATCTCTTCCCTGTCTCCCATGTATGTGCCGTCAGCGTGGGCAATAATCAAATCAATGTCGGCAGGCCTGAGATTTGCCCGGGCAATTGCCTTTTCCATTGAAAGGGAAATAGCCTTTGCGGCAGGGCAATTTGATTCTTTGCCTGTTTCAAAAGAAGCGCCGTATCCTGTGACGACTGCCAGAGGAGGGACATTTCTCTTCTCAGCAGTAGACTGCAGTTCCAGGGATATGATTCCGCAGCCTTCGCCTAAAACAGTTCCGCTTCTGCCTTTACCGAATGGGCGGCATTGAGCTTCATTGTCCGAGGTATTTAATATGCCGAAACACAGTGCGCGCGCCATACTCAGCGGTGAAACCTTTTCACTTACTCCACCTGCGAGCGCGACCCGGGCTTTTTTT
This sequence comes from bacterium BMS3Abin06, assembly GCA_002897895.1. GTDB lineage: Bacteria > Nitrospirota > Thermodesulfovibrionia > UBA6902 > UBA6902 > BMS3ABIN06. The sequence continues at coordinate 7,537 of BDSY01000106.1, forward strand.
TCAATAACAATATTACAGGCTTCTATGATGGAATGTATGCCTGAGTCGGCATGAGAAGAGAAAACCGTATTTTCACCTTTGATGTTGAGATCAATAGCGACCTGGCAGAAACTTATATTGTTCAGCATTGAAAGAGGCCACAGAGGATGAATTTGCCGGCAGGCATCAGAAAAAAACCTGTCATAGTCTAAATTGCCTTCCCCGTCTAATGATTTCAAAACCGAAGGAAGAATATCTTCAATATTATAGTCGACCATTCCCATCCCGGCAAAGTATCCTGTTTCATCCGGAGAAATGGAGCTGTTGTCAAGTTTCGACTGCTTATATGCACTGCGGCTGCTTTCCATCAGCATGAAAGAGTGCTTATCCATTATCCGCAAGTCCCTCGGGTGAATGCCGGGCACTGCAGGGTCCAGGCCCTGAACCTGAGCGGCTGCCTTACACTCGAATCCTTGCACATCAAAATCATCTACAGGCCGTATACCGCATTTGCCGGAGAGCAGGGCATCCCATGTTTCCGATGCACTGAGTCCGAGTGAGCTGACTATTCCTGTTCCGGTAATTACCACTTTGTCATCCATGATTACAACATGATACAGGATGCATGATATACGATGCAATATGCAGCTCTCTTGCTGATACCGGCATCTCAAAAAACCATATGAACAGAGAAAATGCAATTTTAAAGCCTACCTGTCATTTTTGACAGGTGACATTTGAGAAATAAATCTGGTAATAATATATCACAAGCTATAACTACAGATAAACATATCCGAAATCCTGCATTTATTTAACTGCAGAACCTATATTAGAGACAACGGCGGGGGGCCCCAACCAATATATGCTTGTTAGAGACAGGCTGAGTTGGGGCTTAACCTTTCTTATAGAGTAAATGCCCATACCATTGCTGTAAAGCAAAGACAAAAAGGATAACAGAAAAATAAATATGGAATTTAAAATTAAAGCAGATATCCTGAATGAAACAGATAAGTGCAGAGAAAACCATTCCTGTTTAAACGGGGACAAAGACTGTCTCTGTGAGGTTGAAGACAGCTTCAGTAATAAAATAGTTTTCATTAAACCGGTTAACAATGCCGCTTGTGATTACAGGATGTCCTTTGGATATTCTTTTGTATGTAATTGTCCGACAAGGAAGGAGATTTTTAATCTCTATAAAAAGTAATGAGCCCGGGACCGTCATGTTAAAGCACAAGGTTTTTATAGTAGATGACCATCCTGTAATGTGTGAGGGGCTTTCACAGCTTATTAATAACGAAACAGACCTCACTGTTTGCGGGGATGCCCCCGATATCTCAAATGCATTGCAATCAATTCCCGAATGCAGGCCTGACGCAGCAATAGTTGATATTTCTCTCCGGAAAGGCAGCGGCATCCGGCTCATAGAAGAGCTCTCGATCAGCAACAGGAATTTGCCGGTTCTGGTTCTCTCCATGCACGAGGAATCCATTTATGCAGAACGATGCCTGAAGGCAGGGGCCAAAGGCTATATTATGAAACAGCAGTCTCCCGGGGAAGTGATATCGGCATTAAGAAAGATTCTGGACGGGGAAATATACGTTAGTGAAAATCTGAGATCAACTCTCTTTAATAAATTAATTACCAAACGATTTAAAGCGGATACTTCCCCGGTTGACAGACTCAGCAACCGCGAGCTTGAAGTCTTTCAGCTCATTGGGCAGGGCTTGCAAACGCGACAGGTTGCAGGAGAACTAAACCTCAGTGTCAAAACCATTGAAACCTATATAGAACATATAAAGCAAAAAATGAACTTCAAGAGTCTCCATGAGCTTATCATACACGCCATTCGCTGGTTAACAGCCGGGAAGATACTCTAATTGCAAGCCGCTGAATCTCCCTGCAAGAACATTACTGCTTCTTATTCGCCCTGAAAACTTTGCCATTGATTAATCTCAGTGGTTAATTTAGAATCAGAGTCAATAAAAAAATCTGATATAATTTAGTATGTGTATAAATAACACAGATGCTCAAAAGCATGTCATTCCCGCAAGCGAAGCGCGTCGGGAATGCTTTGTAAAGAAACGATTCCGGACAAGCCGGAATGACAGGAAAACGACAAGTGTTTGAGTTTATACACAAACTCTGATTACAGTAATGAGAGAAATCGTTTAAGACTCGATTCTACGAGAGGAGATAATGAAAGACCGATTGCAGCTTGAAGAGCTGTTACAAAGAAAAGGCGCAGAATTATCTGCTGCCAATGCCCGGCTCCAACAGGAAATTATCGACCGCATAGAAACTGAGATAAAGCTGAGACAGGAAATTCACCTGAACAAGACTCTATTGAATAATATGCCCTGTGTGGCCATTCTCCTAAGGCCGGGCACGCGGGAGATTGTTGCGGCAAATGAGATGGCAATCAAGGCCGGCGCTGTTCCGGGCAAGCAGTGTTTTGCAACCCTCGGACAGCAAAAGTACCCGTGTCCCTGGTGTCTTGCTTCAAGGCTATGGGATGCCGGAAAAGTGCAGCGTCTGGAAGTGGAGGTGTCGGGTGTTGTATGGGATGTTCACTGGCTTCCCGTGTCGGATGATCTGTATATGCGCTATGCTTCCGACATCACTGAGCGTAAAAAACTGGAAAAATCACTTATAGAGACCGAGGAACGGGAACGTCGCCGCATTGGACAGGACCTGCATGACGGACTGGGCCAGCTGCTTACCGGCATTTCATTTAAAACAAGCGGCCTGGTACGCAAATTAGAAAATAGCTGCCTGGAAGGGGCCGAAGATGCAACAGAGATTTCCATCCTTGTAGATAAGGCAAAAAAAGAGGTTAGCCGTATGTCAAAGGGCCTTTTGCCTGTAGAAACGGATAAGGAAGGTCTTATGGCAGCCCTCGAGGAGCTTGCCGACCATACTAAAAAAATGTTTGGAATACCATGTGTTTTTAAATGCGATAAACCTGTTACTGTACGTAATAAAACAGCTGTTGCACAATTATACCGTATTGCGCAGGAAGCGGTTACTAATGCTGTTAAACACGGCAAACCCAGGAAGGTCGAAATTTTTCTTACTGAGGAACACGGTAATATCTCACTGATAATAAAAGATGATGGAACAGGCATCCCGGAGATATCCCGGCATACTGGTGGTATGGGGCTGAAAATTATGAACTACCGGGCCGGCATAATCAATGCATCATTTGATATCCGGCGGGATATCAGGGGAGGAACAATAGTAACATGTATTCTTCCGGACAAGCCGGGGGAAAAAATATATCCAAAAATTCAGATGTCTCGTAAGAGCTCCGGTACATAGAGTGCAAAACTGTTCTGCCTGGCCCGGTAACTTCAGTATTTTTTTGTGATAATATTAAAATACAGAATATAGTAATAGTTCACCTATAGGAAAATGTTTAATAGGAATTCAGAATTCAGGAGACAGGAGTCAGAATGAAAAGATTAAAATCAAAATTATTAGAGGCATATTCCATTCTGGCTTCTGGCTTCTTCAAGGGTACCTTATGAAGCACAAAGTTTTTATAGTCGATGATCATCCCATTGTGCGCCAGGGGCTTGCGCAGCTCATTAACCAGGAAATTGATTTTACGGTTTGCGGAGATGCGGGAGATGTCCCTCAAGCGTTAAAGGCTGTTGCAGACTCTCATCCGGACATTGTCATAGTCGATATTTCTCTCGGTCACAGCAGTGGAATAAAACTCATAGAAGATCTCATTTCACGCTATCCGGACTTATTCATTCTGATTCTTTCCATGCACGAGGAATCCGTATATGCCGAGCGTTGTCTCGGGGCGGGAGCAAGAGGCTATATTATGAAACAGGAACCGCCGGAGAAAGTAATATCCGCGTTAAAAAAGATTATGAACGGAGAAATATTTATCAGTGACAAATTGAGCATAAAACTTTTACATAAAATCGTAAACAAGAAATCCGGTGTTTACAGTTCTCCTATTGATAGCCTAAGCAACCGTGAACTGGAGGTGTTCAGGCTGATCGGCCAGGGGTTGAAAACACGAAAGATAGCGGAAGATTTAAATCTCAGCATTAAAACCATTGAAACCTATGTAGATCATATCAAGAAGAAAATGAACTTCCAGGACTCCCGCAATTTATTCCTGCATGCGGTTCAATGGTTAATGAATGAAGATACAAAATAATTATTCAGACTCCTTACATCTTACCTTTTTTACCGGAGTATAGAGAAAACCCCTATACGTGGTAAGGGTTTCCCTTTCAAAAAAAACATATTTTCCCCTCTATAAAGAATTTCCTGTTAGTAGGATAATATGACGGTCTGAATATAAGAATTCTAAATACATAAATTTAAAATTATTTCAGGGAGGCCGCGATGACAGCTATTGTTATGAGGCGCAGGGAAGCAATAATGTCTGTAAAGGCTGAGGGGTGGACATGATTATGGAGAGCGCAAAGGCCCGCTCAAATACAAATTCCTCTTCAGACGACCCGATAAAAATGTATCTCAGGGATATAGAATGCATCCCCCTTCTTACCAAACAAAGTGAAATAGATCTTGCCGTGAAAATAGAGGCCGGGAAAGAAAATATATCAAAGATTATTTTCACGGCTCCTTTCGTAATTAAGCACATATTAAAGCTCCCTCAACTGTTAAAGGGGGGAAAAGTTTCAATAAACAATACTTGCTCACCTGAAAAAGCCGGTGCGAGCCGGTTCCATGACCTGTCGGAAACAGAAAAAAAAGAGGTTTTGGAAGAGTTTTTAAAAACTGTCAGGTCATTAAAATATCTTATCCGGAAAAGGGATTCGTCTTTTGAATACCCAGCCAATAAAAGACTGAGCCGGAAAAATGCTGAAAAAAGAAATATCCGCTTAATAAAAAACAATAATAAAATAATTGATAAGATATCCGCTCTCCATCTAAAAGAAAAAATAATTGAAGGCTTCCTGTCTCAATTTAAAAAACTGGCAGCCTTATATGAAAATATATCCGGGGAGATAAGCAATATTCAGGAGAATGTAAAAATACCTCCTGCAAAATTAAGAAACAAAAACATATTACTTGATAAAGCGGATCAATTGGATAAAGAGCCGCATGAAATCAAAAAACTCTATAGCAATTACAGGCGTCTCAGGAATGAAATGGCAATTATAGAGTCGGAGCTGGGGCTTAAAGGGATTGAAATAGAAAAAGCATTAAAGCTCATTCAGGAGAATGAGGAAGAAATCACTGAAGCAAAAAAAATGCTTACAGAAGCAAACCTGAGACTTGTGATCAGTATAGCAAGAAAACACATTGGCAGAGGGCTCAGCCTGACTGATCTTATTCAGGAAGGCAATATCGGACTGATGAGGGCTGTTGATAAATTCGACTATAAAAAAGGCTACAAATTCAGCACCTATGCGACCTGGTGGATACGGCAGGCAATCACACGGGCATTGGCGGACCAGGGAAGGACTATAAGGCTTCCCGTTCATATGATAGAGACCATAAACAGGCTGACACAGGTATCCAAACACCTCGTTCAGGAACTTGGGAGAGAGCCACGGGCGGAAGAGATTGCAGGAAGGATGAATTTACCTTTAGAGAGAGTGCGGACAATTCTGAAGATATGCAAGGAGCCAATCTCCCTGGAGACCCCCATAGGCAGCGATGAGGACAGTCACCTGGAAGACTTTATAGAGGATAAGGCATCACTTATTCCGCTGGATGCAGTTATTCAGCAGGAACTGAAGGAGCAGGTAAAAAAAGTTATAAGTTCTCTTACGAATAAGGAAACAGAAATTATCAAAAGACGTTTTGGCCTTACAGACAGCGTTTCACAAACGCTTGAAGAGGTAGGCAAACATTTTAAGGTCACACGGGAGAGAATAAGGCAATTAGAAGGAAAGGCACTGAGAAAGTTAAGGCATCCGGCAAAAAGTCAGTCGCTCAAACTTTTTCTGGAGAAACGTTTTTAATGATAAATACTGAACCGTCCACAGGGTGCAGTTGTCAGGGTGCAGAAAAACCGGGAGGCTGATAGTTTCCCGGATTCTTTAACCTTCGTCTCCCGCTCAACCTTGCTGCCTCTTTCCACACATATTTAAATCTTCAAATTCATCCTGCACCCTGACAACTGTACCCTGTCGCTTCCGGCACATACAGGAACCCCCTATGTCCGGTAATGTTTCCCCTTCTAAAAAAAACATATTTCCCCCTCTTTAGAACACTTCCCTATAATTCGATAAGAAGAACACGTGGCTATGAAGTTTCCCTGTTTTAGGGTGTCAAAAAACCGGATGTGATAAAAGCGGGAAATCAAGAAAACAGCAAGGAGACAAAACGTGACAAATGACTGGAAGACTTATTTGAAAATAATTGCAATTCTTACGCTGCTTACGGTTCCTTCTTTTATAGAGGAAAGCCTATTCAGGATCATTATAAACGCACTCGTTTATTCCGCAGTTATTGCCGCAGCCTTTGTGTTTATAAAGAAGCATATTAAGAACATGCAACACAAATATGAAACAGAACAAAAACAGTACCTCTCGGGGGTCGAGTCCTTGATAAAAGGCATGAAAGATACTCTTTTTGAAAAGTCACAACTCATCCCTGTTCTTGTCAATCAGCTGCAGGAAGTAACACAACAGACTGAGTCCGCAGCCATGGACATCGGCAGCCGCTTTATGAATATTGTTGAAAGGGCGAGAAATCAATCATCAGGGGCGTCAAGTGCTTTTTCCAGACTTGCCGGAGACGGTGGGGACAAAAATGAAACCCTGCTTGATCTTAGCAAAAAATCCCTCTCGGATGTAATAGAAAGCTTGCGGGGAGCCACCACAGTTACTAATCAGACCCTGAGTGACATGGAAATGATCATTGAAGCTACAGGGAGTGCAAAAACGATGGTTGATGAGATTGGATATATTGCAGAGCAGACAAATCTTTTAGCGCTGAATGCAGCAATAGAGGCAGCGAGGGCAGGCGAGCATGGAAGGGGTTTTGCCATTGTTGCCGATGAAGTGAGAAAACTGTCGGACAGGTCAAACAAGGCAGCTGAGGAGATTCGCAAGCTCGTCACAGAAATTGAAACAGATACAAAAGAAATATACCGGAAGACAGAGAAGAGCGTTTCAGAAATCAATGATACTTCTACAGAGGCCGCGGCAGTGGTCGATGACACACTGAAAAAAATAGACGGGACAATAAATGGAGTAAAGACCCAGCTTGACGAACTTATGAGGGAAACCGAATCACTTGCAAAGGACATAAGCGATATAGTCATCTCAATGCAGTTCCAGGATATCACGAGACAGCGGATCGAACATGTGATTGAACCGCTGCTTTCGTTTAAATCGGAGATTGAGAATATATTGCAGAACACAAAAAGTATGGGCGCTAAAATTCATGACCGGAACGGCAACGGAGGAGGGAACCGGCTTGAAGAAATGTACACAATGGAATCTGAAAGAAAGGTATTAAAAAACACATTATCAATAAATGACGAAATCAAGAATGAGCAGGAGTGTGAGATATGGGAAAAACAATCCTGATAGTCGATGACTCAGCCTCCATGAGGCAGCTCGTAACCTTTGCGCTGAAGGATGCAGGATACGATGTTATAGCAGCGGTCGATGGCAAGGATGCAATAGTTAAATTAAGCGGAACAAAAGCAGATATGGTAGTAACCGACCTGAATATGCCGAATATGGACGGGATTGAACTCATAAAACAAATCCGGAGCACGGCGGCTTTCAAGTTTATACCTGTGGTAATGCTGACAACAGAATCCCAGGAATCCAGAAAACAGGAAGGCAAACAGGCCGGGGCAAGCGGATGGCTCGTGAAACCGTTTACGCCTGAAAAACTGATAGATGTCATAAAAAAGTTTGTACGATGAAAGGAGAATGGAGGAATTCATGATCGACTTTAAGATTGAACAATCGGATGACAAAAGGATACTGACCATCAACGGCGAACTGACCATACAAAATGCCGATGCACTGCAGGATATATTAATTCACTCACTGGAATATGCAGAGCATCTGGTTCTGAATCTTGAAAATGTGACGGATGTGGATTTATCCGGCCTTCAGCTTCTCTTCTCAGCCTGCAAAACGACAATGGAATTAAAGAAAGATTTTACGCTGAACGGCAACTGTCCGGAAGTATTCAAAGAGGCTGCGAGGGATGCCGGTTACTCACTGCACACGGGCTGCGGATCAGGCTGCAATAAAATGTGTCTATGGATGGTCGGTGATGATGAGCAAAAAAATTAAATTAACGGTAATTACAAATTTTTCATTGAAAAAGCATCGACAGGTTATACAGAAGCCATAATGTCAAAAACAGACCAGCACAGGGATGCATACAAAGAAGAAGCCTACGAGCTGCTTGCAGAGCTTGAGACCTCTCTGCTTGAATTAGAGGAAAGTCCGGATGATCCGGAACTTATCGGGAGTATCTTCAGGGCGCTGCATACAATCAAGGGCTCAGGCGCCATGTTCGGTTTTGATGATATAGCTGCATTTACGCATGAGGTGGAAACAGTATTCGACATGGTGCGCAATGGAGAAATGTCCGTCACAAAAGAACTCATAGACCTTACCCTCTCTGCCCGTGATCATATCAAAGCAATACTTGATAATCCGGATTCAATAGACAAACAAAAAGCCGGGGAGCTAATTGCCTCCTTTAAAAAGCTGTCCCCCGACACAAAAGAGCAAGAAGAAGTCAACCCCTGCTCCCCGGCTTCCCCCCCTCATGAGAATAATCCGGAGTCTGAACATCAGGAGAGAAACATAACTTATCGAATTCGATTTCGCCCTCCACCCGATATCTTCACAAAGGGAATAAATCCCGTTCTTTTAATAAATGAACTATCCACTCTCGGGGACTGCAGGATTGCGGCGCAGACAGATGCCATCCCTCAGTTAAATGATATTAATCCTGAACTCTGCTACACATACTGGGATGTAATTCTGACCACCGGCCAGGGGATAAATGCAATTAAAGATATTTTCATCTTTATTGAAGATGACTGTGGGCTGGATATTGATGCCATTGATGACGGCAAAAATCCCGATGAAGAATCCGGATATATGAAACTGAGAGAGGTGCTTGTTGACAGAGGATACATAACCCGGGATGATTTTCAAAAAATAACAGGCACACATAAACGCATCGGTGAAATTCTTGTTGAACGCGGTGATATAAGACAGGAGGACCTTCAGAAGATTCTTGTTGAACAGAAACCTGTCGGAGAGATGCTGATTGATGCCGGACTGGTTGACACGGGAAAAGTGGAATCCGCGCTGACCGAGCAGCAGCATGTCAGTAATGTGCGGCGGAAACAGCAGAAAACAGACCCTGTATCAAGCATCCGCGTATCATCCGACAAACTCGACAGATTAGTAGACCTGGTCGGGGAGCTGGTAACTGTACAGGCCCGGCTAACACAGACAACAGCTACTGTAAACGATCCGGAGCTGCTCCTGATTGCAGAGGAAGTGGAACGGCTGACCAACGAGCTTCGGGACAATACAATGAGCGTCCGCATGGTTACTATCGGGGCCATGTTCAGCAAGTTCAAACGTCTGGTTCGGGACCTCTCGGGTGAATTGGGCAAAGAGGTTGAAATGTCCACGGAAGGGGCCGAGACCGAGCTGGATAAAACAGTAATAGACAAACTCAATGATCCGCTGGTTCATCTGATCAGGAACAGCATAGACCATGGCATTGAAGCTCCTGATGTCCGTAAGGCTTCAGGGAAGCCCGGGCAGGGAATAGTTCATCTCTCAGCCAGGCACTCGGGAGCCAATGTATTAATAGAAATAATGGATGACGGCGCGGGTCTCAACCCTGAGGCCATACGCGCCAAGGCCGTGGAAAAAGGCCTGATAGAGCCTGATGCTGAACTCTCTGAAAGAGATGCATTCGCGCTTATCCTTGCACCCGGGTTTTCCACTGCCGGCAAAATAACCGGGGTATCGGGCCGCGGGGTGGGCATGGATGTGGTAAAGCGCAGCATCGATGCGCTCCGGGGTTCAATAGATATAAGCAGTGAAAGAGGTATCGGCACAACAATAAGCCTGAAACTGCCGCTTACACTGGCTATTATTGACGGCCTTCTGGTGAAGATAGGGCAGGACTTTTTTGTCTTGCCGCTTTCATTGGTAGAGGAATGTGTGGAATTGACAAGAGAGGATGTGGCAAGCGCCCACGGCCGCCAGATAGCAAATGTAAGGGGTGAGATAGTTCCGTACATCAGCCTGCGGGAACAGTTCATGATAAACGGGGGCACACCTGAAATTGAACAGATTGTGATTACGGGTATAGACAGCCACAGAGTCGGTTTTGTGGTTGACCATGTAATAGGCGAGCACCAGACAGTAATCAAGACACTCGGCAGGGTTTACAGGGACGTGGAAGGAGTCACCGGGGCAACCATACTCGGTGACGGCACGGTAGCGCTTATACTGGATGTCCCGAAGCTTGTACAGAATGTGGAGAAAGAGGAGTTGGTCGGGAATTAGGAATTATCAGAAAAAATAGCCGGTATTGCCGCAGACCCGGGCAATGGCGGATCAGATAGAGAGTGAGAAATATTAATTTCGTTATTCGTAACCGTTCAGCGTGTCCGTGAAAAAAGACGGATTACGGATAGCGGACACGGACCACGATTAAATTAAGGAGGTCAAAAAATGAAATGGAAGGATCTTAAGATCGGGAAAAAACTGGCAATAGGTTTCGGGAGCCTGCTTCTTTTGATAGCAATCGCAAGCCTTGTGGGGTTTAACGGAATCCAGAAAGTAGGCCACGACCTTTTTGTTGTAGGTGAGAAGGAATCTCCTGTGGTTGAAATGGCCAATCGGATGAAAATAGCGCTCATGATGGCAAGAGATGCAATGTCTGAATTCAAAAGCGCCACTTCCGCGATCGCCACAGACAATGAGGCAAGTCTTGAGGGCATAGTTCAGAACTACAATCAATCGGTGGCTGATTTTGACCGGTTCACAGGGGCTGTTCTGGAAGGCGCCAGGCTTAAAGACGGAACAACGGTTATTAAAACAGATAATGAAAAACTGGCAGAGACAATCAGCCAGGCAGAGGAACTGCACGAAGAAAAGTTTCAGGCTGCTGCAACTGAGATGATGCTGGCCGGCAGGGAGCTTTTGAAGAAAAAGGCGGAAAGCGATAATGCCATTAGTGAAATGGATAAAATTTTTAATGAAGTATACAATGACGCAGGCTCTGTAGAGGAAATAATCTCTTCCGACATAGATAAAAAGGCAAAACAGGCCAATATCGGGAGTAAAGCCAGGGCCATCCTGCGTGAAGAAGTCCCCCTCGCTGATATGGCAAACGAGATCAAAATCATTATGGGACAAACCCGTCTTACGCTGGAGGAATATGTTCAGACACGTGATTTGAAGGACCTGGATAAGATAGAAGAAAAGTATGGGGAGTGGGTATCGCAATTCGATAAAATTGTATCGGCAATCCTTGACGGCAGCACCGTGGACGGTAAAAAAATCATTGCCACCGGCAATAAAGCCGTCCGGGATGCAGTCAAGGAACTGGATGGAAACCACCTTGATTTTCAAAAAAAGGCTGCCACCCTGATGGCAGCCCACCGCCTGGTTATTGAAAAAGCCGGCAAAAGCGCTGAGGCAATGAATAATCTCGAGAGGATTGGTGAAGAAGCAGCCTCCTTGCTCACCAAGGTTGAAGAACTTGCAGGCGAGCAGATGTCCGGAGCCATAAAAAGCGGCGCTGCTTCCAAAAAGAGCGCTGTGGCCATGCTCCTCGGGGTAGCGTCTTTATCCATCCTGCTTGGTGTATTTCTGGGAATAGTTATTACAAGGGGGATCACCGGTCCGCTTTCTGAAGGGGTCGACTTTGCAAAGGCCATAGCAGAAGGCGACCTTTCCGCTGATATAGATATAAACCGGAAGGATGAGGTCGGTATCCTGACAAATGCATTGAAAGAGATGGCATCGAAACTAAGAAATATTGTCGGAGATATAAAGTCTGCCGCGGACAATGTATCATCCGGGAGCCAGGAGCTGAGCGCCACTTCCGAGCAGATGTCGCAGGGCGCAACAGAGCAGGCAGCCTCGGCAGAGGAGGCATCGTCATCAATGGAGCAGATGGCCGCCAACATCAGGCAGAACTCGGACAATGCCCAGCAGACCGACAAGATCGCCGGCAAATCCGCTGCAGACGCTAAGGAAGGCGGCGAAGCGGTCTCAGAGGCAGTGACAGCCATGAAAGAGATTGCCGGCAAGATTTCAATTATCGAAGAAATAGCAAGACAGACAAACCTCCTGGCCTTAAACGCAGCCATTGAGGCGGCAAGGGCAGGCGAGCACGGCAAAGGCTTTGCAGTAGTGGCTGCCGAGGTCCGCAAGCTTGCAGAGCGCAGCCAGGCAGCGGCAGCCGAGATCAGCGACCTGTCTTCCTCCAGTGTGGAGGTTGCTGAAAAGGCAGGTGAAATGCTGAAAAAGCTCGTGCCCGACATACAGAAGACAGCGGAGCTTGTGCAGGAGATAAATGCTGCAAGCAATGAGCAGAACACAGGGGCCGAACAGATCAATAAGGCCATACAGCAGTTAGACCAGGTGATCCAGCAGAATGCCGGGGCTTCCGAAGAGATGTCCTCAACAGCGGAAGAGCTTTCCTCCCAGGCGGAACAGCTCCAGGACACAATAGCCTTCTTTAAAGTCGGAGACAGCGGCAGCGGGATGAAGAGGCACAAGATAATCACTGGAAAGAGGACGGCTCCAATAGCAGCGCAGCAATTAAAGGTTGCGCATATTGCGCATGGAGAAGCAAAAACACATCAGGCCATTTCAAATGAAACAGCAGAAACTGCAAAACCTTCAGGAGTTGCCATAGAGATGGATAATGACGGCGGCAATGGAACAGATGAGGAGTTTGAGAAATATTAAAAAAGCTTTCAGCAATCGGCAATCAGCCTTCAGCACGGAAAAATGCAGGGCTGAAGGCTGAAAGCTAATCGCTAATCGCTTTTTCAAAGGAGGTAAAAATGACCATAGCAGAAATAACAGAGGCAACCCAGCATCTGACATTCAAGTTAGATGAAGAAATATTCGCTCTTGATATCTCCAAGGTCAGGGAGGTGCTTGAGTTCACGACTGTGACAAAGGTGCCGCAAACGCCCGATTTCATGTGTGGGGTGATTAATCTCAGAGGCGGTGTGGTTCCGGTAGTTGACCTAAGATTGAAATTCGGGATGCCGGTGGCGGAGAAGACGGTCAACACCTGCATCATCATTGTGGAAGTATCGTTAGACGGAGAGACCACGGTACTCGGCGCGCTGGCGGATTCCGTGCAGGAGGTGCTTGAACTTGAGCCTGACCAGATAGAGCCTGCGCCGAAAATCGGAACAAGATTGAAGACCGACTTTATAAAGGGCATGGGGAAACGCGATGACCAGTTCATCATGATCCTGGATATTGACAAGGTCTTCTCCTCGGATGAGCTGGCTATTGTTCAGGATGCAGGCGGTTATGCGACTGCGGAAGAAGCAGAAACTGAAGCGGGGAGACGGGGAGACGGAGAAACAGGGATTTCACGACGGGTTTAATTTTGTAGATTGAACCCGCAAAAGGCTGAGAGCTGACAACCGAGTGCTGATTATTATGCCGAAGCTAATAAATGACAACAGCTATATGAATACGTTTAAGGCAGCTCTGTCCGAAAAGGATTTTAAACGCTTAAGCAAGTTCATACACTCTGAATGCGGCATCAAGATGCCTGATTCCAAAAAGACAATGCTTGAGTCACGACTTCAGAAGAGGCTGCGCCGTCTGAGACTGACATCATTCACTGAATACTGTGATTATCTGTTCAGCCCGCAAGGGATTGAGAATGAACTTGTTCATATGATCGATGTGGTAACCACCAACAAGACCGATTTTTTCAGGGAGCCGGGGCATTTTGATTACCTGGCCCAGAAGGCATTGCCGGAATTAATTGCTTTGCACGGAGCAGGCATCAGAAAGAATCTCATGGTATGGAGCGCCGGGTGTTCCACAGGAGAGGAGCCGTACACACTGGCAATCGTCCTGAGTGAGTTTACAGAGAGATGCCCCGGATTTAAATTCAGGTATTTAATTCTTGCCACGGATATATCAACAGAAGTTCTTGAAAAGGCAAAACACGGAATTTATGAACATGAGAGAGTGGATCCGCTCCCCCCGGGCATGAAAAAGAAATACCTCCTGAAGGGTAAAAACAAAAGCAGCGGGCTTGTGCGCATAGTGCCTGAACTGAGATCCAAAGTAAGATTTAGAAGACTGAACTTCCTGGAGGGAGACTTCGGCATGCGCGAACATATGGATATCATATTCTGCCGCAATGTCATTATCTATTTTGACAGGCCTACACAGGAGAAGCTGTTAATCAGGTTTTGCCGCCACCTGGGTCCCGGGGGATATATATTTATGGGACACTCCGAGACCCTGCACGGCATGAATCTGCCGCTGGCACAGGTTGCGCCGACAATTTACAGGAAACAGCAATGAATACGCATAATGATTCAAACATTCAAACAAAACCCATCGTACTCGTAGTTGACGACAGCCAGTCGATCTTGACATATGTCAAAGGACTGCTCGAAGAGGCCGGTTTCAGAGTATTTACTGCGTCCGACGGTCGCATGGGACTTGAATGCATAGAATCTCATAAGCCTGATATAGTGCTTCTTGATATAGAGATGCCGGTAATGAACGGTCTGGAGGTCCTGGATAAATTAGGGAAGCCCGGACGGTTGTTTTCGATTATTCTATTAACCTCTCTTTCCGACATTAAAAACCGGATAGAGGGACTGGATAAGGGCGCTGATGATTACATTACAAAGCCGTTTGACGAAAGAGAATTGATCGCCCGCGTAAGTGCAGCAGTAAGAACAACAAGCCTGAAAAGAGAACTCGAAAGCGCAAAATGTATTGCTGAAGATGCATTGAGCAAATTTCGCAAAGCTCAAAGCAAAGTAATCGAAGAACAGAAAATTAACGCTATAGCAAGACTTGCATCAGGCATGGCGCATGAAATCAACAACCCGCTGGGATTTATTCAAAGCAATATCGGTACGCTTAAAAACTACTCCGGCATACTGTCCGAAGGCGCAAGCCGTTTTATGGAAATATCAGCCGGCGGCTGCAATGCGGAGAAAGTCATAAAGGAAACTCTTCCCTGGATAAAAAACTCAAAGCTTGAATTTATCTGCCGGGATATCGAGCCGCTGATTTCGGAAACACTAAATGGGGTAACCCGTATCTCGTCCATCCTCCGGTGTTTGCTGATAATGGACCAGGCCGTGTTTTACACTGAAACCGAAGTGATGGATTTAAACAGCATAGCAAGGATATTTGATAGTCCTTCCTGTCCGGAACTTCCACAGGGAGTATCAATTGTGACTGATCTCACCGATTCCCCGCTGATGGTAACAGGCAAATCCGACCAGTTAAGGATCGCTATTGAAAATATTTTTAAAAATGCAATCCATGCCGTGGGAGAACAGGGTGAGATCAGGGTAACAACACGCCTTGAGAACAATCTGGCCTGTATGGAAATCCGGGATTCAGGGGAAGGCATTCCGGAGGAGATTATGCCTATTGTATTTGAACCGTTTTTTACAACAGGAAAATCTCATGAAACGATCGGCCTGGGGCTGACTATTTCACAATACTTTGTTCAGGCACACGGCGGTCGAATAACAGTAGAGTCCGGTGCAGGAGCAGGCACATGTGTAAAAATCCTGGTGCCCGGGAACAATGAGGCCGGGGCAGGCACAGAGGCACAAAGTATCAAAGGCACAAAGTGAAGAAAGAGGGAAAAGCATGAGACCGTCCGAGACAAAACTGCCAAACTTTTATCTTAAACCCGGACAGATATATATAGCTGAAAAGCCTACCCTCGTATCAACAGTGCTCGGCTCCTGTATCTCCGTGACCATGTTCAACAGCCGTTTTAAAATCGGTGCCATAAGTCACGGGATGCTGCCTTTATGCAAAAGCATGAATTCCTGTGCCGGTGAATGCCATGAAAGTTTCAAATATGTCGACTGTTCTATACGGCGGATGATCAAAATGTTTAATACATACGGCATTAAGTCCGGCGAAATTGAGGTCAAGCTGTTCGGCGGCGCGGATGTTCTCGGTTCTGGAAATGTCGGCAACATCATGTCTGTCGGCGGGATGAATATTGAAACAGCCCTGAAGATGATCAGGACAAAAGGCCTCAATATAGTTATCTCCGACGTAGGAGGATTATGCGGACGTAAAATTTATTTCTACACACATACCGGAGAAATCTTCCTGAAACGTCTGGAAAAAATGGGGAAAATAGATTTACCGGATCAGAGAATCGTTAAAGGGGTATATTAAATGAAAAAAAAGATCAAGGTGCTCATAGTAGATGATTCAGCAATAGTCCGTCAGACACTGGAGGATGTAATCTCATCAGACCCGCGGATGGAGGTAATGGCAACAGCATCCGACCCATACATTGCGGCAGACAGGATACGGCATGAAGCGCCTGATGTAATTACCCTGGATGTGGAAATGCCGCGCATGGACGGCATCACTTTTCTTCAGAAAATTATGAGCCAGCATCCCATACCTGTGGTTATTGTTTCAAGCCTTGCGGATAAAGGGTCCGAGACTGCGCTGAAGGCCCTGGAATATGGAGCGGTTGAGATTATCCAGAAGCCCCGCATGGGCACTCGGCAATTTCTGGAAGAATCAAAGGTGCTCATCTGTGACGCGATCAAGGCCGCATCAGTTGCAAAAAGAAAGCGCATTGCCGGCAAAACCCTTAAAGCGGCCCCTAAACTCACTGCAGACGCGGTGCTTGCCAAACCCGGGACAAACGCAATGATACGGACAACTGAAAAAATTGTGGTAGTCGGCGCCTCAACCGGGGGGACGGAGGCGCTCAGGTTTTTTCTTGAGGTTCTGCCCCCTGACGCCCCAGGCATAGTAATTGTCCAGCATATGCCCGAGAACTTTACATCCGCCTTTGCCAGAAGGCTCAACGGCATCTGCGGGATAACGGTCAAAGAGGCCTCCGACAATGATACCGTAATCCGGGGCCAGGCCCTGATTGCCCCGGGAAACCGCCACACGTTACTCAAGAGAAGCGGGGCAAGGTACTACGTGGAGGTAAAAGACGGGCCATTGGTCAGCCGCCACCGTCCTTCTGTAGATGTGCTCTTTCGCTCGGCAGCCCGCTATGCCGCCAAAAACGCAGTAGGCGTGATTATGACCGGAATGGGTGATGACGGGGCAAGGGGAATGTCTGAGATGAAGGGAGGCGGGGCATTTAACATTGCCCAGGATGAAGCCACCTCGGTTGTCTTCGGGATGCCGAATGAGGCCATCAAAAGAGGCGGGGTAGATAAAGTTTTACCCCTGGAGAAGATAGCAAGGGAGGTTATCAGAGCCTGTGAGTAACCGGGAACAGCTACAGATGTTGTTTATTGAGGTAAATTTTAATGCTTTACAATAAGGCGCTCAGATACATCTTTATCGTTTCCTGCGTTATAGCAATAATATATCCGCTGGTCAATATTTACTTTATATTTCCTTTATTCGGGGAAGTGGTGAATAAAAACGCCGAAGATGACGCTGTGCGCATTGCAAATCTCCTGTCAACAGGGCTCTCTTTAGACAAGGGTGGATTGACAAAAGACTCGGTCCCCGCGGATTTCCAGGCTAAGGCGGAAGAAATGAAAGAAAAATTGCATATCTCGAAAATCAAGATATTTTCGAGATCCGGGAAGATATTGTTTTCCACCGACCCCCGGGATGTAGGAAAGGTAAATAAAAAGAGCTACTTTTATGAAATTGTGGCAAAAGGAAATCCCCTCACCAAGATTCTGCAAAGCAATGCCGCATCACTTGAAGACCGGATGGTAAATGCCGATGTGGTGGAAACATATGTGCCGGTAATGGCCGGTAACAGATTTCTCGGAGCATTTGAGATATATGACGATATTACACTCAAACAACGGATGCTTCACGAGGTGGTACTCCGGTCTTCTGCAATACCCCTGATCCTGATGTTCGGCTTTTTGTTCATAATATTGTTGATTTTATTCAGGGCGGACAAAGATATATCCGTTTTCGAGGAAGCCGGGTCAAAGAGATTCAGATCCCCTCTTTATATCATATTAATTATAATTGTCTCAATGTTTATTGCCCATTTTGCGGCCATGTTTCTTCTCTCAGGGTTTCCGTCGGCCTCTGATACAGCCCTCTCAATTATGGATATATCCTTATCGACCCTCCTGGTCTCTCCAGTGCTTTACTTTTTTATATTCCGGCCCCAGGCCATGCATATCTCCTGGCGCAAGAAGGCAGAGGAGGCATTGACGAAGAGCAGGAAAACTCTGAAAAAAGAAAGGAACAACCTTCGTTCAGCGCTTGATATGTTCTCTAACACAATTAAAGAAGTGGAAGAAAGTAAAGGATTTGAAAATATCCTTTATAAACCGGTTGAAAATCCTGACATTCCCGTATGCTGGGAGATGAAAAACTGCGGCTATAAGGAATGTCCTGTGCATGGCCGGAGAAATGCAAGATGCTGGCAGATAGCCCGCACTCACTGCGGGGGAAAAGTGCAGGGACAGTTTGCAATTAAGTTTGGCGACTGTGAGAAATGTGATGTTTATAAAGAGTCTGTCAAAGATCCGAAGTATGAGATAGGGGAGGCTTTTAATAATATGATGTTTATGTTAGCCGGCACACACTCTGAATTAACTAAAGCGCGTTTTGCTGCAGAGGCTGCCAACCGTGCCAAGAGTGAATTCCTTGCCAACATGAGCCATGAGATCCGCACACCCATGAATGCAATTATAGGCATGACCGACCTGACCCTTGATACGGACCTGAGCCGGGAACAAAGGGAATACATTGAAATGGTCAAATACTCCGCCGATTCCCTGCTCAGGTTGTTAAACGATATTCTGGATTTTTCAAAAATCGAGGCCGGCAAGCTGCAGCTTGAAAAAAAGGACTTCAATCTTCACTCTACACTGGGCAGTATAATCAAAACCCTGTCTGTTCAGGCAAACAAGAAAGGGCTTGAGCTGTTCTGCCGCATCAGCCCCGATGTCCCTGCAGAGTTGAAAGGCGATGACATACGGCTCAGGCAGATCATTGTTAACCTGGTGGGGAATGCCGTCAAATTTACCGATAAGGGGAAGATTATTGTAAAAGTTGAACGCTGCACTTCCGGAAATGGCAATAACGGCACTGACAGGAAGCAGGATGGCCGGACAATCCTCATTCATTTTTCCGTTTCCGACACAGGCATAGGCATCCCTGCAGACAAACTTAAAAGCATATTTGAGAGCTTTACTCAAGTGAATGGTGTTGCTAACGGAAAACACGGCGGCACAGGACTCGGCCTGGCCATCTCCAGAAAACTTGTGGATATGATGGATGGAGAAATCCGGGTTGAAAGCGAAGCCGGCAAAGGAAGCGCCTTTCACTTTACCGCAAGATTCGGCATTGTAAGCAACTCAGTAAAACAAGAGACTTCTTTGCCTGATATTGACGGTGACGGAGGGTACTCATACAGTCGGCACATAAGCCATGAAGGCAGAAAAACACTCAACATCCTCCTTGTTGAAGACAATGTTTTAAATCAGAAAGTGGCTGCCGGCATGTTAAAAAACCGGGGGTATTCCTTGACGCTTGCCGGTAATGGTGTGGAAGCGCTTGAAGTCCTGAAAAAACAGCGCTTTGACATCGTGCTGATGGACATACAGATGCCGGAAATGGACGGGATAGAGGCTGCACTGGCAATCAGGAACTCGAAGGTCCCCGGCTTTGACTCCCGGGTTCCCATAATAGCCCTGACTGCCCATGCCTTTGCAGAAGACAGACAGCGGTGTATAGAAGCCGGAATGAATGACTATATTACAAAACCATTTAAAAAGCATGAGCTTTTCAAAAAAATTGAAAGCCTTGTTTTAACCGGGGTTCATGCTGCTGAGGCTGAATCGATTGAACCTCCGGGCAACGGCGATGTGATATACAGGGCCGAGACGCTGGAACGGCTGGGTGGTGATGAAGAGCTTCTCAGGGAGCTCTGGGAGATATTTATTGATGACGCCCCGAGGCAGATGGAAATTCTGAAAAAAGCTATAGATGCCGGCGACATTGCCTTGACCGAACGTCAGGCACATTCGTTAAAGAGCGCTGCCGCCAATATAGGAGCAAATTTAATGAGTGACAAGGCATCCGGATTAGAACTGGCTGCAAGAGACAAAAACCTGAATAATGCCCGTATGCTTTATGAAAAACTTGAACATGAATTAAAGAAGGCGCTGAAGGCATTGACAAAAGATGGAATTTATAACCCGGCTGCGGACAGGACAGATAGTGAATTGAAATGATATTTAACAGTATTTCCAGAAAAATCATCGCCCTGTTTTTAAGCATTATTCTTGCGTCGGTAATTGTTGTCAGCGCCATAGCCTACCGGATATCTTCTTCTAACCTCATGCAGGAGATAGAAAAACATTATATTGACAGGGTTGTAGATATTATGGTTGCAATTGATGAAATCATGTATTCAAAATACAAGCTCATACAGGATATTGCCGATAATGCGGTCATAAGATCAGGGGACAGCGCTCCCGAGGAGATCAATGCGGAATTATTGAAATACAACAAAAGATATCCTGAAATCATGTCCATGTCTTTTTTTGATATGAACAGGATCAGGCTGGCGGATACAAAAGGCATGAACATCGGGAAACAGGACCGGATCATCGGTTACTGGGAAAGGGCCTTGGAAGGCAGGATAACGGCCGGAGAAGATATAAGAACTGCTGAGGATATTAAGGTTCCCGTTATCTACTTTGCCGCTCCTGTAAAAAATATGCAGGGGAAACAGTCCGGTGTTGTAGTTGCACGGCTGGTTGCAACAGAAATCAACAGGGAGCTGAAAGAATTGACCATAAACCCGGATATTATGCACATTACCTTATTTGATAAAGAAAAGAACATCCTGTTTTCCAGTAACAATTATTATAAAGGCAAGGCGCTGAACCGGAAAATTCGTGATTCACTTCCCACCGGGGAGGCTTTAAAAGGATACACAGGAGCTGTTGTTGAATATGGCTCCGGGCAGGAACACAAGCACCTGACTGTCTATGCCCGTGAGCAAGGCGTAAGAGATTTTAAAGGCAATGGCTGGTCAATAATCTTATCTCTGGATATGGATCAGGCGATGCTGCCTCTTAAAGAGATGAGGAACAGGATATTTATAGTGTCTTTAATAATTGCCTCAGTGGCCGGCCTGATTGCCTATCTCGTGACTTTGAGTATTTCCGGACCGATAAAAAAACTGCAGAAGGGGATAGAAATAGTTGAAGGAGGACAACCTGATTATGAAGTAAAGGTAAAGAGCAGGGATGAAATCGGCCGGTTGACAAACTCATTCAATAAAATGGTCAATGCCTTAAAAGAGCAGACCGTTGATCTTCTGGCGTCAAACAGGGCGCTGGAGGAGGAGATATCAGAGCGGATGCGTATAGAGGAAACGCTGATAGAATCTGAAGAGAAATATAAAAGTGTTGTGGATAATATCGGCATAGGGGTACTGCTTATAAGCCCGAAACTGGAGATATTGGCCCTGAATAAAAAGATGAGAGAATGGTTCCCGGGCATTGATGTTTTAAAGAAGCCGGTTTGTTACAGAGTCCTTAATGAGTCCCCGAAGGAAGACGCATCCGCTCATTGCCCGAGCCGCAAGACACTAAAAGACGGACAGACTCATGAATCAACAACCACCTATCCTGCCGGCAGTGAAACGGTAAACTACAGGATACTTTCCTCTCCGGTTAAGGACAAACATGAAAATGTTATTGCAGTGGTAGAGCTCTTTGAAGACATTACCGAACGCAGGAAATATGAAGAGGCGCTCAAAAAGGCAAAAGAAGCTGCCGAGGCCGCCAGCCGCGCCAAGAGCGAATTTCTGTCCAACATGAGCCATGAGATCCGCACACCTATGAATGCAATCCTGGGTATGACCGAGCTGACACTTGATACTGCTCTGTCTCCGGAGCAAAGAGAATACGTTGAAACCGTCAAACAATCTGCTGATTCTCTTCTTGCCCTGCTGAACGATATTCTGGATCTCTCAAAAATCGAGTCAGGCAAAATGAAACTTGAAGAGATGGATTTCAACCTGCAGACCACAATAGACGGAATAATCAAGACCAATACTTTTCAGTCGCTTAACAAAGGGCTTGACCTGCTCTGTCATATCAACCCTGATGTCCCTCTGGGTCTGAGAGGCGATGAGCTACGCCTGTGGGAAATTATTGTCAATGTGTTAGGGAATGCTATCAAGTTTACCGAGAGAGGCAGGATTATCCTGAAGGTTGAGCGCCGGACTTCCGGAAACGGCAATGAAGATCAGGACAGTCAGACCGTTTCCCTTCATTTTTCCGTTTCCGATACCGGCATAGGCATTCCTGAAGACAAACTTAAAATAATATTTGAGAGCTTTACCCAGTCGGATGGTTCAAGCACCAGAAAATACGGCGGGACAGGACTCGGTCTGGCTATCTCCAAAAAGCTTGTCAATATGATGGGTGGAGAAATCTGGGCTGAAAGCGAACCCGGGAAAGGAAGCACCTTCCACTTTACCGCTGTATTCGGTATTAGCCATAAAGCGGTAGAACAAGAGCCCCCTTCACAGGATACCGGCGTTGAGACCGAACCTTTCACAAAGAGGCTTAATATTCTTCTTGCTGAAGACAATATTTTAAATCAAAGACTGGCAACACGCATGTTAGAGAGAGCGGGACATGCCGTGGAAGTTGCAAACAACGGGCAGGAAGTGCTTGAAGCTTTGAAAAAACAGCGCTTTGACCTCGTGCTGATGGATGTGCAGATGCCGGAAATGGACGGGATAGAGGCTGCGCGGATAATCAGAAATTCCGGGGGCAGCGGCTTTGACCCTGCAATTCCGATAATTGCTGTAACCGCCCATACTTTTAAAGAGGACAGGCAGCGCTGCCTCAAGGCCGGAATAAATATATGCATTACAAAACCTTTTAGAAGGCAGGAGCTTTTAGCGGAGATTGAAAGGTTTGTTTCCAGCCGGGACAACTAATGATTTATAACAAATGAAAAGGGAGGCGCAAAATGAGAGTTTTAATAGTTGAAGATGACTTTACCAGCCGCAAGCTGCTGCAAAAGTTCCTTTCTCCTTATGGTGATTGCGATATTGCGGTTGACGGCAAAGAGGCACTTGAGGCATATAAAATGTCCTGGGTGAAAAGTGAACCATATGATCTTATCTGTATGGATATCATGATGCCCAATGTAGACGGGCAGGAGGCGCTGAAAAAAATCCGTGAAATAGAAAAGGATATGGGCATCAAAAACCATGATGAGGTGAAAGTAGTCATGACTACAGTCCTTGATGACCCGAAAAACGTTTTTAAGGCATTGAACAAGGGAGGAGCTACATCTTATATCATTAAACCCATCAGCAAACAAACGCTTCTCGAAGAGCTGCGCAAGCTCGGTTTGATCATATAAGGGGGGTAAAAAATAAAATTCAGGTTTTATTTGGAAATTATGAATAACGATAAAAGAAATATAGAGATTTCATATGATGGACTACTTATTCTCAACTTGCCGAAATTGAAGCGCATATTGCCTCTATATATCGCCCTTATAGCTGTAACAACCTCAATCTCAGTGTATTTTTTTGACGAATATTTTCATGTTTTATTTCTCCCATATACTTGCATGGTGGAGCATCTCATGTGGGTTTTTATCACAGCGGGGTTGTGCCTGTTCACTATTATAAAAATATCTGCAACCCCCTTGACGAAAATAACTGATAGAGAACAAAAAATAATAGTTGAGTTCATGGCGCAAACCGAATATCAAAAAACACGGACCGGCAAGCTGTCACAGTATTTTGGTTCCCAGCTGAAATTAGATGCCCTTACCAGGGCACACCTGGAAAATATAGTCAGTGAAACGGATTCCGCAGCCCTCCGGATTATTACACAGGCACAGGATATAGACCTCTCTATGACAGAACTGATCAATGTGCTTGCGTCGTTGCACAGCAAGAGTGAAGAGCTGGCAAAAATATCTAATATGACGATTATGGAAAACAGGCAGACCATTGTTCATTTACGTGAATATGTTGATACGCGTCTGGAGGAATTGGAAAATGATCATAAAAGGGCTATTTCTTTATCCGAAAACGCCGGATCCATGATAAAACTGGTGGATCTGCTCAGAGATATCAGCGATAAGACCAATCTCCTTGCGCTCAATGCGGCAATCGAAGCGGCCCGGGCAGGGGAAGACGGAAGAAGCTTTGCAGTAGTGGCCGCAAAAGTGCGGGAACTGTCTATCCAGTCGGAACACGCGGCAGCCCAGGTCGGGAAGGCCATTACGGGCATGGCAAAAGAAATCGAGTCACAATTCACCGACAAGTTAGCTAAACAAACAAATGAAACAGAGAAAGAACTGCTTGGTAACCTTGAATTACAGCTTGTTAATCTCGGGAACAGTTACGAGCAATTAGACGGCTTTAACAGACAGGTTCTTGAGCAGGTTGAGATAAGCAGCCGGAAGGTAGCGCAAAAGATTATGGAGCTGCTGGCAAACATACAGTTTCAGGACATAACCAGACAGCAGATCGAACTGATAATCCGCTGCCTTTCCGATATAGACATCTACATTGAAAATCTTAAAGTCTATGTTAATAAAGCTGTCCCGTGTGATACAAACTGTATTATCCCTGACTTTGATATAGATGATATATGCAAATATTATACGATGAAAAAGCAGCGTGATATACATTATGAGGCAACGAGTGGACTCGTAAATCGAGAGTTGATACAGGAGGTTGGAAAAACCGATAAGTCTAATGGAGATGATATTACTTTCTTTTAATCAGGGATGGGTAATGATTATAAAAGAGTATCTTTTTACGGAGGGTTAAATGGCTAAGACAATAATGATAATTGATGATTCGGCATCAATACGAATGGTGGTGAGTATAGCTTTAAAAAAGACAGGCTATGAAGTGATAGAAGCAAAAGACGGCAAAGACGCGCTGGGCAAGATGACAGGGCAGAAGATTCATCTTATACTCTGTGATGTTAACATGCCGAACATGGATGGGATATCCTTTTTAAAGTCAATCAAACAGAATCAGAATTATAAGTTTACTCCTATTATCATGCTCACCACAGAGTCTCAGGAAGCAAAAAAACAGGAAGGCAAGGCAGCAGGCGCAAAGGCCTGGGTTGTAAAACCTTTTAAGCCGGAGCAAATGCTTTCGGCAATAGAAAAGCTGGTACTGCCGTGATGGAAGGGTGAATGTTATGAAGGTTAACGCAGAAAAAAATAATGGCTTATGCAGGTTGCAGATAGAAGGTGAAATGACTATTTCTGCTGCGACAGAGCTGAAAAAGAGCCTTCTCGATAATCTTGCAAATTGTTCGGAACTTGAGATAGACCTGTCGCAGGTCAGCGAGATGGATACAACAGGTTTTCAACTTCTGTTTCTGGTTAAAAGGGAGGCCTCTCTTTTAAATAAAGTTTTTCGAATTATCTCACACAGTCCAAAAACATTGTCGGTACTGAAACTGTACAACATGAAAGATTTTTTTGAAAGTTGAAATTTCTATGAAAACAGACCCTGTATTACAGACATTTATCATCGAAAGCAGTGAAAATGTTCAGGAGATGGAGAATTCCCTGCTCCAGCTCGAAACCTCTCCTGATGATGAAGATACCATAAACGCCTTGTTCCGGGCAGCCCATACAATCAAAGGCTCAGCCGGCATTGTGGGCATTGATAATGTTGAGAGATTTACACATATAGTAGAAAATGTCCTCGAACAGGTTCGTCTGGGTGAGATCAAGGTAACCGGTGATCTGATCGGACTCCTTCTGAAGTGTTGCGACCATATAGGGCGTCTTGTAGATATTCTGAGTGAAGGGGAAGATAAAGCCGGCAACCCTGATCTTGAATTCGAAGGACAATCCATTATGGAACAACTCACGGCTTACATAGTGGCTGATAAGGATGACCTGCCCTCCGCGCAAAAGGATACACAGGGAGTTGCCGGGGAGCGGAAAGAAATTTCATCAGACAACAGAATGGTTGAAACCGGAAACTGGCATATATCCCTGAAATTCAGCCGTGATGTGCTGCGAGACGGCATGGACCCTCTTTCATTTATAACCTATCTTTCAAAACTTGGTGAGATTGCCGGCCTGACCACCCTGCATGATGCCATACCTGATGCCGGGGAAATGGATCCTGAAAGTTGTTATCTCGGTTTCGAGATAGACTTCAGGAGTGATTCCGACAAACAAACTATTGAGGATGTATTTGAATTTGTACAGGAAGACTGTGAAATCAGCATACTGCCTCTTCACAGTGAAAACAAAGCAGATCCCCCCGTGGTAGGCGCAGCGCCGGAGAAACAAGAACAGATCAAGGCCTTCAAGGCAAAAGAAGCTAAAACCATCCGAGTTGATACAAATAAACTCGATCAACTGATAAATATGGTAGGAGAGCTGGTGATTGCCAATGCCAATATAGATCAGCAGGCACAGCGCATAAGAGACAATAGTTTGCTTGAATCCGCCTCTGCTTTGTCGAGGCTGGTTGAAGATATCCGCGACAGGGCCATGAAAGTCCGCATGGTACCGATAGGCGAAACCTTTAACCGTTTCAAAAGAGTAGTGCGGGACATCAGCCGGAACACGGGCAAGGATATCGAACTGGTAATCAGCGGAGGCGACACTGAACTGGATAAGGGCGTTATAGAAAAGATCGGGGATCCCTTAATGCACTTAATTCGTAATTCAGCGGACCACGGAATTGAAGAGGCTGATGAGCGTCTTGCGCTAAACAAACCGGGCAAAGGCACCATCCGTCTCAATGCCTTTCAAGAGACGGGCAGTATAGTCATTGAAGTTTCTGACGATGGGAGGGGACTGAACCGCAGCAGAATAATGAACAAGGCAATGGAACGCGGCATAATTAATCCCGGTCAAAGCCTCTCTGACCGCGAGATGTACGACCTCATATTTGAACCCGGATTTTCCACTGCCCAAAAGGTGACCAAAGTGTCTGGACGCGGTGTAGGCATGGATGTGGTGAAGCGCAATATAGAGACCCTTCGCGGCTCGGTTGACGTGGAAAGCCATGAAGGCGTCGGCGCCACGGTACACATTCGCCTGCCGCTGACAATGGCAATTATTGACGGCTTTATGGTGGGGGTGGGGCCGTTATTTTATGTAATTCCGCTGGACATGGTTGTTGAGTGTCTTGAACTGTCAGAGGCAGACAGGCAGGCATCGCTCAAACGGAATTATGCCGATCTACACGGTAAAGTCCTGCCGTTTCTGCGGCTCAGAGACCTCTTCAATGAACAGAATGGCCGGCCCCCCTACGAGCATGTTGTGGTTGTACAGTATGCAGGCCGGAAGACCGGACTGGTAGTAGATGAATTGCATGGAGAGGTACAGGCTGTTATTAAATCACTGGGCAGGGTTTACAAAGACATAAAGGGGGTTTCCGGAGCGACAATCCTGGGCGACGGTACGGTAGCGTTAATACTGGATGTGCCAGGCCTCGTACAAACTGCAAAGAGAATGAGAAAAGTTTAAGGAGGTAAAAATGAACAGGCTGACCGACAGCGAATTAATACAAGAACTTAATAAAAGATTTAAGGAAAACGAGGAAGCGCTTAACGCCCTGAGGGTAATGACGAAAAAGCTTGAGAAATTGAACAGGAAACTGCAGGAGGCAGAGTCATTAAAAAGCAATTTTCTTTCAAACATAAGGAACGAGATAAACAACCCGCTGACGTCCATTATATGCATGTCAAAAGAACTTGCAGGAGAAACATTAGACAGCGAAACAGTTTCATCAATAGCCGGCATGATACATTCAGAGGCATTTAACCTTGATTCCCAGTTAAGGAATATCTTTGCTGCCGCAGAGTTCGAAGCAGGAGAGGCAGCCCTGAGTATATCCAAAGTGGATATGGATATGCTTATAAACAGTACGATTGAATTATTAGATCATAAAGCGGATAAGAAAAGAATAAAGGTGAATTATATGTCGCTGGATGAGTCAGGGGATGAAACTTATTTTAACACAGATTCTGAAAAAGTCCAGATCGTCATTTTTAATCTCCTGGGCAATGCCATTGAATATAGCCATGAAGAAGGACAGGTGGAATTAAAGGCATGGAGACATGAGGGGCACATGAATATCTCTGTGAAAGATCATGGGATGGGGATGGATGTACCAGACCAGGAAATAATTTTTGACAGGTTCAGACAGCTTGACACAGGCGTTGCAAAAAGTCATTCAGGTCACGGCCTTGGCCTCAGTATAATAAAGGCCGCAATCGAATTGTTATATGGAACGGTTTCCATTGAATGTGTTAAGGACAAGGGGTGTGTTTTTACAATATCTATACCTGAGGCAGAGAGTGAGATGGAAGCATATACCATTTCAAATGACGGCAATGAGTTCATTTTCGAAGGGGTGGAAGAATTTTAGGAGGGGGGTGTATGGAGACAAAAGAAGCCGTAAAAACACATTTTCTGCATCCCGGAGGGATTTTTGCCGATAAAAGCGAATGTCTTGTAACTACCATTCTCGGTTCATGTGTGTCGGTTTGTCTATTGGATCCTGTGTTGAAAATAAGCGGGATAAACCATTATATGCTTGCTTTATGGAATGGAGAAGGTCTGCCCTCTCCCCGGTATGGCAATATTGCAATAACAAAACTGATCGAGAAGATGCTTGGCCTCGGGAGTAAAAAACAGGATCTAAGAGCAAAGGTCTTCGGCGGTGCATCTTTAATCCAGAGTTCGAGCGGCTTCTTAAATATCGGCAAGCGTAATATTTTAATAGCTGAGGATATGCTGCGGGATGAAAATATACAGATAATAAGCCGTGATGTTGAGGGGAATGCCGGACGCAAGCTGATTTTAAATACAAAAACAGGGAGTGTTTTATTAAAGAAAGTCATAAAAAAACAGATAAGATGATTTTTCCGATGGGATGTAAATCCATTAACCGGCAAAAAGAAAAAAGCTGAAAACAAAGAGAGATTAAGTTATGCATTCAAAAGATAACAAAGGACAATCTGGAATAGATCCTGATAATGTAATGAAAGATTTATCAAATATGCGCCAGGGGATCCGTACACTCATGAATACTATAACCGGTATGACCGAGCTAATCCTTGATACGGACCTGACACAGGAGCAAAAAGAAAACATTAAAATTACCAGGCAATCTGCCGACTCTCTCCTTGATCTGATAAACAGTATCTTGGATATTTCAAAACCCGGCATCGGCCATGAGTCGATAACACAGCGCCATGCTTCAGAGAACAGTGGCGTTGAGGGCGAATTTTCCACAAAGAAGATTCATATCCTTCTTGCCGAGGACAATGTCCTGAACCAGAAAGTAACTGTCCGCATTTTAGAGAAACAGGGACATTCCGTGGAAGTCGCAGCCAACGGCAAAGAAGCGCTTTATATCCTGGGGAAAAAGCATTTTGACCTTGTGCTCATGGATATCCAGATGCCGGATATGGACGGGATAGTAGCCACACGGATAATCAGGAAATCAAAAGACGCGGGCATTGACCCTGGGATTCCGATCATCGCCCTGACCGCCCATGCCTTTCAGCGGGATAAAGAAGAGTGCCTGAAAGCTGGAATGAACGGTTATATTACAAAACCATTTAAAAAGCAGGAACTTCTCAGTAAAATTGAACGGCTTGTCTCAGGTAATGGCTCTGCTGCCGGGGTTAAAACAACTACAGTCTCATACGCCGGTGATGTAGTAGTAGACAGGGTAGAGTCCCTGTCACGGCTTGACGGTGATGAAGAACTTCTCCGGGAACTCTGGGAGATATTCATTGATGACACTCCCGGGCAGATGCAGGCTCTCAAAAAAGCTATAGATACCGGCGACTTTGTAATAGTGGAACGTACAGCACACTCGCTAAAGAGCGCTGCCGCCAATATTGGCGCAAATTTAATGAGGGCTGAGGCATTCAGTATCGAGCTGGCCGGGAAATATAACAATATAGATAATGCCCGTATATTATATGAAAAGCTTGAATATGAATTTAAAAGGCTACTGGAAACACTTACCGGCCTGCTCAGTATATATCATAAGGTCCATCATTAAAAACATCGTAATAGGTTACAGGGTACAGTTGTCAGGGTGCAGGGTGCAGAAAAAAACGGCCCGGTTTCAGGATATATTCATTCTTTACCCTGACAACTGCCCTCTGCACCCTGTGAACGGTTATAACAATTCCTGAGTTTTTTTAAAATCTTCAATGAAAATCTTTAAAAACTTCTTGGATTTTTTAATTGAATACATATTATTATTTATCAATAGCTTGCTGCTAAGCAATATTGGATTAACTCCCTGATAAACGGATGGAGACCTTGAATTTAAGAAGAGATTTCAGGATGGGAAAGGCATATGGCCGATATGACCGGACGTAGACAGGAGGAAGAGAGCGGGAAGAATGTGGAAGAGGCACTGCGGAAAAAAGAGAGGCAGCTTGCAGCCTCCCAGAGGGTCGCCCGTCTCGGCAGCTGGGAGTGGGATATTGTCAACAACAAGATAACCTGGTCTGATGAGCTTTACCGCATATTCGGCTTAAAGCCGCAGGAGTTTGAAGCGACTTATGAGGCATTTTTGAATGTGGTGCATCCGGACGACAGGGAAAAACTTGACAGTGCGGTAAAAAAGTCACTGAGCGATAAAAAGCCTTATCACGTTGATGCCCGCATTATTCGCCCGGATGGGTCGGAATGGGTGATGGAAGCACGCGGAGAGGTAACGTACGATAAATCCGGCAACCCGCTTTTAATGGGGGGCACTGCCCAGGACGTCACAGAACGCAAACAGATAGAGGAAGACCTGCTCAGACACCGCAAAGAGCTGTCCCTGTTAATAGAAGATAAAACTTCTGAACTGAAAGCAGTCATTGAACTTCTCCAGGACGAGATCGCGAGGCGCAGGACTGTTGAGGCGGAAGCTGTACGCGCCGGCCACCTGGCAGCGCTCGGTGAATTAGCTGCGGGTGTGGCCCATGAAATCAACAACCCCATTAACGGCATTATAAATTATACCCAGATACTGGCAAACAGGAGCAAAAAGGGAAGCGAGGAACACGATATTGCCAATAGAATTATAAAGGAGAGCAACCGCATTGCCGGCATTGTCAGCAATCTCCTTTCATTTGCCCGCGACAGGAAAGACGAAAAAATTCCAACCGGAATTCAGGATGTATTGTCAGACTCGCTTGCCCTTATCGAAACACAAATAAGAAAAGAGGGCATCAGGCTCAAGGTCGACATTCCGTCAAATCTGCCCGCAGTCTCTGCCCAGCCGCAGCAGCTCGAACAGGTATTTTTAAATATAATAAGTAATGCACGCTATGCCCTTAACCAGAAATATCCGGGAGCAGATGACAATAAAACCCTTGAAATCCTTGGAGAAAAAGCAACTTTAAACAATAGCCGGCATATACGCATAATATTTCATGACAGGGGGACAGGAATCAAAAATGAAATACTTGATAAAATAATAAACCCGTTTTTTTCAACCAAATCCGCTGACAAGGGTACAGGACTTGGGTTAAGTATCAGCCATGGTATTATAAGTAACCATGGAGGCAAACTTATCATTGAAAGTATCGAAGGAGAGTTTACGAGAGTAATAATTGAACTACCGGCCATGAAGAAATGAGTGACTGCGAAGGCACAGAGAAGCAAAGGCACAAAGGCACAGAGTTTAAAAAAAATATAAGGAAAGTTTTTATCCTTTTCTTTTACTTTGTGCCTTTGCTCCTCTGTGCCTCTGTGCCTTCGCTGTTAAAAAGGTAAAACATATGTCCAGGATTTTAGTTGTCGACGACGAAGAAAGCATTCGTTTTACATTTGATAGTTTTCTCTCGGATGAAGGGTATGAGGTGACCACTGCCGCAGACTACGATGAAGCCATGGGCAGGCTGCTTGAAAAGGATTTTGATTTGATATTCATGGATATCGTTTTAGGCGGGAAGACAGGAATCGATCTCCTGCAGGAAGTAAGGAAGAGGGAACTTCACTGTCCTGTAGTCATGATAACAGGATATCCTAATGTTGAAACAGCGTCCGGCGCTCTCCGGTCCGGTGCCTTTGACTATATATATAAACCGGTAAACCAGGAGACCCTGCTTCATACAGCCGTCATGGCATTGCAGTACAAGACCCTCCAGGATGAAAACGAGAAATACCGCCTGAATCTTGAAGCAATTTTCAGGAGTGTAAAAGATGCCATCATTACAGTAGATAAAGATATGGTAGTGCTTGAAGTTAATGAAGCGGCTGAAAATATTTGCGGCATTAATCGCAGCTTTATCGGCAAGACCCTCGGCGCCTTTCAGACAGACTGCATTTATAAATGTCTTGATACCCTCAGAGAAACCATCACTAAAAAAAAGGCGGTTGAAGTATATCGCACTGAATGTATACATAATGGCCGGTTCAGGCAGGTTGTATCAATAAACACATCCCCTCTTTTAGACAGTAAGGGCGAATTCTCCGGCGCTGTCATGGTTGTGAGGGATGAAACCCGCCTGAATGATCTCGAGCGCAATCTGCGGGAACGCCGGCAATTTCATCATATTATCGGACAGAATAAAACCATGCAGAAAATTTACTCGCTTATAGAAGACCTGGCCGATGTGCAAACCACGGTACTGATTACCGGTGAAAGCGGAACCGGCAAAGAACTGGTTGCTGAAGCAATTCACTACAAGGGTATACGAAGCAGCAAACCCCTGGTAAAAGTAAACTGCTCGGCCCTGTCTGAAAGCCTGCTTGAAAGCGAACTCTTCGGCCATGTGAGGGGAGCATTTACAGGGGCTGAGAAAGACAGGACAGGCCGCTTTCAAAGGGCGGACGGCGGGACCATCTTTCTGGATGAAATAGGTGATCTCTCTCCGGGGATGCAGCTGCGTCTACTCAGGGTAATCCAGGAAAAGGAGTTTGAGCGTGTAGGAGACTCTACCCCTCTGAAGGCGGATGTTCGTGTTATTGCTGCCACAAATCAGGATCTGGCGGAAAAAGTCAGGCTTGGCGAATTCAGGGAAGACCTCTATTACCGCCTGAAAGTCGTTGAACTGGCATTACCGCCCCTCAGGGAACGAAGGGACGATATACCGTTTCTGACAGATTATTTTCAGCAGAAGTTCAACAACAAATTCAATAAAAATATTATAGCTTTCTCTCAAGAAGTCCGGAAGAGGTTTATGGATTATGCCTGGCCCGGCAATGTCAGAGAGCTTGAACATGCGATCGAGCATGCATTTGTCACAGCACACCAGAATACCATAACTGTTGACCGGCTTCCCCTGAGCTTCCATGAACTTGCGGAAGAAATTACCCCGTTGACAAAACATGAGACGGAATCAGGCCGTGACACTCTCCTGGATGCACTGAAAAAGACCGGATGGAACAAATCCAAAGCAGCCCGCCTCCTGGGTATAAACGTACGGACGATTTACCGGAAAATCGAAAAGTACAATATTAAGACAGAAGAAATATAAACATTCTAAAAGCATGACATGTCATGTTTTCATGACAGCATGTTTTCATGACATGTCATACATCCCCCCTTCGATAATCTCAATTTTCACGATCAGAAGCCCTTTCAAAAGTCCTTTATTTGTCTTCATGGATTTGTTTCAGGGTCTCACAACACATTGATTTTACGAGATTCTGAAACAAGTTGAGAATGAGAGTTGATAGCATTTTCAGACTTTTGAAAGGGCTTCAAATATCTCGCATATCGCTGGCATAATTCTTGTAGTATATTTTCTTATCAGTGGGGATTCTCCCTTGGAATTTATTTAAAAGCAATTGAGTCTCTATATAAACTGATCCCGGATATGGCGGGACAATGGAGGTGAATCAGGGAGGGCTGATAATAATGAATTCTCATATAAATAGTAAATTGTGCCCTTTTGTTAAAAAACCGTTTACTGATTGTTACTGCTTTAACCTGACCAGTAGAGACATTAATTCGGCAATACATTATTGCAGCAGTGATTTCAAATCATGTGATATCTATAAAAGAGGGTCAGACCGGCAAGAATTCCCCCCTCCCTCTGGTCGAAATGAGAGGCAAGGAGCCTTATGGAAAAAATGAACTTTACATTTGAACAATTCGGCAATGTAGGGATATTTAATCTGACCGGAGAGCTGACTGCAGAACATGAGGATGAATTATACCTGCTCCTCATGAGGGCAATACACAGTGACGGGCGTTCAGTGTTGAACCTGAAAAAAGTCACGAGAATTGATCTTACATGTTTAAAATTGCTCGAAAAAGCCTGTTGCGCATCGATCCGGCTGAAAAACGCTATAATTCTGACCGAACTTCCAAAGCATTACTTATCAGAATTATTTAATCTCAGGACTGCTGATAGCATTAAGACCGAACAGCTTGCGAATCACGGTAAAAGCGCTGTTTAAGATTTAAAGTAACTATTCAGGTAGGCACAAAGGCACATAGTGGCAAAGGCACAAAGTAAAAAAAGGGATGAAAAACTTCTCCTGTATTTCTGTAACCCTTTGTGCCTATGTGCCTTTGTTACTTTGTACCTGAGTAGTTACAAATTTAAAATCATATACCTTGCAGGGGGGTAAACATGGCAGAACAGTCAGAGTATACAGGGCTTAAAGACAACATATACACCGACAGTATAACAGAGGAGGCTGAAAACTCTGATCGCGGGACAAGAAGGGTTGTCCTTATGGCAAACTACTCTGCCGGAGACCCGATAAAAATCTATCTCAGAGACATGGAATCACTCCCCCTTCTGAGCAAAGAGGGCGAGGTGGAGATTGCCCGGAAAATAGAAATTGAGAAAGAAAAAATAGCCGGGTTTGTTTTTAAAGCTCCTTTTGTCTTTGAACAGATACTTGATTTTCCACATTTATTAAAAGGGGGGGAAGCGACGATAAACAATATTTGCATCATCGGTAAAGATATGTCCGATACAGACAAGGCAGATATTCTGGAAGAATTCTTAAAGACAGTCAGGTCACTGAAACATCTTATTCAAAAAAGAAACTCTTATATGCAGGAACCAGCCGATAAAAAACAGTGCAGGAGAAACGCAGAGACAATAAAGGCCCGGATAGAGAAAAACAATATTAAAGTAGTTAATAAAATTTCCGCCCTTCATCTCAAGGTAAAATTAATCGAGGGTTTTATATCCCAGTTTAAAAGACTGGCAGCCCTTTATATCAGCATAGTCAGGGAAACAGACAATATCCGGGGGGATGAAACCGGCACATTCCATACTAATTACATATTGCTTAAGAAAAAAATGGCGACTATAGAATCAGAACTCGGGCTTGAAGGAATTGAAGTGGAAAGGGCGTTAAACTCAATACAAAACAGTGAACGAGAGATTAATGAAGCAAGAAAGATTCTCACGGAGTCCAATCTAAGGCTTGTAATGAGCATAGCAAGGAAATACACAGGCAGGGGGCTCGCTTTAGCCGACCTTGTCCAGGAGGGCAATATCGGCCTCATGAAGGCTGTTGACAAATTCGATTATAAAAAAGGCTATAAATTCAGCACATATGCTACCTGGTGGATTAAACAGGCTATTACACGGGCGCTTGCGGATCAGGCAAGAACCATAAGGCTTCCTGTTCATATGATAGAAACCATCAACAGGCTGACACAGGTGTCAAAAGAACTTACACAGGAACTCGGCAGAGAGCCCGAGATAGAGGAAATTGCAAAACAGATGGAAATTCCCGTTGAAAAAATCAGGGCAACTCTCAGGATATGCAGGGAACCGGTATCATTGGAGACTCCCATAGGAAACGACGAGGAGAGTCATCTGGAAGACCTTATAGAGGACAAGGCATCGCTTATTCCCCTGGATGCCGTCATACAGCAGGAGCTGAAGACGCAGGTAAGAAAGGTTATAAATTCTCTCACCGGAAAAGAGGCTGAAATTATTAAAAAACGTTTTGGCATTGAAGAAGGCCACTCACAGACCCTCGAAGAAGTAGGCAGACATTTCAAAGTCACACGGGAGCGGATAAGGCAATTAGAAGGAAAGGCCATAAGAAAATTAAGACATCCGCTGAGAAGTTATTCCCTTAAACTTTTCCTGGAGAAAAATATTTAAAAGAATAGAAGTTGAACACTTCCCCCCCTCCCTTTATAATTACTGTCATGGACGTAATTACAACTCATCTGAATGCCGACTTTGATGCCCTTGCCTCTATGGCTGCCGCCCGGAAATACTATCCTGACGCAATTATTGTATTTCCGGGGTCGCAGGAAAAAAACGTCCGTGATTTCCTGGAAAAATCGCATATAACGCTGGAATTCAGAAAACTCAAAGATATTAATCTTCAGGAGGTCACCCGGTTAATCCTTGTCGATGTCAAGAGCCCTTCAAGGATCGGAAAATTTTCGGAGATATTAGGCAAGGAGGGGCTGATAATCCATATATTCGACCACCATCCACTTGCAGCTAAGGACATAAAGGGAGATAAAGAAATTATAGAAAATGTAGGAGCCACTACAACCATCTTTACGGAAATGATCCGGAAAGACAAAATCCGGCTTTCGCCGGTTGAAGCCACATTATTAATGCTGGGTATTTACGAGGAAACCGGATCTCTCATTTTCCCGTCCACAACAGTAAGAGACCTGACGGCAGCCGCCTTTCTGCTTAAAAAAGGGGCTAACCTGAAAATCGTTTCAGGCTTTATCACCAGAGAGCTTGGCCCAGAGGAGATTGACCTGCTCAATGAACTCATTCAGGCTGCAAGAGGTTACGTAATTCACGACATGAGGATAAAAATCGCCAGGGCATCCAGAGAGACTTATATCGGGGATATTGCTTTTTTAGCGCATAAGATACTGGAGATTGAAGAGGTTGATGCAATTTTCCTTGTTGTGATGATGAAAGACAGGGTGCAGGTTATAGCAAGGAGCCACACACCTGAAGTAGACGTCTCCGAAGTGCTGCATGAAATCGGAGGCGGCGGCCATCCGCAGGCAGCCTCGGCAGTTGTCAGAGACATGTCGCTGGAGGAAACCGAAAGCAGGCTTTTGAGTATCCTGGAGAAAAAAATACACCCCTCAAAAACAGCAAAGGATATAATGACGAGTCCGGTGAAGACCATCCCATGGAACACTACGATTAAAACAGCGGAAAAAACCATGACAAAGTATGGGGTCAATGTTTTGCCTGTCCTCAAAAAAGATATCTTTTACGGACTCATATCCAGGGAGGTGGTTGAAAAGGCGCTCTTTCACGGTTTTGACAAAAGCAGGGTTGCGGAATTCTGTACAACAGGTGTCCCTACAGTAAAGCCCTCAACAGCATTAAACATAGTTGAGTCACTGATGATAGAACAAAACCGGAGGTTTATGCCCGTGGTTGAGGGTAATAAAATCACAGGAGCAATAACAAGGACCGACCTGCTGCGGTCGCTGTATGAAAGCCTTTTGAGAAAAAACAGGATAAGCGCGCGTGAAAAATTAACGGAAAAACCTTCCATAGGCAAAAATCTCTCATCTGCCCTCAAATCCAGATTTCCACCAGAGATCTTCAATCTGCTCAAATTATCAGGTGAAGTTGCCGGTGATCTTGGATTTTCAGCATACCTCGTAGGCGGCTCGGTCAGAGACCTCCTGCGGGGGGAAACAAATTTTGACATAGATATTGTAATTGAAGGCAACGGGATAACCTTTGCGCAGGCGCTCGCTGAAAAACTCAATGTGAAGGTTAAAAGCCACAAGAGGTTCGGCACAGCGGTTGTAATAACGGACTTTTTGAAGTTTGATGTGGCCACTGCAAGGACTGAATATTACGAATCTCCCGCAGCCCTGCCCAGGGTGGAAATATCATCGATAAAAAAAGACCTTTACAGGAGGGACTTTACCATAAACACACTGGCAATAAAACTGGATCCCGGGGATTTCGGAAAGCTTATTGATTTTTTCGGCGGACAGAAAGACATTAAGGAAAAGACAATAAGGATCCTCCACAATCTCAGCTTCATAGAAGACCCTACACGGGCTTTCAGGGCCATAAGATTCTCCGAGCGTTTCGGTTTCAAGATAAGCAAGCATACGATAAATTTAATAAAAACCGCTGTACGCATAAATCTCTTCGACAAACTGTCCGGCTCCAGAATGTACGATGAGCTTAATCTCCTGTTCACGGAAACAGAACCGCTAAAGGCAGTCAAAAGGCTGGCTGAATTAGATCTCCTGAAATTCATCCATCACGGCCTTGCGGTCACAAAGACACTTGAAGAGACATTTAAGGCCATACAGGAGACATATGCCTGGTTCAAACTCCTTTTCTTTGAGGAAGAACTGAACAAGTCACATCTCTTTCTCATGGCGCTGCTTAATGAGTTAACCCCACGGGAAAGGAGCGAGGCATTACAAAGACTCTTTGTCCCGCCTGCTGCACGGAAGGAAATACTCGATGCCATTGAACAGTCGGAAAAGGCCCTCACCGGACTGCAAAAGGCATCTCAAAAAGAAATCTACCATACACTATTTCCTCTCAACCTTCCAACCATCCTCTTCACGATGGCAAGGGCCGGGGATGAGGAGCAGAAAAAGGCCATCTCCCTGTATTTAACTGAATTAAGAAAAATCAGGCCTGAACTCAGAGGAAAAGACCTTAAAAACATGGGATATACACCCGGGCCGCTCTTTAAGAAGATATTAGTATCACTGCTTGAGGCGAGACTCGAAAGAAAAATCAAAAGCCGGGAAGAAGAGATTGAGTTTGTGAAAAACAACTTCCCTGTTCAATAACGGCTGAAACAATGTCTTTAAACAATCCTTACCCCCGTATAATAACAGCAGTGTGAACTCTCAAGGTCATTGATAAACGATCTCTCCTTTCCATCTTCAAACAGAATCCTTACAAAACAGAACCCGCCTGAAAGATGGGAATGCCTTTCTTCAATAACCTCGCCTACACCCCACCGGGAATAATTAAGGTGATTTACCTTATCACCTACCCTCAGATACAGCCTCTTTCTCATAATTAATATTATAAAATAATAATACGGACATGCAAAAATTATTTTGCCGGCACAACGGATGTTGAGTTGTAAAATCCCATCCGTTATGTTATAAAACAGACTGAAATTCAAGATAATTTAAAGGAGAGAGTCAGATGAAAAAAATTTTGTTTTACATTTTATTATTGTCATTTTCAACCGTATTTCTTCTGGGATGCGATCAATCCGGGGATGCAAAGACAGACAGCCCTGTTATTGCAAAAGTTGACAATGCAGTAATTACGGAAGATGATTTTATCAAGGCGATCAGCCGTGTGCCGGAATGGGCAAGAAGCCAGTTCACGGATAAAGAAGGCAAAATGAAATTCCTTGATGAACTTATTAAAAGAGAGCTGATTTATCAGAATGCAAAAAACATGAGGCTTAACAAAGATAAGGATTATGTTGCAAAGGTTGAAGAGTTTAAGAAAATGACGCTTCTGTCTCTTATCATCAATAAAGAAGTTGAAGAAAAAGCAAGGGTAGACGATGCAGAGGTCAAGGCATTCTTCGATGAAAACAAAGATAAATTCACAGTAGGCACACAGGTGAGGGCAAGCCACATCCTTGTGGATACGGAAAAAGAAGCAAAAGATATACTTGAAAGAATTGAGAAAGGCGAAAGCTTTGCCGCACTTGCAAAATCCCTCTCCAAAGATAAAGGTTCAGCGGAAAAAGGAGGCGACCTCGGTTATTTCGGCAGAGGCAAGATGGTGCCGGAATTTGAGAGAGCGGCGCTCGCTCTTAAACCGGGAGAGATCAGCGATCCTGTGAGGACCCGCTTCGGCTATCACATTATTAAACTCATGGATATAAAAAAGGGGAAGCCGGCTAATTTCGAACAAACAAAAGAATCAATAAGAAAACAGCTCATCATGCAGAAAAAGAAGGAGCTTTTTGATGCATACGTTGAAAAGTTAAAAGCAGAAAGCAATATAACGAAGGATGAAGAGATAGTCGCAGCCATCCCTCTTCCGTGGGAACCGGCTGAGGAATCAGAAGCGGAGCCCGGACAGCAGGAAGAACCGGAGGCGGAATAAACTAAATTAATCCTTTCTGCCGGTCATTGGCGGATTATACGGAAAGCCACAAAATGCAGGATTCAGGTTGCAAAAAAACCTGAATCCTGCATTTTTTTAATTAGAGTCTATGCCTGAACTCAATGTGTCTGTCTGTCATTCCGGCAGTCTTTAACCGGAATCCATTCTTTTCAATAGGTTCTGGATGCCCGATTAAAAACTTCGGGCATGACGAAAATAAAAAATAGCAATTTTTAAAAGTTGCTCCAATAATTCAGTCTGAACTGTTTGTGAGCTTAATCACATTTTTATTCGAATATGATAGTAAATAATAGAGTTCATTTAAGAGATAAAAACGCAGGGGGGAGCAATGACAATAAACAGGATGGTAATAAGATTCAAAGACAAATCATTAATGAAAGGAAGAAGCAGTGACTTTTCTCTTGATAAAACATCCTTCCATTTGAAACTCTTAAGCGGCGAAGTAGTGACAGTCGATATGGAAAGGTTGAAAGCAGTGTTCCATGTTAAAAGTCTAAGCGGCAATAAAAACTATAAGTGCTCATACAAGGACCCTATTCTCTGGGGAGGCAATAAGGTCAGAGTCGAGTTTCTCGACGGGGAAGTAATGGTAGGGTATACTCCTTACCACATTTCCGGGAATAACGCTGTCTTAATAACACCTGCCGACTTGCGATGCAACAACAAACAGATTTTTGTCATAACTTCCGCAACCAGAGAAATAACTTTCCTGTAGCCCATGGGCAAAGTGATGCATTGCGGCCTTGCTGCAACCGGGAAAGCCTAAGACAACTCTTTTTATTTGAATTTCGATTTTACTTTTTCGATAGCGGCTTTCATATCCTGCCATAGATCCTCTGTCCCGGACCTGAGATCTTTCCAGGTTTCCCCGCTTGCTTCCTTCAGTTTCCGGAGCCTTTTCTTGATATCTTCCCTTTTGATTTGCAGGTCCTCGATCCTTTTATGGAATTCTTCCCTGATCTTCGCCTCTGAATTTCCAGCCTTTTCCTTCAATTTGTCAATATCAACAGACCATTCCCTAAGTTTTGCCTCCAGTTTTTCTATATAAGCCTTTTTCGATGCCCCGCTCATAATATCCTCCTTTCCGGACTATTTAACAAGGTTTATCACTCAGTCCGGCATTATCTGAATTCTATCAAATATACACCGGAAGTCAATGTTTGCAGTCCTCCATTTTTAGATCTCAGTATTTGTTTTATCCCTGAAATCCGCTTTGGGGAGGCAAATAAATCTTTGCCTCCCCGGATAATCCTCTGTCAGGCTACATC
This sequence comes from bacterium BMS3Abin06, assembly GCA_002897895.1. Classification (GTDB taxonomy): domain Bacteria; phylum Nitrospirota; class Thermodesulfovibrionia; order UBA6902; family UBA6902; genus BMS3ABIN06. The sequence continues at coordinate 49,033 of BDSY01000106.1, forward strand.
CTCAAATTCCGCATCAACCACATCTTCCTCTCCCGCGGTTTTTGCGCCCTTCTCCTGCTGCCGGCCCTCCGGGGATGCCGCACCCTCCTGTGACGCAGTCTCTTTATACATATGCTCTGCAAGTTTATGGGATGCTGCAGTCAGCGCCGCAATTGCGGATTTTATTTCATCAGGGTTATCAGACGTATCCTTTGCATTTCTGCATCTCTCCAGGGCGTCTTCAATATCCTTTTTCTCTGCTTCGGAGATTTTGTCTCCGTGTTCCTTCAATGTTTTTTCAACGGAATAAACAAGTGTGTCTGCTTCATTTTTTGCCTCAATAAGCTGCTTCTTTTTCCTGTCTTCCTCAGCATGCAGCTCGGCATCCTTTACCATCCTGTTGATTTCGTCTTCAGACAGTCCGCTTGATGCAGTAATTCTTATGGACTGTTCTTTCCCGGTTCCGAGGTCTTTGGCAGATACATGAAGGATACCGTTGGCATCAATGTCGAACGTAACCTCTATCTGAGGCACACCCCTTGGAGCCGGGGGAATCCCGACGAGCTCAAAATTGCCAAGGAGTTTATTGTCCGCCGCCATCTCCCTTTCACCCTGGAATACCCTCACAGTCACTGAAGGCTGATTATCAGTCGCTGTCGAGAATATCTGGCTCTTCTTTGCCGGAATGGTCGTGTTTCTCTCTATGAGTTTTGTGAATACTCCGCCAAGGGTCTCTATCCCGAAAGAGAGAGGCGTGACATCAAGGAGCAGTACATCCTTCATATCCCCTTTGAGTACGGCTGCCTGTATGGCTGCGCCTGCTGCTACAACTTCATCGGGGTTAACGCTTTTGTTCGGTTCTTTATTGAAAAAATCCTGTACTGTCCGGTAAACCTTCGGGGTCCTCGTCTGTCCGCCTACAAGCAATACCTCATCAATATCCGATGCGGAAAGACCTGCATCCTTAAGCGCCAGCTTGCACGGCTCTACAGAGAGTTTCAAGAGATCACTGATCAACTGCTCAAGTTTGGCCCGTGAAAGTTTTTTAACCAGATGTTTGGGGCCCGATGCATCAGCGGTTATAAACGGAAGATTGATCTCTGTTTCCTGGGCCGTAGATAATTCTATCTTCGCCTTTTCAGCGGTTTCTTTCAGTCTCTGGAGGGCCATTTTATCCTGTCTGAGGTCAATGCCCTGTTCTTTTTTAAATTCCTCGATTATCCAGTCCATAATCCTGAGGTCAAAGTCATCCCCTCCCAGAAAGGTATTGCCGTTCGTGGATTTTACCTCAGTTACTCCTTCTCCTATCTCAAGTATGGATATATCGAAGGTTCCGCCTCCAAGGTCATAAACAGCGACTTTCTCGTCTTTTTTCTTATCCACGCCGTAAGCAAGAGAGGCTGCGGTCGGTTCGTTTATAATCCTCAGGACATTCAGGCCCGCTATCTTGCCTGCATCCTTTGTTGCCTGCCTTTGACTGTCGTCAAAATATGCCGGGACAGTTATTACCGCCTCAGTCACAGGTTCCCCAAGATAGTCTTCGGCAGCCTGTTTCAGTTTTTGCAGTATCATGGCGGATATCTCGGGCGGAGAGTATCTCTTCCCCCTTATCTCCACATGCGCGTCTCCGTTCGGCGCCTCGACGATTTTGTAGGGGAGTTTCTTTATAGCGTCCTGCACCTCTTTTGATTTGTACTTTCTGCCCATCAACCTTTTTATCGAAAAGATCGTGTTTTCAGGATTTGTAACAGCCTGCCTCTTGGCCATCTGGCCGACAAGCCTTTCTCCCTTGTCGGTAAAAGCTACAACAGACGGGGTTGTCCTCTCACCCTCCTGATTGGGGACAATAATCTGTTCATTGTTCTGGAAAACAGAAACAACCGAATTTGTAGTACCAAGGTCTATGCCTATTGCCTTTGCCATTTTCCTTACCTCCGTTTTTTTATTATTTATTCGTAATAAGTTCAGTACCCCCCTTCACAGGGTGGGGTTAACTATTACGTTTTTTCTTATTTCGTTGAAGTTAATTTGCAAAGGGTATGCCAGTGTAAAACATCGTTCAATTTCAATGAGTTATAAATAGCAGATAAATTTCAGCAGAGGTGATCAGGACATTCTGGCCTGCATATGATTAGGACATATTGCCCCAGGGGATAATATGTCCTACAGTGGAATTCTTTTGAGATTTAGCGGAAATTCTGAAGCGGTGAACTGTTTTATTTTATCACCATTACGCTGACACCTTCCGGTTTCTTCAGCACCTCTACAGTTACATCCTCACCATAACGCCTTATAAAGAGGTCAACGCTCTTTTTGCCCGTGACTGACAGGTTCTTAAGGACTACACGATTTAAAAATTCGGGCAGCACAGGCTGTCTAAAAATTACCCTTTCCCGGTCGGACTCAAAATCAAGCCCCAGCGATGCCTGAAGCATCAGGAGGAGCGAACCGGACGCCCACGTCTGCGGCATGCATGCAACCGGATAAAGCGTGGGAGAAGCGCCTTTTCTCCTCTGAAAACCACAGAACAGCTCGGGAAGACGCTGAAATTCCATAAACAGGGAGGCATCGAAAATACCGGAAAAGACCTTTAAAAAGTGTTCCTTTAATCCGCAGGAAGAAAACCCATAGGCTATAAGTGCGTTGTCGTGCGGCCACACAGAACCATTATGGTATGACATCGGGTTATAGAGTGCCTCATGCTCGCTCACTGTCCTTATTCCCCATCCGGAAAATACCGCTTCCGATGTCAGTGTCTCCGCCACTTTCAGGGCCTTATCAGGCTCGGCAATCCCTGTGAAAAGGACCTGCCCGGCATTGGAAGATACTACCCTGCATGGTTTTTTCAGACCATCAAGGGCAAGTACATAAGTGCCCATTTCCTCATCCCAGAATATATTGTTGAATTTCTCCTTCAACTCTTCCGCCTCTTTCAGAAGCTTCTGTGAGAGCCCCTCTTTACCCATAACTTTTGCAAGTATGGCTGCTTCTTTTTTTGCAGCGTACTGGTAGCACTGAACCTCGCAGAGGGCAATCGGTCCCTCGGCAAGAGAACCGTCATTATGAAAAACAGAATCATGAGAGTCCTTCCATCCCTGGTTGCGGAGCCCCCTGATATCAGGAACATATTCGAGAAAACCGTCGCCGTCAACATCACCGTAATCTTTCATCCACCTGAGGGCATGCCTGATGTTGTCCCAGATATTACGGATAAAGCCTGTATCACCTGTCCTTCTCCAGTAGGCGCCTGCAAGCATAATAAAGAGCGGAGTCGAATCAACACTCCCGTAATAAAGCCCGAAGGGAATCTCGCCAAGGGCAGCCAGTTCACCTTTGCGCACTTCGTGGAGTATCTTGCCGGGCTCGGCTGCCCTTGATGCGTCGATGCTCTTTGCCTGCCTTGCTGCAAGGTAGCTGAGGACTCCCTTTGCAAGTCCGGGTTTTATCCACATGGTTTCCAGTGCGGTTATGATCCCGTCCCTGCCAAAGGGGGTACAGAACCAGGGGATGCCTCCGTAAGGGTAAATTCCATCCCCTGTTTCTGTAAGCATCATGTTGATGTCCGCAAGCGAACGTTTGACGGATTCATTGAATTGCTCGTTGGAAGTTTCTATCACAGCGCTGCTTTTGTTTTTTTCCCTTAACCTGTTACGCGACTTCTTCAGCGCCTCTCTAAAATCCGTTCTCCTGCTCCCTTTGTCATTCATGCTGCATGTAACAGTAAAAAAAATCTCCTTTGCACTGCCCGGCTGCAGCGTGATAAGAAATGAAAATGTCTTGTTCCTGACCGACTCCGGTTTTACGGAAGATATGATTTCAGTCTTCCTCATGACCCCGTCAAGCCCTTCATAGGACAGCTCCATCTCATTGTCTGCATATCTTATGGGACAGCGTTTTCCGTTCCGCTCTCTTTTCAGCCCTCTTACCTCAAAGATATCCCTGAAATCCGCATCAATGAGAAAATCGAGGCTGATGCTTACAGTCTTCCGCCCGAAATTCTTAATCCTGATATATTCGAGGTCCTGCATATCGTACAGTATCTTTGACCGCATGATATGCAGCGAATCCTTTGCTATGAGGAGACGGCCCTTTGCGTAGAGATCGGGGTTTGTCAGGTCGATAGTCAGCAGGATGTCGTCTTCATCAACATTGGAGCTGAGAAAAAGCGGCCTCAGGCCGTTAATCCTGAGTTCACATAGGGAGAGAAACCTTGTCCCGCCGAGATACAGTCCCTGCTCATTTCTTCCAACCGGCAGGATGTCGCCAAAACGGTTGAAGACCCCGAAGATGTCTCCGTCCTTGACTATGAGCATTGAAGGATCAAGGATAGAGGATGTAGCAGAGATATAGTATTTGTCCTTTATTCTGCTGACTTCAGGCATCAGTATTTGTGAATTTTTGTATGCGTCTTGCATATTAAATCCTCAATTCGGATTTTAATTGTAAGAGCGCTGCAAATCCGCGCTGATCCCGGCAAAATCACCGGTTTTTGCTCCAGCCCGCTTCGCTATAAGTATATTGTACGCCATCAGATAATCCCTTGCCATCCTTTCCGCTGAAAAGCGTATCTCAAACCGCTGTCTGCACCGTCTCCTTGAAAAACCGGACAGGTCATTCCTGACGCAGTAAGCAGCCTCGTCATCATTTTCAAATATAAATCCCGTTATTCCGTGGTCAACCACCTCTGGTATGGACCCCCTTCTTCTGGCTATTACCGGCGTGCCGCATGCCATTGCCTCGATCATGGCAACACCGAAAGGCTCAGGCCAGTCTACAGGATGGAGGAATGCCAGGGCAGACCCGAGAAGCATGTTTTTTTCTTTATCATTGACCTCTCCCAGAAACTCTACAAGCGAGTTATCCAGGAGCGGACGGATTTCAGCTTCAAAATACTCCCTGTCAGCCCTGTCCACCTTTGCCGCAATCTTAAGGGGAATACCGGCCTTAAGCGCAATATTTATGGCGGAATCCACTTTTTTCTCCGGTGATATTCTCCCGACATATAGGAGATAGTCCCCGCCTTTTTCATTAAAATCATACAGGTCTTTCGGCAGGCCGTGATAAACCGTGGCAATCCAGTTTGCATAAGGCAAAGGCTTCCTCTGAGCATTTGAAATCGATATAAGAGGGGCTTCACTGTATTCCCTGAAAATAAACTGGTGATCCCAGAGATCAAGCCTTCCGTGAAGCGTGTTTACAACAGGCAGCAGGGTCCTTCTTCCGAGAACAAACCCTATGCTGTCTATATGGGAATGTATGATATCGAATTCATCCTGGCGTTTAAGCACCTCCTCCATTAAGAGGAAATGCAAGGCCACCGGGTCTATGCAACGACCTTCAAACCTTAAAGCCCTCTCATATAAGGGCGACAGTTCAGCAGCCGTCAGTGAATCACCGGAAGCAAAAAGGACTACTTCATGCCCTGCCCTCACAAGCTCTTCGGTAAGATATGAAACTATCCTTTCCGTCCCTCCATATAATTTAGGAGGCACACTTTCATAAAGAGGAGCAATCTGAGCTATCTTCATAATACAAACACCCCCTTTCTGACAGTGTAATTCATTGGTTTATTTTAAAATTTTCTCCTCTTCAGCGCCCTTGTATAAAGAGCGCTAATTTTTATTTACAGAAATTTTTTCAAAAAGTCAATATTCGTCAAGCTGGAAAGCAAAGGGCATGCCAGGGTGAAATATCATTGAATTTCAAAAGGTAATGAATAGCGGATAGATTTTGGAAGGGGTTATCAGGACATTTTGGCCTGCATATGATCAGGACATTTTGCCCCAGGGGACAATATGTACTGCAGGGGAGGCAGTATAAGGTTTCAACTTGCGGTGATTTTCATAACATTCAGGTTAACTCGTAATAATCCGGCCATCAGCTTTCAGCGGTCAGTTCTCAGCTTTAAAATAAATAATCAACTCCCGCTATCTCCTTCATCCGTCCCCTCTGTCCACTTCTGCAGGGCGTTAATAATCTTTTTTGCCTGATCTTTGCTCGATATATTGAATTTCGATTTCTGGCTGTAAACATCATTCCTTTTCTGATACCTGCGAATGGAGTAGCGGTCTTCACCGTATTTTTCATTCTTGCGGTTCCACTGCCGGTATCTGAAAATAATCGTTGCCCATGCCCCTTTGGAAAGGACAATTTTATCAAGCTCCTTCACAATAAGGATATTATCTTCTTCGTAATTCATGGTTATATCTTCAACACTTGAGGCCATGGTTTTCTCCTTTTCTCATGAGGTATTCAGAGTAAATAATTTCCCGGGAATCATATCTCAACATGAGTAAAATCCGGCATGGGACCGGGAGGCTGATTTGATGCGACGTCATCTTTTTATTGATATTATTTTTTGACGGTTGCCTGTTCCACAATCACGGCATATTTGTAACCACCGCCGAAGTCCTTATCCTTATACAGTGTCCCTTTAACTGTTACAATGTCTCCCTCTGAAAGAATGTCCTGTGATGTAACCGGAATATCATTGGTGCCCTTTGAAGGACTTCCGCTTCCGTCTTGTATGTGTATCCAGTTCTTTCCCATGATGTTGGCTGAAAATTTAACAACCTGACCTCTGACAACAACGTCTTTCCCGTCAAGCGCTCTGCTTTTTTCGTAAAGCCCGGCTACTGTGTATGCATCGGGCCCGGAGGCTTTCTTAACATTAATTATCATATTTACGGGAACTTTTGCCTGCTTGCGCTCCACAGGTTTACTGACAGATTCTGTTTCGTGCTGACCTGTAGCCCCACTTGAAAATACTATACTTTCGAATGTCCGCTTAAGGGTTTTGCTCGTAAAATTGCTCATGGCCATGCCGGGCTGAAAGGATATATCCTGCCCGACCGATACCTTCATTTGGGGAACAGCCACCCAGGTTTTTTTACCGTCTTTCTCGATGTTGACATACGTGTAACCACTGCTATTCATCGTCTCCACGACCTTGCCGGAGAGAGAAGACATGCCCTGTTGAGCGACCGGGTTTTGTGAACCCGCATATATGGCAACGAGGGAAACTATCAGCAGCAATGTTATGGTTAATACAAATAATACCAAAAATCTTTTCATTTCATATCTCCTTTACACGGCCCACTTCTCCACTTTCCAGACGAACCTTAATCCCATGTGGATGCGCAGGTGAATTGGTTAAAATATCTTTTACAGTTCCTTCTGTCAGTTTCCCGGTCCGCTGGTCCTTTTTCAATACGATTGAAACACGTAATCCCGGACTTATATCGGAACGTTTAGTTCCATTCATACATTGTTCTCCTCTTAATTATTCTTCAGAGTGGAAGTTCCTCAAAATCCCCTATAGCCGATGACATGGAAGGGATTAATATTTTTGCCATTTCTGTTTGACAAGAATTCTTTAAACGGGTATGCCGGATTCATTATTCTGAATGAGCAGCTTAGGGCCATCTTCAAAGAGGATTTTTATTTTATTAATTTGAATTATGGATAAAACTATCCCGATTCCGAATTTAGAGTGGTCTATTATCTCATCCTGTTCAAAATTCCCTTTTATACTATATTTTTTGGCATTAGAAAGATCAGCGCCTGTTAACCGGGATATATACTCATTGTAATTTGTTTTTTGAGATTTTGTTTTCCGGGAAGAGCTTTTTGATTTTGTGCGGTTTTTTTCAGATGGTTTGGCACGATAGTTGTGTTGTCCATTACAGGTATTACATTTAACTCTTTTAGGGAAATCATCAACCATGGCAATAATTGTATGACCTAATTCCAGTTTACATTTTGTACACCATGCCTCAATATCTCCACCTGCCGAGTAATTATTAATCATTATATTTTTACCTTTTAAAATTTAATATTGTTATTTATAACTTCTTGCAAAAGCATGAAAATGCCTATCTCTGTTATTTCGGCCAAAGGGAAAAAACCTTTGATTCTTATCCGCTATTTATCCGTTACTCCAGGCGTGTCTCCAGAGGATCCCGGTTCAGTATTCATCGAGTCCGCTCCTTCGGCGTCTTGAGAACTATCCGTAACACTCTTTTGTCGTTTCAGTCTTTTCTCTTCCTGTTTTTTTTGTCGCTTCAGTTCTTTTTTCCGCTTATTGCTGCTGTACATGCCTGAACGCCTTGCCATAGTTGCCTCCCCTCATTGATTAACTTTTCTGAAAAATATTTATTATAGCCGAAATTCAACGGCAAATTATTGAAGAGTGTTCAAAGATTGAGAAGGAAGATGATTCAGTGACCTATTGAAAAAGCAGGCCCCGGTTGACGGGGCCTGCTTCCGGGTTTACAGCTTTACAATATTTGTTGCCTTCGGACCCTTATCGCCTTCAACGATATCAAAGCTCACAGCATCGCCTTCGGCCAGGTTTTTAAAACCCTCTCCCTGAATCTCTGAATAGTGTGCAAAAACATCGGCGCCACCATCATCCTGGGTTATGAAACCGAACCCCTTGGACTCATTGAACCATTTTACAGTTCCGTTTGCCATACTAATTTCCCTCCTTACTTAATAGACCAAATTCCCATGGAATCCAGCACTTAATAAAAAAAGACCACAAAGTATAAAGTCTTTGCGGCCTTACTTATGACAAAAACTCCTAAAACTTCGTATCAATAATGGCATCTTTTATTCTGAAAAGTCAAATGCCGATAACTTTCAGGGCCAAAAGCGAATTACCGGGGAGACGCCTGGAAGTCGAAGAAAGTATTCCTGCCCCGCAATACGGTAGCGGGGCAGGAAATTTTACTCTGCAATCATGAAGATCGGTAAATACCGCAGCATAGTATTACTGCCCTGTGCCGTTTAAATCTACATACAGATGCGGCGTATCCGGATCGTTGCTGTCTATGCCGATTTTCGCGTACATTAAACCCGTCTTTGTAGGTACGTACTGCGCCTCCATTGTGCAGCTTGCTCCCGGTATCAGCGTCGTACCTCCGCAGGTGTCATTTTGCAGGCTGAACTGGTAAGGGTTCGGGCCTGTTAAATATACACCGCCTATAACAAGGTTCGATGCGCCGGTGTTGGATATCGTAAATACCTGAACCACAGACACGCTTCCTACAGCTACGATGCCGAAGTCCTTGCTTACCGGTGTGGCTGAGATATCAGGGCCCTGCACCTGAACGCCTGTTCCGGTTAAGGCTATATAAAGCTTTGGTGTATCAGGGTCATTGCTTCCAATGGCTATATCTGCATACATTGTGCCGGCCTTTGTAGGTACGTACTGCGCCTCCATTGTGCAGCTTGCTCCCGGTATCAGTGTCGCACCTGCGCAGGTGTCATTTTGCAGGCTGAACTGGTAAGGGTTCGGGCCTGTTAAATATACCTTGCGTAACACGAGGTCTAATGCGCCAGTGTTGGATATCGTAAATACCTGAACCGCAGACACGCTTCCTACATCTACGGTGCCGAAGTCCCTGTTTGCCGGTGAGGCTGAGATATCAGGCTCAACAACTGTTATACCTACCCCTGTTAATGATACTGTAAAATCAGGTGTGTCAGGGTCATTCGATGGAATATTGGAACTGGAAACAAAGGTTGCTTCTGATGCGGGTGAAAATCTGTATGTGATGGTGCATGTTGCCGAGGAGACAAGGGTCAGGCCGGAACAATTATCTGCTGTTATGCTGAAAGGAGACAAAGGTAATGTGACTGAGCCGATTATCAGATCATTCACTCCAACGTTCTCTACAGTTACTATCTGATCTGATGAGTTGCCGACAGTAACATACCCGAAGTCCACACTTGAAGGCGTCACTGAGATGTCAGGATCCTGCACCTGAACGCCTGTTCCGGTTAAGGCTATATAAAGCTTTGGTGTATCAGGGTCATTGCTTCCAATGGCTATATCCGAGTACATTGTGCCCGTCTTTGTAGGCACGTACTGCGCCTCCATTGTGCAGCTTGCTCCCGGTATCAGCGTCGCACCTGCGCAGGTGTCATTTTGCAGGCTGAACTGGTAAGGGTTCGGCGCTGTTAAATATATATTGTTGCCTATCACAAGGTCTGATGTGCCGTCGTTGGATATTGTAAATACCTGAACCGCAGACACGCTTCCAACAGTTGCGGTACCGAAGTCCTTGTTTGGAGGTGTGGCTGAGATGTCGGGGGCGGTGACCACTCCGGTTAATGCATTGTAGGCATTTAATCTTCCACCGGTGGCGACTTTGCCTGAGAGTGAATTTATGGGATCAGCGGTATTCAGAACTCTGCTTCTTATCTCAAGATTGCTGAATGCGGGGTTTAACGCCTTTACCAGGCCTGCTACTCCTGATACATGGGGGGTTGCCATGGATGTTCCGCTGTAAGAAGCATAACCATTATTCCGTACTGTGCTGTAAATACTTACACCGGGCGCTCCGATATCAACCGAGGTAACACCATAATTTGAAAAGGATGCCAGTCCGTCCGTATCCGTAGTTGCCGCCACTGATATAAGATTTACGCTTGTATAGTTTGATGGATAATGAGCTATGCTATCATTGTTAGTGCCGTCATTGCCCGCCGCGCATACTACTACTGCAGGAGAGGCGTCAATGGCATCCTTAAGCGCCTGGCTGTATCCTCCACCGCCCCAGCTATTGCTTATCACATCAGCTCCATTGGCATTTGCATAGAGTATTGCTGAAATGGCGTTAGCTGTTGATCCTGAACCATTTGCATCCAGAAATTTCAAAGGCATGATAGAGGCCGTCCAGTTGACACCTGTGACTCCATTGGCATTATTTCCCTCTGCCGCTATTGTGCCGGATACATGGGTGCCGTGGTTGTTATCATCCATCGGATTATTGTCATTATTGGCAAAGTCCCATCCACGGCAGTCATCAACATAACCGTTGGCGTCATTGTCAATGCCGTCCGAGCAATTCGTTTCCCCGGTATTGGTCCAGATGTTGGAATTCAGATCAGTATGGTTATAATCAACTCCCGTGTCAACAACGGCTATAACAACACTGCCCGACCCGGTTGTCAGATCCCAGGCCTCCGGCGCATCTATGTCGGCATCATTGGTCCCGCCTGTCTGCCCGGTGTTATTAAGCCCCCATAATTGACTAAAAGAAGTGTCATTGGGGAGCAGATCGGCATGCACTATATAGTTCGGTTCCACATACTCCACCTGGGGGTTCGCAAGATAATATTTCAGTGCCTGCCTCAGGGAAACATTCCCCGGAACCTTCACCTGTTGCAGCCCTTTTAATTTCCCGAATTCCTTCTCAATAACCGAGCCTATTCGAGAATGGACTTGCTCTGAGACATCTGCAAGCAGAGCGGAATCCATGGCTATATCATTCCTGAATTTAACAATGAGTTCACCTTCAATATGCTCAGCGGATAAAAGACTGTCAATCATGCTGACAGTATCTGCACTGCTGATATTCCCGGCCACTGCAATATTAACCGGGAAAACAAGACCGGCTGCTGCGCTGAAAACAAGCGCAATCAGGAAAAGATACGAATAACTTCCCTTATTTTTTTTCATTATCATGCCCTCCTTATTTTATTTTGAAATATTTGAAATATAAGTATCTGCCAGTACCAAGCTGTTCGAGTATGAAGTAGACGTCTCTTCCCTTATTCTGAATTTAACCAGGAATACTTTTGTTTACAACATGTTATATCCGGGAAAAGACGAGAAGTTCACATTGAGAGTTCCGGATTGCCTGTTGACTGCCCGGGTACAGAAAAAAATATTTAATGCGTTTTCAGAGACTTCTACCCCCTTTCTTACAATTATTGTACGGATATTGTAAGGAAACTTTTACGCTCTCTTTATTAGAATTACTACAAGTTTTGTATTCAGTTTCGCTGTATTGGCTGAGGATGATAGAGATGTCAGGGAATCTTCTTTATGACTTTACTATTCTAACAATAAAATGGATATAAATGCAATACAAAAATTGCATCATGAAAAAACTATCTTAACCTGGAATGGTTGCCCCATTAGATTCCATCTAAATTGAGCGATATAGGCACAACCTTCAGGTTGCGTAGTTCGTCAGGATTTTTAACCCACCAGGCAGATGTTGATATACGCACGGACAACAAATTAAAAGAGGATGCTGACATGTTTAGGGGACATGGCTGAACTTAAAAGGCAGGCTTTTAATATCAGTATCAGCATCCTCGGTACGGAGTATAACAGAATATTCTTTTGAATATCAACTATCGATATCATCTTTTTTCTTCAACCGTTCCAGGTATTCCTCCCATTCAATGGGGAGGGCATGTTTCTTTTTATTATTGCACTCCTTACAGGCCGGGACAACATTATTCTTTGTTGATTTCCCTCCCCGTACGATGGGCACAATATGGTCCATGGTCAGCTCCCCGGGCAACACTCCCCTCCCGCAGTAATAACACCTTCCTTCAGCGCATTTCCGCTTCCACCACTGTGCCTTCCGAAGATCCCGCGCCTTCTGTTTTTCTTTCCTGATCTCCTGATCAGTAGCCGTAGAAATAAAATAATCCATTATGTTTCAATCCCAATCCAGCTAAGTGGAGCCCGGCCATTCTGCTATTCCCCTTTTTATCAGGATTTATTTTAAATCTTCAAAATCTTCTCTAATTTTTTCAATTTTATTCCTGTACTCATTGCCGTCACCATACTCAAAAAATTTTTGATAGCGGCTATGAATAGTACCGATTCTCCTGGCATGCTTGATTGGACACCAGTATTGTTCGGTTCTGGCAGCTATTTCCTGAACATATGCGATCAGGCCATTGAAGTACCCGCAATATACGCAATTTAACTTTTCTATTGCATTCAGATAGTTAAGAGCATGACGATCTATCACTATATAATCGTTTCGTTTCACTTTGGGGATTTTGTACACCGGAAAACATATGGCCTGATAAACTGCGGCCACCAAATCCAGAAAAATTGCCGGGACAAGGCAAAACCAGATCACCGGAGCCGTTAGTATATTTAACCATGCAGCATTGAATATATAAGTATAAATCCGGGTAACAAGCGTTTCATGGTATCGTTTGGTCGCTTCTTCAAATTCGACCTTTTTCCCATGAATTTTATAGAAGAATTCCTCTTCTTTTTTCTGAATTTCCAAAGATAATCTTTTTTGAAGATTATTTATCTGTTCCATAATATCCTGTATATTTTTCATATCACTCCTTATAAAATGTGTATTTGTATCACTAAACTATTAATGTCCATATATTATGACAAACCCTGTAACAACTTACAGGGTGCGGGTATGAAAGACAGTAATTCTCATCATAACAGATACCATACGGAATGTGTTCAATTAATATACTGATATTTTAAATAATCAAGAGGGGAATTACCGGCAGTGCAGGGGTTGGCGACCTCCCCCGATTTTTATAGAAAAATTTTTATAATAAAGCAGGCTTTTTTTAAAGATTTATAAATGGAAATCCGTTATTTTAAATAAATGAGCTTGTTATTCTCAAAAAAGAGCGGTGGTATATATGAAATTCCTAAAATAAAAAAAGGTATATCGGGGTGATTTATGAAAAAAATCTCATTATATGTCTGGGTTGTCAGCTTAATAGTACTTCTTTCTATAAATACAGCAGCTATTGCTTCTGATATAACGGTAAGCGGTTCAGCTTACTTTAAATGCAATTTCAGATCGACTTACATGAAAAAACATGGTTATTATTTTATCGAAGAAACGTTATATCAAAGAAGCGCCAAAACAAATCTCTTTGCTGCAAGGGATGCCGAAGTTATTATAAAAAACAATCACAACACCATTTTAGGAGTCGGGAAGACGGATAAAAAAGGGAAGTTCTCTATTTCCGTACCTGAGGACAGGAGTTATCAAATCGTCATCAGATTTCATAATCGTGAAATTGAAGATATAGTATCCTCTTCAGATGCAAAAAACTTTATTGCTGATTTAGGTTATTTCAGCACGGAAAAAGTAGGGAGCTGGATAGATTCCTATCAAAAACAATCCTCAAATAAAAAAAACAGGTGTTTCCATAACTGTTAAGAGCCTGTTGAACGAATTCTTCCCAGTCAGTCTCCGAATTTCGCCATGAAGTTCTCGTATAATTTTTTCACGTAGGCGCTCTCCTGTTCAGGGTCCATTTTCTCGAACCTGTCAATCACCCTGGTCACCTCCTCCGGGATCTCCTCCAGAAACCTGGAGGGAATGGAAGGCGTCTCCTTTCCGTACTTCCTTCTGTGGTCTGTGTATGTAATGAACAGCTCTTTCATCGCCCTTGTAATTCCCACATAGAAGAGCCTTCTTTCCTCCTCGAGCCCTCCATCACTCTCCACTGATTTCCTGTGCGGAAGTATCTCCTCTTCCGTCCCTGCGATAAATACCACGGGGAATTCCAGGCCCTTTGATGAGTGAAAGGATATCAGGGTTACGCCTTGCCCCTCTTTTTCTTTCTTATCCTCAATCAGGTCGGTCAGGGCCATTGTCTCAAGGAACCCCTGAAGGGAAGGAGAATCCTCCATTGATTCGTAGTGGGTTATGGAATCGACAAACCCGTCGATGATTTCTATCCTCCTGTATGCAGCATCGGGGGTCTTATAGAGCCTGATTATATAATCCCTGTAATCGATTTCCTTGATGAGGGCCTTGAGGGTCTTGCCCATCTCTTTGCCATTGCCGAACATATCCCGGTAACGGCGGATAAGGCCGAAAAGGGTTTCAGCCGACGCTGCCGCCCTCTGGCCAAGGCCCTCAATTTCATCTGCTTTTCCAAAGGCATCTAAAAGACCCACTGAGCCGGAGCGCGCGAAATCCGAAAACCTGCCTATGGCTGAAGGTCCAAGACCTCTCTTCGGCGCATTAACCGCCCTCATGAGGCTCAGGTCGTCGGAGGGATTTGCTATGATCTTGAGCCAGGCTGCGAGGTCCTTGATCTCCTTGCGTTCAAAATAGCTTGTTCCGCCCACTACGGTATAGGGGATTCTCCTGCTCCTCAGGGCCTCTTCAAAGGGCCTTGAAAATATGTTCGCCCTGTAGATAACGGCAATCCCCTCGCAGGGAATATTCTTTTCGTCACTTATCATCGATATCCTGTCGGCAACCCATTCCGCTTCATCTTCCGTGTCAACAGCCTTGAATATATTGACCTTCGGGCCGGCGCCCTTTTCTGTCCAGAGGGATTTCTCCATTCTCTTTTTGTTGTTTTTTATCACCCCGTTTGCCGCCTTGAGGATATGGTCAAAGGAGCGGTAGTTCTGTTCAAGCCTCACTGTCACAGCGCCGGGGAAATCCTTTTCAAAATCGAGGATGTTGCCGAGATCAGCGCCCCTCCAGCCGTATATGGACTGGTCATCGTCCCCGACTACGCAGAGGTTCCTTGTCTCTCCTGCAAGAAGTTTGACAAAATCATACTGAATACGGTTCGTATCCTGATACTCATCAACCATTATATACCTGAACCGTTCCCTGTACTTTCCGAGGACACCGGGATGCTCCCTGAAAAGCCTCAGCGTAAGCAGGAGGAGGTCATCAAAGTCAAGGACGTTCATTGACTTCAGCGCCTCATGATAGCGGGGATAAATGAGCGCAGAGGCCTCTTCTACAGGGTCATCGGCGTCAGCGGCATCCGGCGGGGCGAAATCATTTTTTGTCCTGCTGATCCTCTCCAGGATGGACTCGGCCTTGAAGCTCTTGTCGTAGAACTTAATATCCGAGAGGATGTTCCTGAGGAGTGAAACCTGCTCCGAGGTGTTGTAGATGGTAAAGTCTTTTCTGTAACCGAGGGGTTCGATCTCGCGCCGAAGGATCCTGAGGCAGAGGGAATGAAATGTAGAGATAACGGGCGTCCCCTTTGTGCCCTTCAGCATGGACTTTACCCTTTTCTTCATCTCCCTTGCGGCCTTGTTGGTAAAGGTGACCGCCAGAACGGAACCGGCTTTGACGCCGGTGTGTATCAGGTATGCGGTCCTCGTGGTTATCACCCTCGTCTTTCCCGAACCGGCTCCTGCGAGAATGAGAAGCGGGCCATCGGCATGCATGACCGCCTCCTTCTGCCTGGGATTAAGACGCGCTATTGCTCTGTATATATCCATTGATATTTATATTTCCTTTCAGACACTTACCCCTGAGACAGTGGGCGTAACATTTTCACTCCGGAATGAAATTTTCCTGTGTCCGGCAGGGTTTGCCGGAGAAAAAAATCGGAACGGTCTATATTAAAGCTTTGGCAGCAATAAGGCAATAAATATTGCAGGAGCTTCAAATATTAAATTACAATTTTAATAATTGGCTCTTTCAATTTGTTTTAAAAGCAAAAATATTAGCTGATTTATTTGCTTTCAGGCAAATTTATTGTATAATTGGCTTATGCTTAAAAACAGGTATCTGACATCGTTTATCATAGAAGACCTGAAGGACAAGATGGCATTTGTCGGCGGTCCGCGCCAGGTTGGGAAAACAACGCTCTGCCAAAATCTCGTGGCATCTCATTTCAAAAGCCATGCATATTTCAACTGGGACAACCGGACTGACAGGAAAGCCATTACCGCTTCTGTCTGGCCGGGAGATGCAGAACTGCTCATCTTTGATGAGATCCATAAGTACCGGCAATGGAAGGGGCTTATTAAGGGTGAATATGACAAGCTTAAACATATCTATAAGTTCCTTGTTACCGGCAGTGCGCGGCTTGATCTCTATCGAAGGGGCGGCGATTCGCTGCAGGGAAGATATCATTATTACCGGCTTCATCCGTTTACCATAGCCGAAATAGAAGGTCTTGCCTGCAGGGCATCCGTTCAGTATGAATTGCCGATAGGAGAGGGTTTTTATCAGGATTCATTAGAGGCACTGGATGTTTTCGGCGGCTTCCCCGAACCTTTCATCAAGCAGAGCAAAAGGCAGCTCAGGCGCTGGCACAATGAGAAGATAGAACGTATGTTCCGGGAGGACATTATGGATGTTAAGGTAATACGGGACATCGGGAACATGAAGCTCCTGAGCGATATTCTGCCGTCAAAGGTCGGTTCTTTGCTGTCCCTCAATGCCATAAGGGAAGACCTTGAGGTGAGTTTCCGTGCTGTCTCTCACTGGATGGATATTCTTGAGTCCTTTTACTATTGTTTCAGGATCTATCCATACTCTGCAAAAAAAATACGCTCTCTCAAAAAAGAGCCAAAGCTGTATTTATGGGACTGGTCTGAAATAGAGGATGAGGCGGCCCGTTTTGAGAACCTTATCGCTTCCCATCTGCTCAAATTTGTGCATTTTATAGTTGATTATGAGGGATACAAGGCAGAACTGTATTTTCTGAGGGACGTTGACAAACGCGAGGTTGACTTTCTTGTGACCATTAACGGCAAGCCCTGGTTTGCCGTTGAGGCAAAGCTCAACGACGCAAGCCTCTCCCCCCATCTCATTTACTTCAGGGAAAGGCTGTCGATTCCCTATATATATCAGGTGGTGAAAACGGATAAAGTGGATAAAGTCAATAAGGGTGTAAGGATCATTTCAGCCGGGAAATTTCTATCAAGTTTTATATGAGTTTGCAGAGAAAATTCTTCTTCTGACAGCGCCCGATATTTCAGAATAAAGCGCTCGTATCATAACAGATTTTTATTGATTTTTAAAATATCCTGTTTTATAATCCTGTAAGTGAAAAACTCCTCACTGTGGGCAAAATAAAAAGGGGATGCTGCCGATCAAACAGAAAGCAATCTGAATTAAGAATCATTATAAAAACTATACTGCAACATTAATTACTGAACTATATGGACGCTTTAGTAATGGGTAATAGCCGTTTCAAAATAATATACTGTTATCAAAATTATGACAGCATATAAAAAAACATACGATATTTTGTACAGAATTTACAATAAGCATCGACGTAATTACAAAGAAAATTCTTATGATTCTAAGCAAATGTGCTTGATGTGGTCTACAGCTGATCCACCTGATGAAATTGAAGGGACAGAACCTTTTGATGATATTGAAAAAACTTTTGATATTAGTATAAACGATGATGATGCACTTGATTTATACGACATGAGATTGGAAGAAGCCACAATGAGAATAATTGAGATGCAGCAGAATAAATGATAAGAATTTATTTTAGAAAACAGAAAATACGGCATTGTGCTTGATGGTTTTCTGATTATCGTGCTGTGCCAAAACAAATTGTCTGATTTACTTATGAACAAAGGAAAATAATGGGGCATTACTGTAGAATCTGTGGTCGATCAAGACCAAATGAAAAGTTTACCAGGAAAGGGCATAGGAATCATATTTGTAAAGATTGCGCTAAGATGCCAAAGGAAGAAAAAGAGTCAATTGAACAAGAGGAAGAAATATTTAATTATTTGAGGCAATCGAATATTTCTCAGAAAAATATATCACGTCTTAAAAAATTGGTTGATTCCGACGATTCAAAAATAGCAGAGCTTGCGGTTACAGTATTAGAAGTTGCACTGGTAAAGCCACACAAGAAAAGAAGATTAAAAATATTGGCAAAAGAAAGAAGAGATTTATTAATAAAACTTGAAGAAACGGGTTTGATAGTCGCTCATGGTGGATTTTAATCATCTGATTTACTGGCTAAAGTCGGGGGAATGATTAAGACAAAAAAGAATAAAAAAATTGATATCGGGATAGGGACGCCCCTCGCAGGGCGTCCCTCCCACACCACGCAGCATACGGATCCGTACTGCGCGATTCGGCTGATCAGGCAGGATCAGAGCCAGGGGAACATAAGGCCAAGTGATTTAAAATATTTATCCGGCAGGGCGATTTGAACCCATTTGACCTTGCTCATCCGCCAAGGGCCTTTTCTGGCACACCCTGTCATAACAGCATGATCCCGGAAAACCCCTCGCTTCAGAAGCTCTCCTACACGGGTTCGACGGTTCTTCCAATGCTTCCAGATCACCGCTCGAAGTCGGCGTCTAATCCAGTGTTGCAATGGAACCACACGGTTGAATGATTCGGTAATTCCGAAGTAGTTCCACCAGCCTCGATTGAACTCATTTAAT
>BDSY01000107.1 GCA_002897895.1 bacterium BMS3Abin06
ACTCTTTCTCCTGAAAAGATTGATAAGTGATTCTTTAACTGAGACATGAAGAATCTCCTCAAGCTCGATAACCGAGTATCCCATCTCTGATTTAGTTACAAATGCCTTTGCCGTTTCCAGCAATGTCCCATAAAATGAGAACCAAACGGATTTACAAGACCACAAGCCGATGTCGTCAAAGTGGATTGTCTTTTGAAGCGCATAATATTTTCCTCTGTGAGAATAACTCGTCCTAAAAGGCAATTCTCTTAACTTTCTATACACTGTCATCCGAACGTCTGTACCCAATACCTTCTTTAAGTCCTCTATCGTAGCGATTTTATATTGTTCAAGATGCCTTTTTACCTTTGTTGTTGAGTAAGTTTGTGCTTTCACCATGTTACAATTCCACCTCCTATGCGTTGATAAGTGGAATTGTAACACGATACGGCTGTTTTGTCTACTTCAAAAATACTTCTACTGTCCTTGCCTTTAAAGCATCTCCGGCTTTACAGGCTATAAATATGCTTCTACTCTTCTGTGACAGTTCTTCTTAACATTGTAAAGTTATTTTTTCGCGGACCCTAAATCTGGATTTTAATATCTTTATTGTCTTATGCAGACGGGCCTCCAGTTTATTAATGAACTCATATGTTTCAAGAAGCTCACAACCAGTATCGCAAAAAAAGTATTCAATATCTGGAATCCTATCGCGCAAATATAACGCTAATACAGCACTATCCTTACCACCGGAAAGGCCTAATATGTAACGAACCTTCTTTTGAGGCATCCTTTTTTCTTTTTTTTGCTGTGACGGTTTTAGCAACGGTTTTTTGTTTATGGAATACTTCCTCAATTAGTTCTTACGCAAGCGTGATTTATTAATTAATATAACAGAAACAGGAATCGTAAACGGAGAATAGGGCGTCGATTGGGAAGGAAGCAATGGGAAGAACAATTGGGGGGGATTTTATTTCGGGGCGCAATCCTTGGGCATGTGGTTCCAACGCAAAGGGCTTCATCTGAGGTTTTGTAAAAGCACATGTTTTCAGAAAGATGATTCATGGTTTAATACTTCAACTAGAAAAGCGATAACTGAAAAATCATCGGCTTCGCCTGCCGTGATTTCTATATCGTCATAATCAGGATTCTCTGCCTTAAGCACGATGCGCTCATGTCTCCATCCGCTTTCCTCATCAACGACTTTTGTACTGTGATAACGCTTCAGGGTGAAGCTTGCTCCTGTATCAACATCCTCTAACCCAATCTTCTGAGCAAGTACGATTTTGCCAATTCTTGAGCCGAGCACGTTGCGGGTAAAGAGGCAGTAGCTTCCATCCCCGACTGTTGGTTCCATGGATTTGCCCTGAATCTTGGCTATAAACATTGAGTCATCAAAGCTCTTTCGCTGTGTCAACCCTTCCATATTAATCCAGGTATCTGGCACTGGAGGAGTTCCAGAATTAAGTAGTTCTCCTGCTGCAATTGAAAGTGGATAATAAGGCAGGGCTGTCCTGAATTTTTCCT
Source organism: bacterium BMS3Abin06 (assembly GCA_002897895.1). GTDB lineage: Bacteria > Nitrospirota > Thermodesulfovibrionia > UBA6902 > UBA6902 > BMS3ABIN06. Next base: position 1,507 of record BDSY01000107.1, read on the forward strand.
CTGCGGTTGGAAAATCCAGAAAGACAATTTCTGAGTGGTTCGATTGGACATCTGCTTTATCAAGCAGAAATGTGTAATCTTTTTCTGTAATGGGAATGTCCTGTTTGGCATAGTAATCCGTCAGATCCTGCACCATCTGAGTGCGAATTTTTCTATAGTCGCTTTCAGAAAGCTGGTTGTTAAGGACTGTATCCATGGCAATATAATTCAAGTCTTTACAGTGGTAGAAAAACCGCTTTCTATCAAATTTCTCAAATGGGTTTCGCAGGAGACTCTGCTGCATTTTTGCACTATCTGATAGATAGTCAGGGCGGTTATAGGGGCTGTTTTTTTTCTCGTTAATGCGGTACTTTGAAAACATATTGCTATAAAATGCCCTATAGAGCTCAAGCAGCTCAGGCAGTTCTGCCTCTCCGCGGTCATTTCTTACTTTCAGAAAGCTCAGCAGGAAAATGATTTTAAACGAATATGTGTAGTCGCGTTTTTCAATGAATTCAATAAAATCGTCCTTCCTAGTTTCCGCTGTTCGCTTCTTCAGACCTTTAAGCATTCTTATATTCTCTAGCCGTCCGGGGTCAAAGAAATGCAGCATAGCCCTGCCAAACGGATATATCACATCAGGGATAATATCACCTTTTCTAAGCCAGGCATTGACTGTACCAGTTGAAACAAAGAGCTCACGAGCCAGTTGTTCTTCGTTAAGATAATCCCCATACATCTCCTCATAATTAAATATGTCTACCGGCTCTATCCTTCTTACATCTTCAAATAGTCCGTCAAGTACGGTCAGTTCATTTTGCGGGCTTGTGTATTTGGGCTTTACAACATCATCAAAGGGCATGTAGCTGCCGATACCCAATAGTGAGTGAAGTGACAAAGGCTGAAGTTTTGCCCCATAGTTATCGACTACATCAAGAACATAAAGGGCCTCTTTGTCTTTGTATTTTCGGCTACCTCGTCCAAGCTGCTGGGTATAAAGTACCCGGGAGAAGGTTGGTCGAGCCATAACAAGAATGCTCGTTTGCGGCGCATCCCACCCCTCAGTCAAGATATCGCAGGCGCATAGAAAACGGACAGATCCATTCAAATAAGAGACCATGGCTTTGTCCGATGAGGCTGTATTTCTACCGCTGACTGCCGTGGCTGGAATATCGTGGCCTGTGAGCATACGGGCCATCCTTTCGGCATGATTTATGTCAACACAGAAAACCACTCCCTGTTTATGCCTCAAGGGACCGCCGAAATATTTTACAAGCATTTGTGCGATCAGCTCGTCTCGCGATGGCACTAAAAGGGTTTTCTGCAAATCGCTCTTCACATATTCTTTACCATTAAACCGCACTTCTGACAAGTCAATATTCGACTTAATTCTGTAACACCGAATTGGCGGGATCAAGCCCCCCTCTATCGCCTCTTCAAGCGTGAGCATAGATTCATACTCGCCAAATGTCTTCTCAAGTCTCTGTTGGTCAAGCCTGTCCGGTGTAGCAGTTACACCAACAAGGTGCTTCGGCATAAAATGCTCCAGGATTCTGTGCAAGCCAGCGGCGGCGGCATGATGTGCCTCATCGACCACTATGTAGTCAAATTCAGACCTGTCTATTTTAAAATAATGGCGGTGCATATATGCGCTCGTCTGAACGCATACGTCTCTCCCATTTGACCTGAAAATATCCGGCGTACACTGAAGGCGTCTACCTCTGAGCTTAAGGCGGGCAATAGTCTGTTCACGCAGTTTTCTCGTAGGCACAATTATCAATGCTGAGAACTGGGGAGACTCTTTTTTCAGCCTCAATATATCTTCAATAAATATTTCAGTTTTACCGGTACCTGTGGGAAGAACAATCAGGAAGGTTGTCCGCCCTTTCCTCCGCTCCTTTTCAAGGTGGGCAAGTGAATCCCGCTGGTGACGGTATAAAGTGAACGTATCGACAGGCCGTTCTGTCTTAAATGCAGCCTTTGGCTGAAACCTGTCCGGGTTTCCAAAGAACTGCCTGAGTTCCTGGATAAATTTTTCATGATCCTGCATCCCCCGCATAGACCAGCGGAACACCTTGAATCCGTCATATGATAAAGAATTCTGCTTATAGAGCTGAGACCTGTATTTCTCTGGGCCAATCACTGCAGGATGGTGAAAGGATTCACCATTTAGCTCAATCGCAAATTTCTGCTCACCGGAAAACAGGGCATAGTCAACATATCGACTCATTCCAGCCCTGTCAGAATATCCGAACTCCTTGTGCAGAACATTTAACCTGTTATGTCCAAAGGCATCTACAAAGCAGTCTTCAAATATTGCTTCCGGCTGCGTAGGGTCTATGTCCTGCTCAGTACGGTTTCTCCCGCTCCGCTTTATCTGTTCAGGATCATCCTCATCTGAAAGGAAAAAAGATATCTCTCTTTTAAGACCGTAAACGGATGTGTCACCGTCATGAGAAAATCGAAGCACCCGCTCGTATTGGTGAAAGATGCCATTCTGACGGGTTGTATAATCAACATAGTGATATCCCTTCAGGCTGCAAATATCTGTATCAATTATTATACAGGTGCTTGTATCAGAGCTTTCAAAGAATAGACCAGTATCTTCAGTAGAGAGATGCCTGTACCCGAACTCCGGTAATAGAGATAGGATCGCTTCATGGTCATTCATCACGAGGGTGCAGTCCAGTCATATTTAACTACATAGCCAAGCCATATATCATTGCGCTTTATTTTGGAAACCTGCCTTGAAAAATCCACAATGCTTAGTTGTAAGCATTGGAATATTTCTTCAAGCTCATTCTCCTGCCAAAGAGCAAATATACGGCCATCACTTCCTTCCTTAAAACCTTGTCCCTCTTTGAGTGTCATCAAGATATGACCTGGCCTGCCCACTGCACGCAAGCAAGACTTAATGACAGACTCCAGTCTATCGTGGCCTACATGTACCAGAGAGCCAACAGCTACGATGGCATCCACATCCAGTGATGAAAAGTCAAAAGTCTTAAAGTCTGCCTCGATCACATTACACCCGGAATTCTCTCTTGCCATGCGGGCTAATTCTGAGGCACGCTCAAGGCCCTGAACATCAAAGCCTTTTTTTGACAGCCATATCAGGTCACGGCCTGACGCACAGCCTATATCGAGAATCTTACTCTTGGGGGCAAGTTGTTTGACAAGGGGAGACAAGATAGAGTTGGGATCAAGCTGAAAGGTTTTATCATGATAGTCCTTTGCGTGTTTTTGATAATAGTCTTTCATTACAACAGGGGCTTATTTTGCTTTAAATATAGATGGAACGTGTTTGCTGCCTCTATTCCCCTGGAGCCTGACTTCTTCTAATGTTTTAAACGCAGTACTCCAGTATCGTATAGCTTTAACCATATTCTTCCCAACACCTAAAGTAACCGGGGCATCATCTCTTGAAAAAACCATTTCATCTTCAGATGCTTTGTCAAAGCCTTTTTTGAGCCAGCCATAACGAGGGTGGAATGTTTCGTGTCTTGCGAATATTGGTGTGATATTTGTCGTTGTTAAGGATGGAGCCATATTAAACTAATCCCTGAAAATAATTATAAACAACAGATTAAATTGTATTAGCAAATTCAAAAGATTCTTGCGGTACTCTATCACGCTCAGGCGAAAAATGAACCTGGTATTTTTCAACTCCGCACACTCTAAGTAAATTGCTCAAACTATCTAATGATGCCCACTCTCTTGGGCCTCCCCTCGCTGCTTCAAGCAGAGATGATTGGCTGTCCCCATAATAAAACTTAATTATCCATACAGTTGTTGAGCCTGCTATTTTTTGCGCCGGCTTCCCTTTATTGGGTAATGTTTCTATTACATGGATGTCTGTAATTAAGTTTTGTTGAAGTAACTCTTTGAAAACACTTTCTACCATGTCGCTCTACGACTTTATTAATGTCGTTTTATACACTATATACCGACAATGATAAAATATGCAAGAAGGAAAACAAACAAATATTTATCATTATTAATTAAATGGTTACTTAGTTTAAACTAAACGAATAAGCTTTCAATACTTAATAATCAAACGTCGTCTTACTCCTCTCAATCCCCACATCAATATCATAAATATCCAAAAAGATCCTTCAATAAGCTCTAATACTCGGAAGCTTGCCTGCCCAGATGATTCCTCGTATAGCCCAGACATGGGCAATTAATCCCAGCCTGTTCAGCAGTTTACCCCGAAAACATATTATGTTGTTCCGTGGGCGGTCTACGTTCTTCAGGATAATCTGTAAGTCGATAGGAAAGAATGTTGCAACAATGTCAGGGCAAGCCTTGTCTCTGAAGCAGGAAGCCTCATTGCTTTAGCAAGAACCAACATCATGTCCCGGATGTGTATGACAAATATTGTAGTTTATTCTTTTTTTCTCCATGCCTTTTTTGCTTTTATTTGACACCGCCCAGTAGCGATCTCAACCTGCTTATAATTATCAATACGAAAGTAAAAGGCATAAAGCGATATGATATGGTTAGCGAACTCTTAGAACCAAAAAAATACCAATGGATATTATCGTAAAAACTCCAGAAGAGCTTGAAGATAGATTATTCACCTCAAATCATCCAGTACGGCAACAGATAAATCCGGGTTTTCTCTTCTTCCAATATATCGGCATCCTCAAATCTTCCAACAAGCACTCCTACTTTTTCTTTCTCCTTTGCAAGAAAACTTCTGATACCTTTCAGATGTTTTGTCTGTATCTTTTTGTCGCTTTTTATTTCTATCGGCAGGAGCCTCTCCGGTGTGTATACAACGATATCAACTTCTTCTTTTGTCCTGGTCCGCCAGTAGTGAAGTCTTGCTTCATGCTCCATGAAAGGCATAATCGTATTCAATTTCTCTACAATTGCATTTTCGAAAATGATGCCATATTGCCCGAGTTTTTCTATCTGAGATATATTGTTTAAACCAAGCAGGCTGTTTCTCATGCCGAGGTCTGTAAAATATATCTTCGGGGTCTTGAGGATTTTGCTTCTGACATTTCTTGAATATGTTGTCAGGGTTTTAATAATAAATGTCTTCTCAAGGAGCATGACATATCTCTTTACCGTGTCCACTGTTACTTCAAGCTGTGAAGCTATGTTTGAATAATTAAGGATATCCCCTGTTCTTGATGCCAGGAGCTCCATGACCTTCTGATAGATCCAAAGCTTGTCCTCCTTTACGAGGTTTCTGATATCCTGCTCAAGATATGTATCCCTGTAGCTTTTGAGGAGTATCTGTTTTCTTTCTGTATCCTTACTGAGAGCAACTGCCGGCAATCTTCCAAAGACAATATATTCTTCAAAGAATTTCTGAATCCTTTGTTTGCAGGACATTATTCCGGCCTGATATTTTTTTAAAGCCCTTTTGTCAGGGGTTGTTTCCCCGAAAATAAATCGCCATATATTTTTTTTATCGGGCGGAGCAAATCCGTATCCCCTGAATGTTTCAACCTCTGAAAAAGGAAAAACGGACAGGGACAAGACCCTGCCGGCGAGGCTTTCTTTTATCTGAACCTTTAGTTCAAGAGAAGATGATCCGGTAAGGATCCATTTGACCGGGAATCTCAGGTCGTACAAAGACTTTATGTATTCTATAAAACCGGGAAGTTTTTGAACCTCATCAATAAAGACATATATAAGTGTTTTCTGCTGTTGAATCTCTTCACCGAGGTATCTTTCCACGATCTTCAGGAAGCTGTCAAAAGATGCGGAGAGTTCCTGTCTGAGAGAAAGGTCATCAAAGCTAAAGTAGAAAATCCTCTCCGGCTGGATACCCTGTTCAAGCAGGTCGTGAATAAGCTGAAATGCAAGAGTGCTTTTCCCTGTTTGTCTTAATCCAAGGAGTGTGAGTATCTCCTTTTCCCTGATGAACTTTACGGCTCTGTCATGGATATCACGGTTTACAATGTCAGGGGGTAAAGCAAAAGCGCCGCCTCTCCAGGCATTGTAGCTATAGAAAAGTCTTTCATCCAAAACCATACACCTCTCTAAATATTCTCAAGATAATTTCGAGTATACTACAATAATTTATTCAAAGCAAGCTTGTAGTATGCTCAGATTCCGGAAGGCTTCCACAACTTTCGGTTTGTCATATTTTGCGGTCATTTCTGATTTGGTATGCCCATATAAGAATGGATATATTGGCAGGTAGAATCATCTAAAACTCGAAGATAATTAATGCACCCCATTAATGCTATCAAATTGTTTTTCTACAAATTGTTGTCTTCCCTTGCGTATCAAAGATATTTCGGACTCTGTTTCAGCAGTTAAGACGTATGTTGCCGGCATGACATTTGAAGACTTTACAAGAGGCAACAAGTTGATATCTATTTTCTCCACAATATACAATGGCTCCGGCTCCTCCCATGTTGTATTTGCCTTGTACAAATTTTATCTCATTTTTATTTTTTATATTAGCCTATTGACTTAGCTCAGCAGGTCTGTTAGCCTTGGGCAATGACATTACGGCTCAACAAACCAGATTACGAAAAGATGAATCTTCCGGTTTTTCAGGAAGAATTTCGAAAAGAAGAGGATTGTAGGGCCTGGCTTTTCAAGACCCGATGGACCGATGGATTTAAATGCCCAAACTGTGGCAATAATTCTTACACTCTACCGGAAGCCGGGAAGCTTTATATGTGCTCAGGATGCAGGCATCAGTCATCTTTGACGGCAGGTACAATTTCCCATAAATCCAGAACATCGTTACTCAAATGGTTTTGGTTGATATTTCGAATGGCCATATCGAAGACCGGCGTTTCTATTGCGGAGATGCAAAGGGAATTGGAAATAAAAGATTACAAGACTATATGGGTAATGGCTCATAAGATACGCAAGGCTATGGCTGATCGCGACACCCATTATAAGCTGGCGGGCTTGGTGGAGATAGATGAGTCTCTATTCGGCCATAGCTTTAGCGGGAAAAGAGGTAGAGGCGCCGAAAGAAAGGAACTTGTTATTGTCGCTGTTTCTATCTGGATGGATAGCTCAGGAAAAGAAAAGCCGGGATTTGCCCACGCTTTTCTTGCGAAAAATGCTACAGCAGAAACGATAAAAAATTTACTTATGCGCATGAGTATTCCGGATGATGAAATTGATCCCCTTATAGATAGGATCAGAACAGATGGTTGGCAGGCGTATCGAACAGCAAGCAAAGCTATGGGAATCACTCATAGCCGTGTTGTGTTAAACGACCCCAAAGACGCATTGAAGCTACTCCCCTGGACACATAGACTTATTGGTAATGCTAAAGCCGTAATGGCTGGGCCTCACCGTGGTGTATCCGGAAAGCACCTCCAACGCTATTTATCTGAAATATGTTATCGTTTTAATCGGCGGTTTTGGGGAAGCCAAGCGTTTCATCGTTTACTCAATGCTTGTGCATCAACGGACACAGTAACTCGCGACGAATTAATGGGTAAAATCGGTGCTGAGCTAAGTCAATAGGCTATTTTATATTTATCATTATTAATTAGAGTCTGTGTATAAACATAAGAATTAAGCCGTCATTCCCGCAGTCTGTTGAGCGGGAATCCAGTCTTTTCAGTGAGTTCTGGATGCCCGATTAAAGACTTCTGGCATGACAATAAAAACAGCAGTTTATACACAGACACTAATTAAAATGGTTACTTGGTTTAAACTAAACGAATAAGCTTTACCTGCCCTGTTTTTACATCATTTTAAATCTTCTTAAACTCTCCAGAACCATATCAATATCCTCATCCGTATGTCCGGCAGTCACGGAGAATCGTATCCTGCACTTTTCCTCCGGCACTGTCGGAGGTCGGATAGCAGGCGCAAATATTTTATTTTTGTAAAGATATCTTCCCATTTTCAGGGCATCCTTTACATTGCCTGCCAGGATAGGTATTATCGGGGTCTCTGAATCGAGGGTGTTAAATCCAGGTTGTTTCAGTCCCTGATAAAGCCGCTCCCTGTTTTTCCATAATCGTTTTCTTGAATTAATTGACCTTGAATCCATGATATCAATTGCTTTAATGCCTGCTTCACACACAGCAGGAGGAAGGGACGTGGAGTAAATAAAACTCCTTGCCCTGTTAATCAATAAATTTATTAAATCTTTTTTGCCGGCCACAAAAGCGCCGTAACATCCTGCACCTTTGCTCAATGTCCCCATTTGAATAATGTTGCCTGACTTAATGCCGAAATGCTCAAGCCCGCCCCTGCCCGTTTTTCCAAGCACCCCCATTCCGTGCGCATCATCAACCATCAGTAATGCATCATATTTCCTGCTTATTGAAACCAGATCGTTCAGCGGCGCAATGTCTCCATCCATGCTGAAAACAGTCTCGGTAATTATCAGTCTTCTTTTTATGGAGTTACTTTTAAAAGATTTCTTTAAAAGGGACTCAAGATGATTAATATCCCTGTGCCTGTAAATTTTCAGATCCGCTTTTGAAAGCCTTGCGCCGTCGACTATACTTGCATGGTTGAGTTCATCACTGAAAATTACGGCGTCCGCTCCTGCTATGGCAGGTATGATGCCTGTATTAGCAGCGTAACCCGTATTAAACACTATTGCAGCCTCTGTGCTTTTGAATTCAGCTATCCGTTCTTCAAGTTTTTTATGGGGAATATATGTACCGCTGAGAAGTCTTGATGCGCCTGAACCAAGGCCGTATTTTTTCAAGGCGGTTATTGCAGCCTTTACAATTTCAGGATGAGATGACAGATTGAGATAGTCATTTGAAGAAAAATTCAGAAACATTTCTCCTTTTATTGATATTTTCAGGCCAGGGGATGACTCGATACAGGTAAGTTTTCTGAAAAGACTATCTTCTCTAAGCTCTTTTAGCTCTTCAGCGAATTGTTGCTTTTTTATGGTCTGTGTTCTGTGTTCTGGATTCTTTGTTCTGCAGTCATTAGACCCCTTCACGTTCGTCAGGAGCCCAGATGTATTTATGGATCTGTAATTGTACTCTTACACGGAGGTTGTCCTGCAGCACCCAGGATACAAGGGACTTGGGCGGGAGTTCACCATAGGCAGGAGACATAAGGATGTTTTCAAATCTGTCAAGCAGATTATTGGTACTGATCACATCTTTTGCCCACTTATAATCAGATTCATCCATAAGAACGAATTTTATCTGGTCCGTGGGTTTTAAAAAATCAAGGTTCTTCGGCCTCATCCTTTCGCTCATCCCACTCTTCGGGGTCTTGTAATCCATGATTATGTTGAGTCTTTTATCAAGGCAGCCGATGCAGATGGAACCGTTCGTCTCAACAAGCACATCATAGCCTTTATCAAGAAGGATCTTTAATAATTTGGGAGTCTCTTCCTGGAGCAGGGGCTCTCCCCCGGTAAACTCAACACACCTGACGTCGTATTCCTCGATCTTGGATACTATTTCATCATCGGAAAGTTCCTTGCCGTCGTAGTAGGCATAATTCGTATCGCAGTATGTACATCTGAGGTTGCAGCCGGCAAGCCTGACAAAGGTACAGGGGAGTCCCGCATATGTGGATTCTCCCTGAATGCTCTTGAAGATTTCGTTAATTTTCAGCATATAGTTCAGTCGCCGTTTAATTTGTACATCCGCTAAATGAAATTAATAATATCATACTCTGAAAAGCCTTGACAATAGCAATGTTGCTAAAGTTATAATTCTCAAATGGCAAGGAAAATTTTCTTTCTGGTTTTAATCCTTTTTATCTCGCCTTTTTTTGTACAACCCTCGGAAGCCGACATAACCGTAATTACTGTTGAGGGGATTGTCAATCCCGTAATGTCGGAGTTTATATCAAAGCGCATTGATCAGGCAGTAATGGAAAAAGCGGAAGCCCTTGTAATCGAGCTTGATACACCCGGTGGATTGGACACATCGATGAGGTTGATTGTCAAAAAAATAATTGCCAGCCAGGTCCCTGTTGTAGTTTATGTTTCCCCGAGCGGTGCAAGGGCTGCCTCGGCAGGTGTATTCATTACCCTTGCCGCCCATATTGCCGCTATGGCGCCGGGCACAAATATCGGGGCTGCCCATCCTGTCGGCATGGGGGGCAAAATGGATAAGACAATGGCTGAAAAGGTTGTGAACGATGCCGCGGCTTACATAAAGTCATTGGCCAAAACACGGAACAGGAACGCTGAATGGGCTGAAAAGGCTGTAAGGGAAAGCGTTTCCATAACTGAAGAGGAAGCCCTCAAATTAAATGTGATAGACTTTGTAGCTCCTGATCTTAAAACATTATTAAATACAATAGACGGCAAAGAAGTGAATACATCCATCGGGAAACAGATATTAAATACCAGAGGCGTTAAAATTGTTCGCAGGGAAATAAGCCTGAGACATAAGATATTGGACCTTATCAGTGATCCGAATGTAGCTTATCTGCTTATGCTGGTCGGTTTTTACGGAATATTCTTTGAGCTGACAAGCCCTGGCGCCATATTTCCCGGAGTGCTCGGGGTCCTGTCCCTGATTTTGGCGCTGTATTCATTCCAGACCCTGCCGGTAAACTACGCCGGACTGCTTTTGATTGTTCTTGCAATAGTCCTCTTTATTCTTGAAATCAAGGTTACATCATATGGTATGCTGACAATCGGAGGGTTGATATCAATGCTTATAGGGTCCATGATGCTTTTTGATTCGCCGCTGCCTTTTTTCAGGCTTTCATTAAAGGTCATTCTCCCTGCTGTTATACTGACCACATTATTCTTTGGTTTAACCGTGTCCCTCGCAATAAAAGCTTACAGACGAAAACCCGTGACCGGCGCCGAGGGACTTGTCGGTCTTGAAGGCACGGCCAGGACCGACATACATGACAGCGGCCAGGTATTTGTACATGGTGAAATATGGACGGCCTGCAGTGATGAGCCTGTAAAGGCAGGTGAAAAAGTTGTTGTTGAAAAGGTAGAGAATCTTAAACTGAAAGTGCGGCATTGAACAAAAACTTGCAAGCGTTCAGAAAAAAGGAGGGATAAAATGCCCCAGATAGGTTTTTCAGGATTAATATTTGCGATTGTCGTGATTATTTATTTCCTTACAAGCGCAATCAAAGTTCTTCGTGAATACGAAAGGGGGGTGGTCTTCAGGCTCGGCAGGCTGATACCTATTAAAGGGCCCGGGCTGATAATCATCTGGCCTGTTATTGATAAGATTGTAAAGGTTGACCTGAGAACGGTTACCTTTGACGTGCCTGTTCAGGATATAATTACACAGGACAATATATCCGTCAAAGTAAATGCCGTTGTTTATTTCAGGGTCATTGATCCCACAAAGGCTATAACAGCTGTCGAAGATTTTCATTATGCCACATCACAAATCTCCCAGACTACCCTGAGGAGCGTTCTCGGACAGAGATCGCTTGACGAACTCCTTGCCAAGAGGGATGAATTAAATGCGCAGCTTCAAAAAATTATCGATGATCAGACAGAGCCGTGGGGCATAAAAGTCACGTCTGTGGAGGTGAAGAATGTTGATCTGCCGACCGAGATGCTGAGGGCGATCGCAAAACAGGCAGAGGCTGAACGTGAAAGAAGGGCAAAGATCATCCATGCAGAAGGTGAATTTCAGGCCGCCCAAAAACTTGCGGATGCAGCAAAAATCATAGCGGCCGAGCCAACGGCTTTGCAGCTCAGATATCTTCAGACACTGACAGAGGTGGCTGCGGAAAAGAATTCAACAACCATATTCCCGATACCAATAGATATTATTACGCCTTTTTTGAAGAAGGCAATAAAAGAATCGGAGTAAAAACGTCGAACACCGGGGTCAAATATTTTTGAGAAAAAAAGATAGTTTTACAATCAAAACGCTCAAACAGGCCAAGCGGATTGTGACCATTGTGATCGGCTTTACAATAATCCTGCTCGGCGCTGCAATGCTCTTACTTCCGGGACCCGGGTTAGCCACCATTATTGCAGGCCTTGCAATACTCGGAACAGAATTTGTCTGGGCAAAAAGGCTCCTTAAAAGGTTCGGGGACAGTGCGAACAATATCAAAAATTCATTGGTCAATAACTTTAATAAGAAGGTGAAGAATAAGAAATAAGTTAACTGTTTTTTATGCGCTTATATCCATATTCCCTATCAGGAGACTCGGAGAGCCGGTATGTCCGTAAAATTTGAGGTCTTTCCCGACAGCCTCGACTTTCCTGAACATTTCAAGTATATTCCCTGATATGACGGCTTCTTTCACCGGATAAAGCGCCTCGCCGTTTTCAATCCAGAGGCCTGAAATGCCGATTGAAAAGTCGCCTGATACAGGATTTGCCGTATGCACTCCCATGGCTCCGAGGATCAATATCCCTTTGGATAACGACCTTACCAGACCGTTACTGCCGGATTTACCGCCCGCTGCATTTATATAAAAATTTGTTGCGCCGACTCCCGGAAGGCTTTTGGTTCCGCTCCTGACAGCATTCCCGGTAGACCGGAGCCCATCCTTTTTTGCCGTATATGTATTATGAATGTACCCTTTGAGAATGCCTTCGGCAACAAGTCTCTTTTTCATGGAAGGAACCCCCTCATCATCAACAGGGCTTGTGCCGGTTCCCCATGCCATGGTACCGTCGTCAATGATATCCAGAAGCCCGCTTATGATCTTTTGTCCGACCTTGTCTATAAGAAAAGAGCGCTGTTTCTGTACTGCCTCGGCAGATAAGGATGCGCTCAGAATATCAAGGAAATCAACAGCAACCATTGGACTGAGTATTATCGGCGACTTGAGAGCAGAGATTTTTCTTGAGCCCAGCAGCTCTATTGCCCTTTTCGATGCCTCTGTTCCAACTGATCTCAAATCCACATCACTCATTCTCCTGCTGCCCGCATAATCCCATCCCATCTGGCTGTCACCGCTGTTGTCCCGGGCAAGGGTTGTAACATGAGCTGAATAATAACTGCTCTCATACGAGACATTGACTCCCCTTGAGTTTACTATGGTAGTATTTCCTGTTCCTGCTCCTGCCTCAGCCTTTCTCACCCTTTTTATCCTCTTATCAAAAGCAAGTGCGCTCTCTTCAAGCAACAGTGCATCCCTGATAATATCCTCTTCCGTTACATTTTTTGTTTTCTCATCAAATATCAGGACATCTTCCGAAGGCAGGTAATGCGGAATATCAACATACTCATCAGTTCCGGTCCAGTCAGCGCTTTGCACAGCTTCATCTATTGTCTCTTCAATCTCTCCGGGGCTTGTTGTAAAGGAAAACCCGATTTTTTGTTTCTTGATAACCTTCAATGCAATGCCAATGTCCCTGGAAGCTTCCAGGGCTTCCACTTTGCCGCCTTTTGCCTCCACGGAGATGCCTCTGGCGCTCTTCATGAAAACCTCTGCCGCATCACATCCTTTTTTTAAGGCTTTCTTAATAATATCTTGTGCCAACAAAGCTGTATCCATCTTCTGTCTCCTTTGTTTTCCGGTACTATATGGAAAATTATATCCGCAGATTTCACAGATTTTTACTGACAAGCATACTAAATAAACTGCTGTTTTTTATTTTTGTCATGCCCGAAGTCTTTAATCGGGCATCCGGAACTCACTAAAAAACTGGATTCCCGCTCCACAAAATGCGGGAATGACGGCTCAATGGAATAATTTTACCACAAATCAATCATTATAAAAGAGAGGGGGGGATTGCCTGAAAAGATATTTTATTTAATTATCTGAACATTTCATCGGAACTTATATCGCCGCATATTTTCGCTTCTATATCATTCAGGTCTTCCCCGGATATACCGAGTATGTCAAGGGATGCATGATCAAAGGGATATCCGGGGTCTTTTTCCGTTGGCCCCATTATATCCCTGGTAGCAATATAATCTGCAATATGTATGACAGCTATACGTTTTAAATTCCTTTTTGCAAGAGACGGCGTATGATGATATAAGGTCGTATCTAGAATAGTATTGGGTAAATTCCATTGCTCGGCAAGCCAGGTGCCTATATCGGCATGAGTAAAATCCAGAACTGTTTTTTCCGTCTCAAGGAGAGATTTTTCTTTCTCAAATGAATTCAGGAGTTTTTGATAAATTTCCGGGAAATATTTATTCAGGACCAGATAACCAATATCATGTAACATCCCGTTTATCAATATCTCCTCGGAAAAATCCAGTTTCAGTTCCCTGGAAATGAGCCCTGCACTGAATCCGACGCTTACTGAATGATTATATATCCTCTTATAATCAAATGTCCTTGCACCCTTCCCATCTTCAAGAACCGTCATTAAAGATATTCCAAGGGCTATGTTCTTAACATTATTAAAGCCTATTCTCATAATCGCCCCGTCAAGTGTTTTGGAACGTACTTTAAGCCCGAAAAAGACCGAGTTGGCAACGCTTAAAATTTTTGCGGATATGACGGGGTCGTTTTTCACGACATTCTCAAGTTTATTCACTGAAATAAGATCATCACCGACAAGGCTCAATATTTCCTCGGCTATAACAGGGAGTGTCGGAAGATTTTTGATCTTCTGCACATAAAGTTTTAATGAGTCATTCATAGTCAGATTATACTTGATGATCTAAAATCCGGCAATATATTTTTATCTCTTATCAAAATCTCAGTTAATAAACGGGGGTTTTTTATCACCTAATCCGGCGCCGGACAGTTTTGTAAAGATATACTGCATTCCCACAGCAACCAGGCCGATAAAAAACAATACAATAAATATCTTGGGCCTTTTGAACAATAAAAAAAGGAGAATAACCCCGGCAGAAATAGAACCTGCAGGATTGGCCTGAATATAATTTTGAATATCGACAATTAGTTTATCGAATGCCACGAAGTCTCCTCATATCCCTATCAGACAACGACAACTGAATCGTCAGAGCCATATCCATTCGGAATATACTTGTCGGCAAACCAGTCATTTTCCCATCGATTGGCATCAATGAGATATTTGAATTTGTATTCCCTGTTGCATGATAGTGATAAGGTCACCTTAAAATCACCGTTTTTCAGTTTTTTCATCGGATGTTCAACAGCATTCCAATTATTGAAATCCCCTGCAACAGCAACTGACTTTGCATCCGGTGCCGCCTCTTTCGGCAACCTGAAAGTAACCTTGCATTGAGGAGCGGATTTCAGGTACTGTTTTCTTATAGTTGAAGGCATTACCTGCGATTTAGAAATGTTTTTTGAAGTCCTGCCTGTTATTTTAGCGCTTGTTGTTTGACTCTTGCCGTTAGTGGGTTTTTTCATCGTTTTTTTCATGTTAACCTCCTCATTATTCTGAAAAATAAATTTTATTTTTTTCAATCCGGCCATATAATTCAGGAATATCCCTGATGCCTGTCATTATACATAAATCCAATGGGAAAGTAAGCACATTTAACAAACTATGCCCACGGAGTGCCTCCGTCAACAATACTGTGCTCCTCCCACATAAACCAGTTCCCTGTATCCTGCAGAAAGCTGTAAGTATTTGCAAAGATATCATGATGCCCTTCTTCTTCTCTGGCAAGCTTTCCAAAGAGCTCTCTCTCTTTCCCTGTTTCTGCTTCCGACATCAGCTTTTTGTAAAACTCAACTCCTTCTTTTTCCATTTGCATTGCAATCTTAAATGCTTCAAGCTCATCCGACGTGGCTTGAACTTTTTCCATCATTTCATCTTTCATCTGCTCAAAAACCGTCCTTATGTTTTCCATTGGATGCACTTCCTCTGCATGAACATCAAGCCCTTCAATTAACCGGGTAACAATTTCGAGGTGTTTTTTTTCGTCAACCGTTACAGTCTCAAACATTTTTTTGCCCGCAGGATAATTTGTTTTCCGGGCTGCTTCCGTGTAAAACTTAATTGCATCTGTTTCCATTTTCACGGCTATTTCAATTGCATTCATTCTTTTCTCTTCCCCCATCCTTTGGTTATCCCATCACTTGCATAAAATTAAGCCCTGCCGTTTACGCAAGATTAATGTTTGTTTATAAACAGCAGCAAGTCTGACTCCCGGTTCTTTCAGATAGACTGCATGCATGCATGGCTTTCTGCTCCATCGTCTCTTTAAACAAAACCTCTGTATTTGTTTTGTATCGGCCGCTTGCCGGGAAAGCTTTAGGTACAGGTTATATGACATTCCCATTGCCTGTGTCAGTGTATCCACCCCGTCTGTAACAGAATATTTTTCCATCTTTGATTCAAGGTCCTTCAGCGGAATTCCCGCTGATAAACCTGAACGCTGCATAAACCAGGTTCCGGCATCTTACTTCTACGCAAATTCTATCAAATTAAAACTGAATGTCAATCAGTTTGGCGAAATTCATATCCGGCCTTGACTAATAAAAATACCCTGATAAAATGTAATATAAACAGTTACCTCGGGATTCGGGAATTAAGTTTAGGTAGTTCAAAACTTTCAAAAAAGGAGGATAGGAAATGAGCAGAATAGGAGATCAATTTCAAAGCGCTGACTGGAAGGCTGAAAAACATGTGCCGGTTATAGACTGCCCCGATGAAGTCGGAGCTGATGAAAACTTTAATGTGACAATAACGATTGGGAAAGAAATTGCGCACCCAAATACTACCGAACATCATATAAATTGGGTGCAGTTGTTTTTTAAGCCTGATGGAGAAAAGTTTACATACCAGGTCGCAAATTTTGAATTTACTGCTCATGGCGAATCAGCGGAAGGCGCCGATGCAGGACCGGTTTATACCCATCATTCCGTTACAGCAGCTCTCAGGATTAAAAAACAGGGAACCCTTTTTGCAACAAGCATCTGTAATATTCACGGTCTATGGGAAAGCTCAAAGGAAGTAAAAATAAAATAAAAAAACCGGGCGTTTTTTCATACATGCTGCTGAAAGAGGAATGTAAAAAGCATTCCTCTTTCAGTTTTTTTATTTACTCCATATGGAAACTGAAAGGGCACAAACGCGCTCAAATACTCTCACAGCAACCTTAAACATTAAATACGCCTCAGATACAAAACATGTTTTTTTTGCTATATTAAATCAATATGGACGACAAGCCTGATTATAAAAAATTTTTAAAAGAAAAAATGATAGATCCCCAGTGGAGACTGGGTGCTGTTATTATTCTGACCTTTCTGCTTATGTTTATATGGAGCCAGATGCAGGGCACCGGCGGACCAATACGCTATAACATAGGCTACAGCCAGTTTCTTGAGCAAATAGATGCAAATAATATCGACTCCGTAGTAATAAGAAATTTAGAGGTGAGCGGTGAACTCAAAAAAGAGGCGGACATTTATCTTTCGGTTAGAAAAAAGTCTGTCACTGTAAAAATTTTTCAAACTTTCCTCCCATCCTTTCAGGGAGAAGACCTGCTTTCAAAATTAAAAGAAAAAAATGTATTGATTAATGTCGAACCAGCAGAAAAATTGTCGCCTTTCTGGCAGTTTATAGTCGGTCTTCTTCCCTGGGTTTTAATTATCGGTTTCTGGATATTAATAATGAGGGGCGCTCAACGGGTTCAGGGAGGTCCCGGCGGGCTCTTTTCTTTTGGGGCAAGCAAGGCCAAACTCCATGATGTTCAAAAGGCTGCAATAACTTTCAAAGATGTGGCGGGAATGGACAACACAAAAAAAGACCTGAAGGAGACTATAGAATTCCTGAAAGAACCCTCTAAATTCAGGAAACTCGGGGCAAAAATCCCCAGGGGCATCCTTTTATTCGGCCCTCCCGGCACGGGAAAGACCCTGCTGGCCCGTGCAGTGGCTGGTGAAGCAGGGGTACCCTTTTACAGTATCAGCGCATCGGAATTCATCGAGATGTTTGTCGGTGTCGGAGCTTCCCGTGTGAGGGACATGTTTCTGAAGGCAAAAACATCCCAGCCAAGCATAATTTTCATAGATGAAATAGATGCTGTCGGACGTACAAGAGGCACCGGGTTAGGGGGAGGCCATGATGAGAGGGAGCAGACCCTGAATCAGCTGTTGAGCGAACTTGATGGATTTGAACCCCATGAGGAAGTAATCGTTATTGCCGCAACAAACAGGCCGGATGTCCTTGATCCCGCCCTTCTCAGGCCCGGCCGGTTTGACAGGCATATCATAATTGACAGGCCCGGATGGAAAGACCGTCAGGCCATTCTCGAGATTCATGCGAGAAACAAAATACTGGCGGAAGATGTTGACCTCGAAGATATAGCCAGGGGAACGCCCGGCATGACCGGCGCTGACCTTGAGAATCTTACAAATGAAGCTGCTCTCATCGCAACAAGGGAAAACAAAGATAAAATATACAAAAGTGATTTTGAAGAGGCAAAGGATAAAATACTCATGGGAGCTGTCAGAGAAGAGACTATAAGCGATATGGAAAAAAGAATAACAGCATACCACGAGGCGGGTCATACTCTCGTTGCCCGCGCACTTCCCGGCACTGATCCGATACACAAGGTCAGCATTATCCCCCGCGGCATGGCTATGGGAGTTACCCAGCAGCTCCCTGAAGAAGACAGGCACTTTTACCCTAAAAAATATCTGATGAATAAATTAGCTGTCGCCCTTGGCGGCAGGGTCGCGGAAAAAATAGTTTTTGATGATGTCAGCACAGGCGCTCAGAATGATATCAAGGAGGCATCTTCTCTTGCTGAGAAGATGGTGGCTCAGTGGGGCATGAGTGATAAAGTAGGCCCTTTGACTCTCGGCAGGGGAGAGGAACATCCGTTTTTAGGCAAAGAACTTGCCCAGCCCAAGCATTACAGCGAAGATATGGCGTGGCTTATGGACCAGGAGATAAGGAGATTAATTATCGAGGCGGAATCCAGGGCAGAAGCGATTTTGGGCGCTAAAAGGAAAGTCCTTGATAACCTGGCGGAAGCACTGATTAAAAATGAGGTCCTCGACAGGGAGGATGTGGAAAGGATAATTAAAGAGTCGGATGTATAACTCTATTATTCCCCGGGGGGATTACAGCCCCTTAAACATTAATCCCTATTGCTCCTGTATCTTTTCCCGCCATGCCCTTGCTTTAGCTATTACCCCGGCTTCGTCCAGTGTGGCCGGCTGCCCTTTGTCAATGACAATTTTCCCGTTTACCATCACGGTTTCAATATCAGAAGGTCGCATGCAATAAGTAATATGCGAGTATATATCATAGATCGGGGTCAGGTGGGGCTGATCAAGGCCGGCAATAATTAGGTCGGCTTTTTTGCCGGGTTTGATTGAGCCTGTTTTTTCTCCAAGTCCCAGTATTTCAGCACCGTTTTTTGTAGCCATCAGGAGCATTGTCTTGCTGTCGGCAATAGTAGCATCCATGGATACAGCCTTGTGGACTTTAGCTGCCGTTGACATTTCCCCCAGGATGTTCAGGTCATTGTTGCTTGCCGCCCCGTCAGTGCCGAATGCGACTTTAACACCTGCATTGAGCAGCTTTGGCAGAGGAGCAATTCCTGATGCAAGCTTAAGGTTGCTTTCGATGCAGTGAGACACTCCTACTTTTTTCTCTGCTAAAATTTCAATCTCTTTGCCGGTCAACCATACACAGTGTGCTGCAAACAGACGTTCCGAAAGAAAACCGATATCATCGAGGTATTCGACAGGGGTCTTTCCATACCGTTTCTTGCATTCGGCAACCTCGAATTGTGTCTCGGCAAGATGCGTATGCAAAGGAACGTTATGCTTATCAGCCATTTCCTTTGCACGTTTATAGTTGTCCGGGCCGCATGTGAAGGTAGCATGGGGAGCTATACAGGGCGTGATTAATTCACTATCTTTCCAATTGTTTATAAGGTCTTCAGCATGCCTGAAATAATCATCAGCCGATTGCGCTATGTCCTTCCACGGGAAATCGATTACACCTGAACCGAGGACGCCTCTCATCCCTATTTTCTCAAGTTTTCTTGCCGCTGTATCTTCATAAAAATACATATCGGCATACGTTGTAACACCGGCCTTAAGCATTTCAAGACAGGCAAGCTCAACAGCATCATTTACGAATTCACTGCTAAGCCATTTCATTTCATTAGGCCAGATATGTTTTTCAAGCCACTCCTGCAAGGGAAGGTCATCGGCAAGTCCCCTGAAATAGACCATTGCAGCATGCGTGTGAGTATTGATTAATCCGGGGAATACGACCTTTTTTTTGCCTTCTATGATTTTTTCAGAGGTATATCTGCCTGAAATATCCGAAAATGTGCCGACGTCAGTGATAGTGCTGCCGGTAACGGCCACTGCTCCGTCATTTATAACGGAAAGATCCCCTTCCATTGTAATCAGATAATCAGCTCTTACGATAAGATCGACTTTTTCCATTGTTCCCCTCCATTAGTTCCCTCCCCGGTTAACGGGCGAGCGGTTAGATTTACCACATATAACAGGGACACAATGTCCCCCATGCCAGTAACCGTTAACTGTCAACCGTGAACCGTGAACCCTTATGCCCTTCTAATCAGTTCCTCGGCTATCTGCACAGCATTCAGGGCAGCGCCTTTTCTTAAATTATCTGCAGCGATCCAGATATTCAATCCGTTTTCAATTGTATCATCTTCCCTGACTCTGCCGACGTAGACTTCATCTTTGTTTGCAGTGTCGGCAGGAAGAGGGTAGATATTTTTCTCAGGCGCGTCAAAAACAATAATGCCCGGTGCAGTTGAAAGCACGGCCCTTGCATCATTTGCCGAAAGTTTTTTCTCTGTTTCTATATTGATGGATTCTGCGTGTCCTCTGAATACAGGCACCCTTACGGTGGTTGCCGTGACTTTCACTGAATCATCACCCAGTATCTTTTTTGTCTCATTTACCATTTTGATCTCTTCTTTTGTATAACCGTTATCCATGAACTTATCAATATGCGGAAGACAGTTAAATGCAATCTGATGCGGATAAACAACAGGCTTTATTTCTTTGAAATTTAATATGTCCGATGTCTGGTTGAGCAGTTCATCCATAGCCTTTTTGCCGGTGCCGGAAACAGACTGGAATGTGGTGACAACAACACGCCTGATTTTAGCGGCATCGTGTATCGGTTTCAGGGCAACAACCATCTGGATTGTGGAACAGTTCGGGTTTGCAATTATACCCTTATGCCGTTCTATATCCTGCGGGTTAACTTCAGGAACCACTAACGGCACTTCCGGGTCCATTCTCCATGCACTTGAGTTATCAATAACAACACAGCCCGCTTTGGCTGCTGCAGGAGCAAATTCTTTACTCCTGTCACCGCCTGCAGAGAAAAGGGCGATATCTATTCCGTCGAATATTTTATCCGTAAGAATCTCTACAGTAACCGGATTATCATGGAAATCGATGCTCTTGCCTTCTGAACGCTCTGATGCAAACAGCCTGAGTTTTTCCACAGGGAAATTCCTCTCTTCCAAAACCGAAACCATTTCATTGCCGACAGCGCCTGTTGCCCCGACAACGGCAACTATGTATTTATCCTTCTTCTTCAACATCTCATCTCCTAAAGTTCTGTAACGTATTTTGCAACCAGGTCTCCTATCCCGGTCGTAGTGAGGCCCATCTTCCCGGCAGCAAGACTTTTTAAATGATTTTCCGTAACCTTCATAACCGCCTGTTCAATCTCCCTGCCTGATTTCTCTTCCCCGAGGTGCTCAAGCATAATCCCTGCCGCACAAATAGCAGCAAGAGGATTAATCATGTTTTTACCCTTATATTTGGGCGCTGAACCCCCGATCGGTTCAAACATTGAGACCCCTTCGGGATTTATGTTCCCTCCGGCTGCAATACCCATTCCACCCTGGATCATTGCGCCCAGGTCAGTAATAATATCACCGAACATATTATCCGTTACAATAACATCAAACCATTCAGGGTTCTTCACAAACCACATTGTTATTGCATCTACATGGGCATAGTCCGGGTTTATACCGGGATATTCTTTAGCCACGTCATAAAACGTTCTTTCCCAGAGATCAAAGGCAAAAGTAAGTACATTGGTTTTACCGCAGAGGGTGAGTTTATTATTTTTCCGCCGTTTTTTACAGTATTCAAATGCATAGCGGATACAACGCTCAACTCCCTTTCTCGTATTAATGGATTCCTGCACAGCTATTTCATCAGGGGTACCTTTTTTAAAAAAACCACCGGCGCCGGTATAGATGCCTTCAGTATTTTCCCGGACAACAACAAAATCAATATGCCCGGGCCCTTTGTCTTTCAGTGGGCATTCTATGCCGGGATAGAGCTTGACAGGTCTTAAATTAATATACTGGTCAAGTTCAAAGCGGAGTCTCAGAAGAATTCCTTTTTCGAGTATTCCGGGTTTTACTTCAGGGTGTCCGATTGCACCGAGATAGATAGAATCGAATCTTTTGAGTTCCTCAATTGCACTGTCCGGAAGAATCTCACCGGTTTTTAAATACCTGTCACCCCCAAAATCAAAATAGGTTAAATCCAGCCCAAATCCCGCCTTATCAGCAACGGCATGAAGAACTTTTATACCTTCCGCTACAACCTCGGGCCCTGTTCCGTCTCCCGGTATTACCGCTATATTATATGTCTCAGACATTCTATCTCCTTACAGTTGAATAATTAAACTGGTGGTCCCAACGGGAGTCGAACCCGTGTTTCAGCCTTGAGAGGGCCGCGTCCTGGGCCACTAGACGATGGGACCGGATATATTAAACATTAACGTCTGAAAAGTATCCTGACCTGAACGAATATGATAGTTTTTTTGTTCTCCGGCTGTCAAGAACAAAGCGATTCCTTTACGCAGCGCAATTGACAAAGTCTATAAATTTTTGAAATAATAATATTTACAGTAAAATTCATCTTCTATAATTCTGATCAGGTTTATATATTGATTAAGTTTATTGCCACCAACAAATGGTTTCATAACCATCACGTTCTAAGGAATATCAATCTCGAAATAAGCAAAGGCGAAGTCATTGTTATATGCGGGCCAAGCGGAGCCGGTAAAAGCACTCTTCTCAGAACTATCAATAAGCTTGAATCCATAGATGACGGAGAAATAATTGTTGACGGCATGTATCTCTCAGACCCCAAAACCGACCTGACCGCTCTCAGGGCGGAAATAGGCATGGTCTTTCAGCATTTCAATCTCTATCCTCATAAAACAGCATTAAAAAATATAACCCTTGCCCCGCGCAAGGTGAGAGGCCTCGGCAAAAAACAGGCAACAGAGAAGGCTTTAAAACTCCTTGAAAGGGTCGGGCTTACTCATAGACGTGATGCCTTTCCCGTACAATTATCAGGCGGGGAACAGCAGCGTGTCGCCATAGCCAGAAGCCTTGCAATGGAACCCAAGATAATGCTTTTTGATGAACCGACATCAGCCCTTGACCCTGAACTCATCAATGAAGTCCTTGACGTTATGGTTTCACTCGCAAAAGAAGGTATGACCATGGTTGTTGTCACCCACGAAATAGGCTTTGCGCAAAAAGTTGCGGACAGGGTTGTTTTTATGGATGATGGTGAAATAATCGAGACAGGAATCCCGCCGGATATCTTCGTAAATCCGCAACACCCGAGAACAAGAAATTTTATGAGCAGTGTTTTTCACATTCCGGTCTTCGGTGAAACAGAAGAGGAGAAATAAAGATTTTCGAGTTTTATTACGAATTTGACTGGAGTATTCCTTTCACACAACCTTACCTCGGCATGATGATCACCGGGGTAAAGATTACCCTGATATTATTGGTCTCAACTACCATCAGTTCTCTTCTTCTCGGCACTGTAATAGCTATAATGCGGGTCTCCAGGATAAAGGTTCTGCGAGCATTCGGGACTCTTTATGTTGAAATCTTCCGCAATATCCCCGGATTATTCTGGTTGCTCTTTTTTTATTTTGTTTTCCCGGACTTGCTTCCTCCCGGCTTAGCCATTAAACTCAATACCTATACATATTATCCTGTAGTAGCCGGGATAGTCGGTCTGACCGTGGACAATGCCTCGTATGTTTCCGATATCCTGCGCAGCGGCAGGCTTGCGATACCGCACGGACAGAGAGAAGCCGCCATTTCTACGGGATTAGGCCGGGTACAGCAATATATTCACGTTCTTCTTCCTCAAATGTTCAGGGCGGCGCTTCCACCCCTCGGCACGAGAATGGTACATAATTTTAAAAACACTTCTCTGTGTATGGCCATAACCGCTCCGGAGATTACATGGGCCACACAGCAGATCGAATCACTCACCTTCCGCGGAATTGAAGCGACCGCTGTAGCGACTTTATTTTATATTTTACTGGCAGGGGTAATGGTCTCCATTATTATTACGCTTGAAAAGGTTTTGAAAATCGATATTTCCAGCATAAGTCATTCAGAGACGGCATCATAAGGTTATGGATTTACTTGATCAATTCTCCAATATAAATTTTTATCTTTTCGGCACCTTCCCCAAGGGGGAGGTAGGCGGTCTCCTCCTGAATATAATAATGGCCTTCCTGGCCATATGTTTCAGTTGTGTCTTCGGGATAATGTTAGGCTACAGCAGGCTTTCCTGCAGACTTTATATCAAACTTCCGTGTATTGCATATATAGAATTGGTCAGGTCGACTCCCTTAATCATGATAATTTTCTGGTTTTACTTTTTCCTTCCTTACCTGTTCGGCGGAAATGTAACGGTTTTCTGGAGCGCGGTCGTCTCCCTATGCGCATATGCCGCAGCCTATCAGGCAGAGATTGTCAGGGCGGGTATTATGGCAGTGCCCAAGGGACAGCTTGAGGCCGCATTGTCAACCGGCATGTCGAGATACAATGCCATGAGATATGTCATACTGCCGCAGGCATTTAAAATAATGCTGCCTTCTTTTGTGAGTTTCTTTGTTTCACTTTTTAAAGATACATCCGTAACCTATATCATAGGCGTTATGGAGCTGACACAGACGGGAATAATTGTAAGCCAGCGGCAGCCCGATAAAATATACGCGGCTTATTTAAGTATGGCTATCGGGTTCTGGGTCGTATGTTTTACCATGTCCCACCTTGCCAGGAGACTGGAGAAAAGGATCGGCGTGTTTGACCTGGAGTCCATCAGGCCCGACGCGTGCAGAGATGAATTCATGCTCGTTCCCAAAACAAAAAAAACCGGGGAGGGAGTGGATGAGACCCCAAGCTGCTGCTCTTCCGATTCAAAATAAAAACCTTTCGGCTCAAATTTCCCTTAAATACAAATATTGTAGTTAATTAGTGTCTGTGTATAAACTGTCGTTTTTTATTTTTGTCATGCCCGAAGTCAGTAATCGGGCATCCAGAACCTATTGAAAAGACTGGATTCCGGCTAAAGGACTGCCGGAATGACAGACAAACAATCCGAGTTTATACACAGACTCTAATTAGAGTTTTTGAGTCAAAAAACAAGGGGATGCGGATTAAAATGGCTTGACTATTATAGAGCGAAAATAGAGAATACATGGTGGGCAGTCGCGGAATCGAACCACGGACACGAGGATTTTCAGTCCTCTGCTCTACCGACTGAGCTAACTGCCCATGCCAGGAAAGCATAACTCATATTTTTTTTCAATGTCAAGGATACTTCAAATTATTTGTAACACACAGGGTGCAGGGAGCAATTGTCAGGGTGCAGAATAAAACAGGCTGCATACATTATGAAACCGGGAAGCAGAGGATTAAAGAAGCCGGAGAACTATCGGCCATGCCGGTTTGTTTAATTTAAACCGGAACAAAACATTCAGGAAAAACCTAATCCGTTTTTTCTGCACCCTGCACCCTGCACCCTGACAACTGCTCCTTCTAATTTATGGCAAAAAAAACAGATATATTAATGGCGTCAGCCTCGGGTATTCTACTCGTTCTCGCTTTTCCTCCGATAGATTTTTACCCGCTTGCATGGATTGCAATTGTTCCGCTTCTTATCTCCCTGCACGGGAAAAACCCTAAGACATCTTTTTTTCTGGGGATGTTAACCGGCCTTGCCTATTTTCTCGGAACCGTATATTGGGTTTCATATTCCATGCATGTTTACGGTAATCTTCCGGCTGTTTTAAGTTTACTGGCGCTTGTTCTGCTCTGTCTTTATCTCGCCCTTTATATCGGCATATTTTCACTGCTTTTCAACTTCCTTTCCGGGAACTCAGGGCTGCCTGCCCTGTTTACAGTCCCGGCATTGTGGGTTTCACTCGAATTTTTGCGCACATATGCCCTCACCGGTTTCCCCTGGTCCCTACTTGGATATTCCCAGTATAAATTTCTGCCCCTTATCCAGATTGCCGATGTTACAGGAGTTTACGGTATATCATTTCTTGTTGCCGCATTTAATGCCGCAATATATGATATGGTTATTCGCCGGGTCCGGGAATCAGACAAAACCCCTCTTTTTGCCCGCAGGTCTCTGACCCCCGGCATAATAATTTACACGATTATCATCATAATGTCGTTGAGCTATGGCATGGGGAAATTAAAGGAAGAAGACAAAGGGCAAAAAATCAAAATCAGCGTTGTACAGGGGAACATAGCACAGGACAAGAAATGGGATCCCGGATTCCGGAGAGAAGTTATTGATAGATACAGGAGGCTGAGCGCCGGAGTCATGTCTTACAATCCCGACATTATTGTCTGGCCTGAATCATCTCTGCCTTTTGTCTTCAGGTATGACAAAACACGTACCGAAGAGATTGTTGCATTTCAAAAACAACTAAACACATATCTGCTATTCGGGAGTGTGCTGGTTAAAGATAACGGGGCAGGCAAAAAACAGCTTTCAAACAGCGCTGTCCTGCTTTCTCCCAAAGGCAATGTAATATCGGTTTATGACAAGATACATCTTGTGCCTTACGGTGAATATGTTCCTCTCAGGGAACTTTTCCCCTTTGTTAAAAAGCTGGTTACTGCGGTCGGAGATTTTGCTCACGGGAATGAAACCACGGTCATGGAAACGCCCTTTGCAAAGATCGGGAATCTTATCTGTTACGAGATTATCTTTCCCGGTCTTGTAAGAAAGTTTGCAGACAAAGGCGCTAATGTATTAATAACGATAACAAACGACGCCTGGTTCGGCCGCACATCCGCCCCCTACCAGCACTTTTCAATGGCTGTATTCAGGGCCGTTGAAAACAGGGTTCCTGTAGCAAGGGCGGCAAATACCGGGATATCGGGTTTTATAGACAGCAGGGGAAGGATAATAAATAAAAGCGATATTTTCGTTGAGGCCGCGCTGACAGAGGAAATATCAATCGGCAAGGAAAAAAGTTTTTATACAAAATACGGTGATATCTTTGCCTTTGTCTGCATAATCAGTTCTGTATTGTTTATAATCAAGAGGCTTTTTTTCAGGAAAAAATAAATATGTTTTTGACCTTTAAGGTATGATTACAGGTAACCGTTCACAGGGTGCAGGGAACAGTTGTCAGGGTGCAGAATGAAATTTGAAGATTCAGATGTGTGGAAAAGAGCAGCACGGTTAAGTGTTAATATTTACAAAAAGCTATTAACATATTCAGGGTTTTGGATTTAAGGATAAAATCACTTGCTCAGGTTTGTTAATACCAGGCAATACAGCGTTTGTTCTTTCTGCACCCTGCACCCTGGCAACTGCTCCCTGTAAACGGTTACAAGAAAGGCAGAAGAAATGGAAAGAGTAAGACACGATGTAAGTCTTTTTACAGAGCACGATATATATCTTTTTAAAGAGGGCAACCACTTTAAACTTTACGATAAATTAGGTTCTCATCCCCTGACCGTTGACGGCAATGAGGGAATTTATTTTGCCTTATGGGCCCCGAATGCAGAAAAGATTACGGTCATAGGAGACTTTAACGGATGGGACAAAGAATCTCATCAACTCAATCCGAGATGGGATGGATCCGGCATATGGGAAGGATTTATTACAGATATTAAAAAAGGAGACATTTATAAATATCACATTGTCTCAAGATACAATAATTATAAAGTTGACAAAGGCGATCCCTTTGCTTCTTATTGGGAGCAGCCTCCGGAAACCGCCTCTATTGTATGGCATCTGGATTATGGATGGAATGATAGTAAATGGATGGCAGACAGGCATAAATTTAACGCCTTAAACGCCCCGTTGTCTATTTATGAAGTTCATCCCGGCTCATGGAGGCGCGTCCCTGAAGAGGGGAACAGATTCCTCACTTACAGAGAGCTGGCTCACTCTCTTGCGGATTATGTAAAAGAGATGGGGTTTACCCACGTTGAGCTGATGCCCGTGACAGAACATCCCTTCTACGGCTCATGGGGGTATCAGACCGTGGGCTACTTTGCGCCTACCAGCAGATACGGGACCCCTCAGGATTTCATGTACATGATTGACTATCTTCATCAAAAGGGCATCGGTGTTATCCTTGACTGGGTGCCTTCCCACTTCCCGTCCGATGAGCACGGACTTTCCTATTTTGACGGTTCTTATCTTTATGAGCATGAAGATCCCCAAAAGGGATTTCACCCTGAATGGAACAGCTATATTTTCAACTACGGCAGAAACGAAGTAAGGAATTTTCTTATCAGCAGCGCCCTTTTCTGGCTGGATAAATACCACATCGACGGCATCAGGGTAGATGCCGTTGCCTCTATGCTCTATCTTGACTATGCAAGAAAGGAAGGTGAGTGGATTCCGAATAAATATGGAGGCAAAGAGAACCTTGATGCAATAAAATTCCTGAAAAGGTTTAACGAAGCAGTATACAGTGAACATCCTGATGTTCAGACCATAGCCGAGGAGTCAACAGCATGGCCGATGGTTTCAAAACCAACACACCTCGGCGGGCTCGGTTTTGGAATGAAATGGAATATGGGATGGATGCACGACACATTAGAATATATGTCAAAAGACCCTGTTCACAAAAAATATCACCACAACCGGCTTACCTTCACCATATGGTATGCATTCACTGAAAACTTCATCCTTCCGCTTTCCCATGATGAAGTAGTCCACGGTAAAGGGGCGCTTATCGGTAAAATGCCGGGGGATGAATGGCAGAAGAATGCCAACCTGAGGCTTTTATTCGGATATATGTATGCCCATCCCGGAAAGAAGCTGCTTTTCATGGGAGATGAGTTTGCCCAGTGGAAGGAATGGAATCACGATGAGAGCTTAGAGTGGCACGCCCTTGAATACCCGCCCCATCAGGGAGTGCAAAAATGGGTCAGGGATTTAAATCATCTTTACAGAAGCGAACCCGCCCTGTATGAACTTGATTTCTCCACAAAGGGTTTTGAGTGGGTAGACTTCGGCGATTATGAAAAAAGTGTAGTATCTTTTATAAGGTGGGCAAAAGACCCCGCTGACTTTATGCTTTTTGTATTCAATTTCACACCCGTGCCGAGGTATAACTACAGGATTGGAGTCCACATAGACGGCTTTTACAGGGAAGTCCTGAACAGTGATTCTGAACTGTACTGGGGAAGCGGCGCTGGTAATTATGGAGGTGTCCATGCTGAACCGGTATTGTGGGAGGGCAAGCCTTATTCACTCAGCCTGAACCTTCCTCCCCTGGGCGTATTGATATTTAAGCCGGAAGAGAAAAAAGAGGCTATATAGAGTCTGTCCATAAACTCAATAATTAAGCTGTCATTCCCGCGGTCCTTTGGGCGGGAATCCAGTGTTTTTAAAGACTTCTGGATACCCGATTACAGACTTCGGGTATGACAAAAACAAAAAAACGGCAATTTATACACAGACACTATATAGTGTCTGTGTATAAATAACGCAAATGCTCAAAAGCATGTCATTCCCGCAAGCGAAGCGAGTCGGGAATCCTTCTTAAACAAACGATTCCGGACTAGCCGGAATGACAGAAAAACGACAACTGTCTGAGTTTATACACAGACTCTATATCGATGGAGTGAAGCATCTGCTTGCATAAACCCTGAAATCGAGTTCATCGAAAATTGAATTTTTGTTTTCCAGGCATTCAAGAAATATCATATCAATGCTGCCTGACAATAAATCTTCAAGTAATTTATTAAAACAATATACATGATCCTTTATTCTCTTTGCTGAATATTCCTTAGCCGTATTTGCTGTCATTAAAAATGCCCAGTCACTGCTCTGGGCAAGTAATAATTCCCTGGTTATTTGATTTAAAACCCTCTCCTTTATAATGTCAGTCTCGTTATAATGCTTATTTGCAATATCTTCCAGTGTATCGGCCATATAGTGCAAGTGTCTGTAAATCCAGTCATTTTCATTATTAAGCCATACATCATAATATCCCTTGTGACCCCAGGATGTGGGACATGGGGATATTACCTGATTTTGAGGGTGCAGGCCCAGGTATTCCGTGGGGGTTATTGCCTTCATGGATTTATGGCTCTCAATTTCGCAAAAGATATGGTACAGGAACTCCGGGCCCTCAAACCACCAGTGTCCGAAAAGCTCTGCATCAAAAGGCGAGATCACTGCCGGAGGTCTGTCCATGGAAATACTCAGGTTTTCCATCTGTCTCTTTCTTTCAAAGTGAAAATGTGCAGCATGCTCAATGGTTTTCTCTGATGCCGCCGGAGGGTCATACGGCTCTTTATGATCGGTGTTGCCGGTAATCCTGTAATATTTGATTCCCGTAAAAACCCTGGTCCCGTCGGGGCTGATGTAAGGTTTAATATACTCAAAGCCAAGATCAAACCCCGCATCCCTGTAAAAATCACGATAATTAAAATCCCCTGGATAGCCCTCGGCAGAGCTCCATATCTGTTTAGAGGATTGAGGATCCCTGCCGAAAGCCGCTACACCGTTTATAGAATAAACAGGGGCATAAACCGTATATTTTGGAGCAGGTTTTCCGTTCATCAATCCATGTGTATCCAGAAAGAAAAATTTTATGCCGTGCTTTTTCAGGACTTCATCAAGCCCTTCATAGTAACCGCATTCAGGCAGCCAGATACCATCCGGCAATTTCCCAAAGTGTTTCGCATATGAATCCACAGCCACCCTGATCTGGACTTCGACTGCCTGGGGATTTGTGCTGAGGAGGGGCAAAAAACCATGAGTGGCGCCGCAGGTAATAATTTCGATTTTTCCCATATCCCTGAAATGCCGGAAGCCGTTTAACACATTGCCGTTTAAAAAGTTTATGAAAAAAGATTTGATCTCTTTAAATCTATTTTTATAAAAACGGGCAACAGGCAGAAAACTCCTGTCACCTTTCAACCTGCCGGTTTCCTTTTCCGACAGTTCAATGAGCTTATCTGAATATTTCAGGTACCGGTCCATGAGATATTCATCTGCAAGCATCTCGGCCAGGGACGGGCTTATTGACATGGTCAGCCTGAAATCAATATCTTCATCAACCATCCTTTTCATTTTCATTAATAAGGGAATATATGACTCGGAAACAGCCTCAAACAGCCAGTGCTCTTCCAGGAAGTAATCATATTCAGGATGTTTTACAAAGGGCAGATGAGCGTGAAGCACCGGGATCCAGTATCCTTTTATCATTTAACCTCCTGTCTGTTTAACCTGAATCGTAATATTCAGGCAGGCACAAAGGCGCAAAGGGGCAAAGGCACAAAGTGAAAAGGCGGAAAGTCTGAACGAACCTATGCCCATGATGAAGGCAGTGTAAATAATGCCCTGCCGGACAAAGGGTTTTCATGTGATGATACAGCGTCTTCATAATACTTCAGAAGCGCCGGTTCTTCGGCGACAGGGATTTCATTTCTTCCGGCATTTATAATTTCGCAGACATATTCTGTTTTTTTCATCCAGGTTTCATCCCCTGTCCCCGGGGTCTCAAAAAAAGGCGCTGCAAAGTTTTTTGATTTCAGAAACCCGGTAAATTCACCGTCCTTTAATATCCCGGCTTCTGCTGTAAGAGGTTTAAGAGACGTGTGACAGTTTATATAGCGCTTGCCGATCCTGTCTTTTATTTTAAATGAACAAACCTCTTTCCCGTGACCGGACTCAAAGACCTTTATCATTAAATCAACCGGGCCGGGATTTAACTCGAGGAGCTTGCCCTCAAGCAATCTGTCGGTTATTTCCCAATAGATAAAACTCGTATCAACATTAACCGGCATTATCATGATTGTGTCAATATCATAACCCTCCGGCATCCCCGAAGTCCTCTTATCCCCTGAAATATTGCCTGATTTTTCCTTATCTGTCTGTTTCATTTTGTCATCTGAATAATTTTCTTTATTATAGCAAAAATCATAACCGTTCACAGGGCGCAGACCCCTTGTAACCTACACTCTGTTTAATGTACGCTTTATATAGCAATATATCAGAGGTAATGCATGCTCAGATTTCAAACACCACCGGATAAAATATTCACAGCCATTCTGGAAATAAGTATAAACCTGATAATAGACCGGATCAAAGAAATAAAGTCTGCCGGACAGGATAAAGAGGAAGAGGAAAATGAATTTAAAAGTCTGCTGCCGTTTGCGGGCAAGGTATTCAACTGTGAAACAGCCCTCAAGACGCTCAGGAGAATGTTGGTCTGCCACAGAAGACCGGGATTATATTCTCTAAATGATTACCATTATCTTATGCTGTATGACATATTGCAATACTTCTGTGAAATTCACAATGACATGGTACGAACTGCCCCCAATGCCCGGGAGAAGAAAAGAGCATCTAAAGCAGGGGCCTTTTATATTGAGAAAATCAATTTTGCCGATCTGATCGGCATTTACTTTTATGACATCGATTTTCTGTTAGATGCAGATACAATGATTAATCTTGGCATTGAAAAGCGAAAAGAGCTGGGCATACAAGATGAAACATTCGGCATATCACAGGGCCTGTCCCCTCATCCGGAAGAGTTAAGAATCAGGGCGCATAAGAACGAAAAACCGATATTGATAATGCGATCAAGGTACTGGAGCCCGGATTCCATGGTGTATCCGGATATGGAAGTGGCAGAGGAATAATTGCACTATTGGAAAGTT
>BDSY01000108.1 GCA_002897895.1 bacterium BMS3Abin06
CGTCAGATATACAGTGTTCACCATTGATGGATAGAGGACTTTATCCTGTGTTGCGGACTCGTCCCGGTTTCCACTGCCTCATCTGCCTGCCCTCTACCTTCCGGTACGGGGCATACCTGTTCGTCGACCCACGCTTTTGCTTTCGGCTTCCTCCGGACGCTGCATTACTGCAGCATCTTTGCCTTCAGCTACCCTTCGCCTCCATCAGGCTGGGTATGGACTTAACCGGTTATTTGTGTCATTATTCCCGGTATCACCAGTTAGCAGCCGGGCCTTGCCCGGCACACAACCATACAACTATATGTATAATGGTATTGCTAATTAACCATATATATGATATTGTTTTATTATGGCATTAACGAAATTCGAGTGGGACGAAAAGAAGAATAAAGAAAATCAGAAAAAACACGGACTGAGCTTTGAAATAGCTCAATATGCTTTTGCAGATCCTAATCGTATTATAGCTGAGGACCTAAGCCATAGCGATAAAGAAAACAGATACTATTGCTTTGGCAAAGTAAACGAAGGAGTCATAACTGTGCGCTTTACGTATAGAAAGAATATCATTCGCATATATGGTGCCGGATATTGGCGGAAAGGAAAAAAGATATATGAAGACAAAAATTAAATATACTAATGAACCATTGGGTAAGTTGAAAGTTGTTGATGACTTCCTTCCTTCTCCTGAAGAACTTGCGTTCAAAGAGGAAAATGTTAAAGTTACTATTACGCTAAGTAAAGCGAGTATTGAATTTTTCAAAAAAGAAGCAAAAAAACAACATGTTCAATATCAGAAAATGATAAGACGACTTTTAGATCTTTACACTATTCATCATCAAGGAATCTCTAACAAGTCATCGCAGTGAAATCGAACCAGCGGTGATGAATTTGGCTCTCGTTATTATTTTATGTTCAAATCGTCTTTCAGCATGTAAAGATGCTCAAGGGTTCGATTCACTGGATTCACCGTTAGCATCCAGAAAATAAACTAAAGAGCAAGACATTAAACAGGAGAACAGATGGCAAAGTGTCCTATATGCAATTCAAAAAAAGGGAAAAGGAAGTGCTTAATTATAGACGGCCTGATTTGTAGCCTGTGCTGTGGAAATACAAGAAAAGCAGAGGTTTGTTCAGAATGTGGTTTCTATCAAAAACCAAGGAAAAAATATAATGAAGTTCCTGCATATTCTGTATCTGAGATGGATGGCAATATGGAGCTTGAATCTTATGGGAACTCAATAGAAGGTGCTTTATGCGCATATGACATAGAAAATGGAAATATATTAAACGACAGTGATGCAATTAGAATTATTGAATTACTCATTGATATACACCATTTTCAAGATAAGCAAATTAAGGAGGAGAGTCAGATAATTGTACAGGGAGTTAATTGCATTGAAAGTGCCATAAGAGAAGATTTGAAAGATGTAAGCAAGGAGATAATCGTAAAAATCTTAGGTGTAATTCGATTTGTTGCCAGACGAAGAACCAAAACAGGAAGAGAATATATGAAGGTAATCCATCAATATGTTGGGCCGCGAATTGCTCCTGGTATTCGCTTTTTACAGCAATAAAAGGTGCTATCGGGATAGGAACGCCCCTCGCAGGGCGTCCCTCCCACACCACGCAGCATACGTAAAGAACGGGGTCATACGTAAAGAACGGGGTCAAGTCTTGTTTCTTGCAATTTTAAATCAAAATTGATAAAACCGGCATATGGCAAGACCGCTACGGATCCAGTACCCTGGCGCAGTATATCACATAACCTGCCGGGGCAATGCAAGAGCAAACATATACAAAGACAACAAAGACAGAAAAACATTCCTGGAACTCCTGAGGGAATCACAAAAGATATACGGCATTAAAATCTACAGCTATGTATTGATGAGCAATCATTACCATCTGTTAATAGAAACCCCGAAAGGCAATCGTAGTGAATACATGCGTCATTTCAACATGCGGTACACAACTTATCATAACCGGAGACACAAAAAAACAGGTCACTTATATCAGGGAAGATTCAAGTTGTTATGTCGGTTATATTATATTTATGCTTTCAACTTCCCTGCCTGGGAATACAATTCCGCCGATGCACCCTACAGAGGAAAACCACAAGTAATTGACAACAGGCACGAGTCTTGGATAGTATGTTCATAAATAATAAGCTCCGGGTACAGGTGAGGTTCCAATGTTTTCAGATATATTGCAAAAGTCTTTTTTACAGAACAGTGTTCTGGATTATCTCATTTTTCTTGCAACATTCCTTATCGGTATTTTTATTATTAAAATTTTCAAAGGCATCAGCCTGCACCGTCTGAAGGCATGGTCAAAGAAGACGGCTACTACAATAGATGATTTTTTAATTAAGATAGTTGAAAAGAATTTAATCCCCCTCCTTTACTTCGGGGTCTTATATTTTGCTTTTAAAAGCTTGATACTGGCTCCTTCCTTAAGCAAGGTTATGGATGTTTCCGTAGCCATAATCCTGACTTTTTTCGGCGTACGCTTTATAGCAGCGCTGGTTGATTATTCACTTGAGATATACTGGGCAAAGAAAGAGATCGATGTAAACAGACAACGAAGTCTGAAAGGAATTTTAAGAGTAATAAAATTTCTTGTCTGGGCTATCGGTGTTACTTTCCTGCTGGATAACCTGGGGTTTAAAATATCTACCGTCATTGCCGGGCTGGGGATCGGCGGTATAGCGGTCGCCCTGGCAGCGCAGACAGTTTTAGGGGATCTCTTCAGCTACTTTACGATATTTTTTGATCGCCCCTTTGAGATAGGCGATTTTATCATAGTCGGGGATTTCCTTGGGACTATCGAACATATCGGTATTAAAACGACGAGGGTTCGCAGTCTGAGCGGTGAACAATTAGTATTTTCCAATACGGATTTAACTAATTCGCGCATAAAAAACTACAAGAGAATGGATAAACGCCGCGTAGTCTTTCGGCTCGGAGTCACTTATCAAACAACCCTTGAACAGTTAAAAGAAATACCCGGGATAATCAAAG
Organism: bacterium BMS3Abin06; assembly: GCA_002897895.1. Classification (GTDB taxonomy): domain Bacteria; phylum Nitrospirota; class Thermodesulfovibrionia; order UBA6902; family UBA6902; genus BMS3ABIN06. Next base: position 3,018 of record BDSY01000108.1, read on the forward strand.
ACACTATAAATAACGTCAGCGATACAGTCTTCGACCGCGCCCATTTTTTTTCATACGGTGATTTCAGCCTTATCTTTGAGGTCGTTTATTATGTCCGGAGCAGGGACTATAATATATATATGGACATCCAGCAGGAGATCAATTTTATAATAAAAGAAGAATTTGGAAAACGGGGAATTGAATTCGCCTATCCGACACAGACAGTGTTTCTGGAAAAAGCACGGGAAAACTGATCCATGCAGAAAAAGAAATACGGAGAAAAAGCAGTCTCAAAAGCCGGGCTTGAAAAATGGCCCAATCCCTATCCGGACAGGGATTATACCATTGATATAAGCTTCCCTGAATTTACCTGTTTATGTCCGCGTTCAGGCTATCCTGATTTTGCCACAATCAAAATAAATTACATCCCCGGCAAATATATTGTAGAACTTAAATCTCTGAAACTTTACCTGAATAAATTCAGAGACCGGGATATTTCCCACGAGTCCGTAACAAACCAGATATTCGATGATCTTAAAAAGCTTCTTAAACCGGGACATCTTGAGGTGATCGGGGACTTTAACCCGAGGGGAAATGTCAAAACAGTTATTCAGGTTTCAACACAAAGAAACAGATAGAAGACTGAAAAATCGTCAATCGCCCTTTTCCAGAGAAGTGGTGCCATAAATCCGTTACAGGGAATCTTTCCGCGTTTTAGATGGGGGAGATTGATTTATTCAATCTCCCCCCATCTTGATAACCCTCGTTTATTTTGACTTTACAGGCGGCAGGATACATCCACAGTCACAGGAGCTGTTCGCCTTGCCTTTTGGCTGTTTATCTTCAAGCTGCTTTTTTATTTTCTTTTCGCTTGTAGCCATTAAAATCACCTCCTTTCCTTTAAGTATATACTCAAATACTTATATATAATGCAAAAAATATATTTATTATTTATACCTTCTTTTTCCCCTTCATGCTCCCTCCGCCTCCCGGGCAGCCACATGTGCAAACTCGATTTAATCGTTCGCGGCATTTTTCAAGTGCGTCTTTATTCAATGAATAATGTATCCAGTATCCCTGCCTTTTATCTATCACAAGTCCGGCAGCTTTCAATACCCGTAAGTGTTGTGATACTGCTGACTGGGATACTCCAAGATTATCAGCAAGAGCGTTAACGTTCATTGGCTCTTTCTTGAGAAGTTCGATAATTTCTATTCTTTTATCTACTGAAAGAATTTTAAACAGGTCTGCTGCATCCTTCATAGCCGGGTATTCCTTATTAGATTATGCTTAATTACTAATATAGTAAAAACCAAACAAATTGTCAAGAGATATTATTCTTTTTTTTATTACTCTCCCATTACCTGGATAAAAATCTTTCTTGAGCGCGGTCGATTGTCGTGGTCAATTACTACTATCTGCTGCCAGGTCCCTAATACAACATTCCCGCCAGACACGGGCGCTGTAAGTCCCGGCCCCATAAAAGTTGCCCGTATATGAGAAAACCCATTATCGTCTCCCCATGTTTGTGAGTGGCGGCTCTGCATTGTGCTCGAAGCAAACAGTTCCAGTTGATCTCTCATATCCTCTACAAGGGCAGGTTCATATTCAATTGTGGTTATTGAGGCTGTAGAGCCGACAGCAAAAATATTAACAAGACCGTTTCTTATTCTGGATTTGATAATGATATCCTGAACCATTCCGGTGATATCTTTAATGTCTGAAAATCCTTTTGTCTGAATCGTAAAATGCTCTCCAAAAACCATAAATCAACCCCCTTCATTTTAAACGTAATCTATTGAGGCTCTTGCAAAAGTCCCTGCAAAATAACTTGTGCCGTCATACCCGTGAAAACGGGTATCCAGAAGTCTTTGTTTTTTAAAGAAACTGGATTCCCGATTACTACCTCGGGAATGACAAAACAAGACTTTTGCAAGAGTCTCTATTATCAATTTATATTGTTGCAAATGATTTTTTAAGCCCCTGGTTCAAGAAGGCTTTTCAATTCTTCCCTTAAAGGCAGCGGCTTAAAACCTGATGCAAAGGCCTTTGAGCTGTCGAGGGAGACATCCGCTGGTCTGTGGGCTGTCGTGATTATATCCTTCTGTTGACACTGTATGAATCCGGCTTCACGGATACCAAGGGTTTCCATCAACAATAAACCGAAGTTGTACCGGGAAATGCGTTCGACTCCGCCCAGATGTATGAGACCATTTACTTTGTTAAGCGCAAGAAAAAGCCCCTGAACAGCAGTTTTTCCGCTGATCGGGGTCCTGAATTCATCCACAAACAACCTCAATCCCCTGCCTTCCTTCAAGGCATTTATCATTGATTGAAAAAAACTTGAAGCCGCGGGCCCCGGGTTGCCGAACATCAAAGGCATGCGGCAAACAGCGGCCAGTGGGTATGTTTGGAAAATTTTTTCTTCAGCCAGGACTTTTTGCTCACCGTATACATTGACAGGGCTAACCGGGTCTTCTTCCCTGTAAGGGGCATTTAAGCCGTCAAACACAAGGTCGGTTGAAGTAAAAGCAAGTGGAATTTTACGGTCAGCACAAAGTCCGGCAATATTGAGAGAGGTATCGACATTTATTTTTTGTGATTCAGCCGGGTTTTCCTGACAGAAATCGGGATTGCTTGCCGCTGCTGTATGGATGACTGCATCAGGACGGATTTCTTTAAATACCCTCTTGAGTTCTTTGAAATCCGTTAAATCGATTTGTACGGTCTTTGTGCCCGCGATTACTACTGGATGAGAATTAAATGTTCCGAATATTTCCCACTCCTTCTGATTTGTATTGCAGATATTCCAGCCTAAAAAACCGCTGGCACCTGTGACAAGTAATCTTTTCATTAGCCGATTATTTTATTTTCTCCAGAGAAAAATATCCCAGGAATTGAAGCCTTCCCAAAAACAGATAATTAAACCTCCCGATATACAGCAGGTCTTTCTCTATGAATCTCAGATGATCCCTGATTCCACGAATTAATAACGAATTTTCCGGCCTGTTATAATTTATTACAGCGACCTTCCCTGAATCAACATTTTTGCAGATATCCTCTTCAACAATAAAACGCCCCCATATTTTATTGAAGAGGATATTGTAGCCTGAGACTCTCTCATTTTCTCTGTAAATAACCTTGCGATGAGAAAATTTTTTGAGACTCGGAAACACTGTCAGCATATCAACGAGATATTCCCCGTTGAGTTCAGTGACAGCAGGAGTTTTTGCGTTCCTGAAGACTTCCTTTAATTCCCGATTGCTCCCCGGCAGTTTCATGATATGGTAATATTATCAGGAAAAACGCCCGGAATGTCTAATAGCCGGATGCAGGTAAAAAAAATGGTAACCGTTCCCTGTGAGTAGTTACAAAAAATGTTTAAAAAGATTACTCAGGCTGCTCTTTTTTCCCGGCCATGACAAGAGTGGGCGGAAGAAGCATATTTTTCCCGGGCAGCAGGAGATTCCAGTATAACCACTCAAACCCCAGTTTCCCCAGCCAGTTCATTCCCGTCTCTTTTAAGAGTGAGAAAGGCCCGGCAAACGGAAGCGGGTACTTGCCGTATAACGGTTCAGTATCATAGTTAAAATCAACGAGATAGGCCTTGCCCTTTTCCGAAACAATGAAACAGGTTGAGTGCCCGTCATACTTCGGTTCAGGTTCCCTTCCCTTAATTTCCGCCAGGAGATTATGGGTGATTACTTCTGCTTCGTAATGCGCTACAGACCCTGCCTTTGAAGTCGGGATGTTTGTTGCATCTCCAATGACATAGATGTTTTTATGATTTAAAGCCTTTAATGTATGCTTGTCAGTCGGGATAAAGGTGCTGCCATCGTCAAGTCCGGATTCAACTATAACCTGATCACCGGCGTTTGTAGGTATAATGACCAGCAAATCGTAGTCTATTTTCTCGCCGCCGAAGGACTGAACGAATTTCCCGTTTTTGTTGACTTCCTGAAGGGCAAAGCCGGTTGACATTGATATGCCTTTGTTCCGGGCCGCATCCATCATAATCACCCGCCCCCTGGGCCAGTTGGGCATACATTGGGGAAAAGGCGTTGAGAGGTGGAGCTCGACTTTATTGCGTATGCCTTTCTGTCTGAAATACCAGTCTGCAAGGAATACAAATTCTATGGGCGCTACAGGACATTTGACCGGTAATTCGGCAACGCACATCAGTAATTTGCCGCCGTTAAAATTCGCCATTGCATTGCTGAGCAGCGCTGCGGTTTCAGTGGTATAAAAAGAAAAGGCGTTTTTCCCCCACTCATCCATAAGGCCCTCATTTTCCTCCGGCGCAAGGCGGCAGCCGGTGCCGATTATCAGCCAGTCATAGTCAAAACTTCCCCCATCTGTTTCAACCATGTTTCTTTCGTGGTTAACCCGCTTAACCGGATCAATTACAAAATTTATTCCGTGTGATATATATTGTTTCCTTGATCTTATCAGGCTGTTAACAGTACAAAGTCCAAAAGGGACGAACAAAAGCCCCGGCTGGTAGACATGGTTGTCATCCCTGTCGATAACAGTAATTTCCCATTCAGAAGGGGATAATGCCTTTCTTAATTTATTGGCAATGGCAGTGCCGCCTGTTCCTGCGCCGAGAATGACGATTTTTTTCATATGCACCCCCGATGGTCCGGTTTATATTGTAAAAAATGGATCAGGCATCATACATTAAACTTGAAATTAATAATATCCCCGCCTTTGACTTCGTAGGTTTTACCCTCAAGCCTGACAAGACCTTTTTCTTTTGCCGTGACCATACTGCCATCCGAGGATATGAAATCATCAAAACCCACTGTCTCTGCACGGATAAATCCTCTTTCAATATCTGAATGTATCTTGCCCGCGGCTTTCCGGGCATTGGTACCCTTTTTAATTGTCCATGCCTTTACCTCATCCTGACCAACAGTGAAGAATGATATAAGACCGAGTGCGTCGTAGGAAACATGGCAGAGTTTGTGCATGGCGGGTTCTTCGATACCGAGGTCATCAAGAAAGTCCTTTGCCTCATCCTGCGGAAGCTGCGCAATCTCCATCTCTATCTTTCCGCAGAAAGACAGGACAGGGGGTACAGTGCCCTTGCCTTTTTCTTTAAAATATTTTTCTATTTTATTTTGGAGCTCGTTCAGCTTATCGGAATTAATGTCACTTTCGTTAATATTCAAAACAATTATTTCAGGTATCGTTGTAAGAAACTGATAGGGCAGCATCAACCTCTTTTCTTCATCATCAAACTCAATATCCTGCAAGGAGGTTTCTTGTTCAAGGGCTTTTTTACACTTAAGCAGCAGCTGCTTATCAGACTCATCCTGTTTCTTCCCTTTTTTCTCCTGTTCCCCGATTTTCTCAAGTCTCTTTTCGACCAATTCAAGGTCACCTAATATAAGTTCGTCTTCAAATGAAGCAACGTCTCTTATTGGATTGAGACTGCCCAATGGATGCATTATAGATTCGTCTTCGAACACCCTGACAACATGCACAATTGCGTCGGCATCCTTAATTAAATTGAAGACCCTGATGTTTTGCGATACATCACCACCGGCAGCGGCTGAAGTAATGCCGAGGTAGTCAATATACTCGACAGTCGCGAATGTAATTTTCTTTGGGTCATAGATAGATGAGAGCTTATCAACCCTTGCATCGGGAATTTTTACAATCCCGATATGAGGTTCAACCTCAGCAGAAATAGAGGTCGGGTATGTTGTTGTTTCCAGATCAAGACCTGTAAGGGAATTAAAGACCGTTGTCTTGCCTGAATTGGAAAAGCCGGTAATTACAAGTTTCACTTTATCTCTTTAAAACTCTCGTATGCCGCGCGTGCGGTTTTATTAATATCTGCCTGTGAATGGGCAAGTGACATAAAGCCTGCCTCAAATGCAGAGGGGGCAAGGTTGATACCTTTTTCGAGCATCTTTCTGAAAAATTTAGAAAATGCCGCTGTATCAGTGCTTGCTGCATCAATGAAGTTGCAGATTTCCCTGTCGGTAAAATAAGTGCAGAACATTGTTCCTGCCCTGTAGAACTTTGTCTTTATGCCTGCACGTTTTGAAGCGTCTTTTAATGCCTCTTCAAGCGCCTCTGATCTGGCCATAAGTTTTTTGTAGGTATCAGGCTTCGATAATATTTTCAATGTCTCTATTCCTGCAGTCATTGCAAGCGGATTTCCTGAAAGCGTCCCTGCCTGATACACAGGGCCGTCAGGAGAGATATTTCTCATTATCTCTTTTTTGCCGCCGTATGCACCGACCGGCAGTCCGCCGCCGATTACTTTTCCGAGACAGGTCATGTCAGGCTTTATCCTGAATGCCTTTTGAGCGCCGCCGTAGGATACCCTGAACCCGGTCATAACCTCATCAAATATTAAAACCATGCCGTATTTCCGGGTTAACTTTCTTAATCCTTCAAGAAAGCCGGGACGCGGAAGAATACAGCCGCTGTTGCCGACTACCGGTTCAAGAATGACGCAGGCAATGTTCTTCCCGAGTTTCTCACAGATCTTTTTAAATGCCGGAAGGTCATTAAACGGAAGTGTAATCGTATTTCTTGCATAATCCTTTGGAACCCCCGGACTGGTAGGCACTCCGAATGTTGCAGCTCCGGACCCGGCCTTAACAAGCAGTCCGTCTGCATGGCCGTGGTAACAGCCTTCGAATTTTATGATCCTGTCCCTTCCAGTAAAACCCCTTGCAGCCCTGATGGCGCTCATTGTTGCTTCAGTGCCGGAGTTGACCATTCTAAGTATCTCCATTGAGGGGTAGGCCTTGCGGATCATTCCGGCAAGCTCCACTTCAAGGGGAGTAGGCGCTCCGTAGCTTGTGCCTTTTTCAGCAGCTTTTTTAATGGCATTGATTATCTTTGGATGGGAGTGGCCAAGGATCATAGGCCCCCATGAAAGAACATAATCTATATATTCGTTTCCGTCCACATCATAAATTCTGGAACCCTTTGCCGAACTGATAAATAAAGGAGTTCCGCCGACAGCCTTGAAAGCCCTGACAGGACTGTTTACCCCGCCGGGGATGATGCGTTTTGCTTTTTTAAATAATTCCTTTGATTTTTTCCGGTTTAATGGCATGGCTCTCTCCTGAGAATTAAATTTAGCAAGCTTTATATTTAACAATAATTGGTAAGATGTTGTCAAAAAATAAGTGAGGCAATCATTGATTATTTTCACTTACTTGAATTGATTTTGAGTTTATGTGCAGGCTCTGTAGTTACGTATCATATATGTCTTGCCTCTGACTTTAAATTAAGTTACAATCGGTTAAATAAACCGGGGGGCAGCGGCTTTCCCGATCAGGGTATTCAGCACAAGACGGCTGCGGATATAGCTGCTGACAGAAGGGGAATACTGTTATGGAACAATCATCAGAACTGCTTCTGTGCAGATTGATACCAAAAATTAAGGGAATATGATTAAATTTGCCTTTTCGTTTATAAGTGGCATTGCTGCATACAATTTCTTCCCCTTTTTTCCTGTATCGATCAGTGTATTATGCATTTCTATTATTGCCTCTGTATTTTTTACACATTGCAGGGATATGAAGAAGATATTCATTGTGATCCTCGCATTTGTCTTCGGTTTTCTATACGCTTATGCAAGGCATCCGGACCTGCCTGAATTGACATTGCCGGAACATGAGACAACTGTTGAAGGAACCATTGTCGATGTTCCGGGGATATCGGAAGGGAAACTCCGTTTTACTATTGATCGTATTGTCCTGGAGGGCAAGGAGGTTCAGGGCAGGATCAGGCTTGTTGTTCTACAGAAATTTTTTAAGGACAAAATAACGGAAGGTTTATTTGCCCCGGGCGACAGGATAAGGGCGCTTGCAAAATTGAAAGAGCCTTATATGTTTCAAAATCCGGGCGTATATTCATATGATTTCAAAAAGGACGGGATTGTTGCTGCAGGTTATATAAAGCAGGCGCGGTTTATCGGCGGAAGCAGTGGGCTGCCGGTATGGATACATAAAAAACGCCGGATACTCGGAAGGATAATAGACAATAGCCTTTCCGCAGAAAACGCATCATTTCTTAAAGCAATAATTCCCGGCCTCAAGAGAGGTATCAGCCGGGATATGAGAGATGCTTTCAGTGCAACCGGGCTTGCACATCTTCTCAGCATATCCGGCACCCACTTCGGACTGCTTGCATTTATGGTTTTTATATCAATCAGGACTGTTATCAAATACCTGCCAATAAAGCTTCTTTCAAGAATGACATTATATATAACCCCCACCAGCATAGCTATAGTGATAACACTGCCGGTTCTGGTTTTTTATGCACTGATATCAGGGACAGGCACACCCACTGTCCGTTCTCTGATAATGGTTTTTATTTACATGCTTGCGCTTTTTCTCGGGAGGAAGGGGCAATGGCTTAATTCTTTATCAATTGCCGCTGTAATTATTCTTCTCTGGAATCCGGAAGCGCTTTTTGAGCTTTCATTTCAGCTTTCATTTATTGCTGTTTTCTCAATCGGATATGTAATGGAGAAGAGAGTAGAAAACAGTGCACAAAATGCAGAACTCCAATCCCCCCTTACTAAGGTGGGAATTAAAGGTGGGGTAACAGGGATTCAAAGGATATCCGAAAAAGTAAAGACAGCAATACTCATAACAATTGCTGCTGTTCTGGGAACTGCGCCCATTGTTGCGCTTGTTTTTAAACAGTTCCCCCTGATTTCGCCGGTCACGAATCTGATAATAACCCCCCTTGTCTGTTTTGTGATCCTCCCTCTCGGTTTTGTTACAGGCTTTGGAGCGCTTCTGTTTAATATGTCCTCGATGCCTTTAAGCGGTCCGGTTGATGTGGTTACACATTTTACATTGAAGCTCATCAAGTGGTTTTCCAATATCCCGTATGCATCTTATCACATTCCTGATCCGTCATTTGCAATAATAGCTCTTTACTTTCTTTCATTAATATTTCTTATGAAAAGTAAATTCAAATGGAGATTTTTGCCTCTTATTCTCGTCCTGTGCTTTTATTTGTTCAGCCCGTATTTATTAAACAATAGTCTGAGAGTTACATTTTTAGACGTAGGGCAGGGAGATGCATCCGTTATTGAGCTGCCTGACGGAAAAATAATGCTTATTGATGGAAGCACACATGAGCCTGATATGGGGCAAAGAGTTATTGCTCCGTATTTATGGTCCAGGGGGATAAGAAGGGTCGATTATATGGTTATGAGCCATCCACATCCCGACCACTTCGGCGGACTTATATATATCATGGATAATCTCGATGTCGGCGAAATCTGGTTTAACGGCAGAAGGTCTGATGAGTCACTGGAATTTTTTCAGAAAATGGAGGAAAAGGACATACCGTACAGGATACTTGCCAGGGGGGATATGCTTGAGGCAAAGGGGTATAAGATTTACGCTCTTCATCCATACGATGAATTTTATGCTGACTCGCCAAGGGCCCGGTTTTCGAATCAAAACAGCGCTTCCCTGGTTTTGAAAATAGAGAACAATGATGTCTCGATTCTTTTTACCGGAGATATAGAAACAGAGGCTGAAGAAAACCTGACCCGATTGGGCGGCCGGCTTAAGAGTGATATTATCAAAGTGCCGCATCACGGCGGCAGGACATCAAGCCTGACAGGGTTTATACAAACTGTAAGCCCTCAGATAGCAGTTATAAGTGTCGGCAGGAATAATCCGTACAATCATCCACATCAGGAAACTCTAAGAAGATACGAAGATGAGGGAGTAAGAGTTTTCAGAACAGACACCAGCGGCGCTGTTACCATAATTTCAGGAGGGAATACTTATGAAGTAAAAACTTATGGGGACAGCAGGTTGAAAAAAGTTTCAGTCCGGCAGGATGAGATACGGAATTTAAGGCTTTTGCTTTAAATTATGTAAAAATAGGCGTTTTTTGTCCCGCTTGAAAAAACAACTGAATTTGCGTTATATTTGCAAGCTGGAAAAAATCACGATTTCCGCATAACAACAATGAATTTCATCCCTAAACAGATATTTTTTACAAAAGGCGCCGGAGTACACAAGGATAAACTTGCATCTTTTGAGCTTGCTTTGCGCAAAGCGGGAATAGAGAAATGCAATCTCGTTTATGTATCGAGCATTTTCCCTCCCAAATGCGAAATAATAACGAGAAAAAAGGGGCTGAGGTCGATTAAACCGGGGCAGATTACTTTTTGCGTAATGGCGAGAACTGAGACCAATGAACCGAACAGGCTTATTTCTTCCGCTGTAGGCCTGGCAGTTCCAAAAGACAGGGAACATTACGGCTATATCTCCGAGCATCATTCATATGGTGAAACTGCAAGGAAAGCAGGAGATTATGCCGAAGACCTCGCTGCTACAATGCTCGCTACCACCCTGGGCATTGCATTTGACCCTGACGAGGCATGGGATTCAAGAAAACAGGTTTACAAGGCAAGTCAATATATCTTTAAATCTACAAACATCTGCCAGTCTGCAGAAGGCAACAAGTACGGCAAATGGACAACAGTCATTGCCGCTGCGGTGATGTTGTTATAAAAGCAGCTGTCAGCAGTCAGGTATCAGCTCTCAGGGGTGAGGCGATAAATAAATACAAACCTGATAAATATCCGGCAACCGGCAATCAATAACTGTGAACAATAATAACCCCTCCTGCAATTTCGGCTGCTTACCTCCGGAATATTCGAGCTATAAGAATTCAGATATAGTTATCCTTCCGGTTCCCTTTGATAAAACAAGCTCCTGGATTAAAGGCTCTGCCAAAGGCCCGCGGGCAATTATCAATGCCTCGGGAAATATGGAGCTTTACGATATTGAAACTGCTTCCGAAGTTTATAAAAAAGGGATTCATACTTCAAAGGAAATTGTATCAGACAACTCGCTGGAGATGATAAATAAAGTTCAGAGGAATGTCGGCAAATTACTGAGTGACGGAAAGTTTGCCGTTGTTTTAGGCGGAGAACATACAGTTTTATTAGGCTCTGTAAAAGCCCATGCTGAACACTTCAATAATATGAGCATCCTGCATCTGGATGCACACTCGGACATGAGAGATTCATATGAAGGGGACAAATACAGCCATGCCTGTGTCATGGCAAGGGCAAAGGAAATGACAGGAAATATTGTTTCCGTTGGAATAAGAAGCATGGACTCCTCCGAGCTTAAGAATATTGATAAGAAAAAAATATTTTATGCCTCGGCTATCCGGGAATCGGAAGGCTGGATTAAAAAGGTTGTCCGGAAACTCTCAAAAAATGTTTATGTCACTATAGACCTTGATGTCTTTGACCCTTCAATAATGCCTTCAACAGGGACACCTGAACCGGGTGGATTAGGGTGGTATGAAGTCATTGATCTGCTTGAGCATGTTTCTGAAAGTAAAGATATTATCGGATTTGATGTTGCAGAGCTTTGCCCGAATAAAAATAATGCGGCCCCGGATTTTCTGGCGGCGAAGCTTATATATAAACTGTTGAGTTTTAAGTTTGCCTGATTATTTACTGCGGGGAATCCGGAGGGTTTAAACTGCCTGAACTTTTATTTCAGCGGCCACAGCTTACTTTCTATAGCCTTGATAAGTCTCTGAAATGTCCCGGGATTCAATGCTGAAAAAGAGACTGCTTTAAATCTGGTGCAGATCGCCCCGGCTTCTTCCTTGCCAACAAGGTCTTCCTTATTGAACGCTAATAACACGGGCTTTTCTGAAAGACCTAACTCAGACAGTATCTTTTCTACTGAATTGATCTGCTGTTCGAATCTGGGGTTTGATATATCGACGATATGCAGAAGCAGATCCGCATCTTCAAGTTCTTCCAGGGTTGACTTGAATGCTGCGAAGAGGTCTTTGGGAAGGTTGCGGATAAATCCGACGGTATCGGTGATTATTACATCCCTTTCCTTCGGGAATCTCAGCCTCCTGCTTGCAGTATCAAGTGTTGCAAACATCCTGTCTTCCACAAAGGTCTTGCTCCTGGTCAGATTGTTAAGCAGTGTGGATTTGCCTGCATTTGTATACCCGATAATTGATATGATCGGAATGCCCTGCGCCACCCTGCGCGCCTTTCTCTGCTGTCTTGCACGGCTGAGGGATTTAAGCTGTTTTTCAAGCAGGGCTATCTTTTCCCTTACACGCCTCCTGTCAACCTCAAGCTTCATTTCCCCGGGACCCCTCCCGCCGATTCCACCCATCAGCCTGGACATTGCAGTCCCCTTGCCGGTAAGCCTCGGGAGCCTGTAGCGCAACTGTGCAAGCTCTACCTGGACTTTTCCGTCTTTGCTGTGGGCGCGTCTCGCGAATATGTCAAGAATAAGCTGCGAACGGTCGATAACCTTTAACTCTGTTATATCGCCGATGGATTTGATCTGGGATGGATTAAGGTCCTGGTCAAAAATCAAGAGGGTTGCCCCCTTGTTCATGGCATTGATAACGAGGTCTTTTATCTTTCCCTCACCCATGAGATATTTCGGATTGATGCTTTTGGGTCTTTGAAGGACTGTGTCAACGACTACTACATTGTCGGCCTTCGCGAGTTCTTTCAGCTCTTCAATGGAGTCTTCCTGTGCAAATCTCGGAGCCGTTGAAACACTTACAAGTACCGCCCTTTCCCTTGTATCCCTGATGTCAAGGCCGCCTCTGCGGGACCGGAGCTCTTTTTCTATGGAGGATATGAAAATATCGAAGTCCTTAAATGCCTTCTCCATCCCGTGATACGGGATCGGGCTGTTTATTTCATAAGATGTCCCGGAATCGGAGGAAAACAAATAGGCAAGGGAGACATTATAGGGCTGTCCGTTTTTCATTCCAACTACAATTACTGCATCAAGCCGTAACAGTGAAAGGTCTGTGATGTCATCCCGGTTTATCTTTTCACTCTTCAGGTGGGTATGGATGAGCCTCAGGCCGCGGAGGACTTTTCTTCCAAGCGGATAATCCGCAAGCCCGGGGATAAAAATACCTTTTGCATCCCCGACAATTACATGGCTGATATTACCGCTTCTGTCTGCCAGTACACCAACCTGCCGCCCGATGGAACCGGAGCATTCAGCCATATACTTTGCAAGCTCGGCTGTCAGGGCCTTGTCTTTGGGTATGCGCCTTCTGTAAATTCTCTCAAGCGATTTCAGATCGCTTTTCTTCAAACCCGATATGTTGCCGTATACTGATGGAATAAAAAACCCTCCGGGAAATACATAGTTTAATGCGCTTCCGCCCAGTTCTTCCCGATACCTGTATCTGCTTTTAACGGAACCCGAAGCTGCACCGCATTTTCCATTTCTTCCCTGACTAATTGTTCGATTGCGTCTTTTTCTTTTTCCGGAATCTCAAACAATAATTCGTCATGGACCTGAAGAAGCATTTTTGATTTTAAATTTTCTTTTTCCAGTCTCTTCCGGATATTTATCATTGATACTTTTATTATATCAGCTGCAGAGCCCTGTATCGGGGAGTTTGTTGCAAGTCTTTCCCCGAGTTGTCTTATATTTTTATTTGTGCTTTTGAGCTCGGGGATTGGCCTTTTCCTCTCAAATATTGTTGACACGCAGCCTGTTCCGGTTGCTTCTTCTATTAATGTATCAATGTATTTTCTCACTCCACTGTGCCGGGCAAAATATGTCTCAATATAATATCTTGCCTCTTCCGGAGATATTCCGAGCTGCCGGCTGAGTCCATAAGGGCTGATCCCGTATATAACCCCGAAGTTCACGGTCTTTGCACTTCGCCTCATCTCAGCCGTTACTTCAGCGGCAGGGACACCAAACAGCTCAGACGCAGTGCCTGTATGTATATCACCATCTTTTTCGAATATCTCCATAAGTTTCTCATCCTCACTCAGATGGGCAAGTATGCGGAGCTCTATCTGGGAATAGTCGGAGGAGAGCAGCAGGTTCCCGTTTTCAGCAATAAACGCTTCCCTGATTCTCTTTCCCCATTCTCCCCTGACCGGGATGTTCTGGAGATTCGGGGCAGAGCTGCTGAGTCTTCCTGTTGCCGTGATTGTCTGGTTGAATGATGTATGGAGCCTGCCGGTTCCGGGGTGAACAAGTTTGGGCAGGGCATCGACATATGTGTTTTTCAGTTTTGCAAGCGTCCTGTATTCTATGATCTCTTCAGGTAATTCATGTTCGAGTGCAAGCTGTTCGAGTACATCTATATCAGTCGAGTAGCCTGTCTTTGTTTTCCTGGCAGGCTTGAGCCCGATCTTTTCGAACAAAATCTCCTGAAGCTGTTTTGGAGAATTGATATTGAATTCATCACCTGCAAGAAAATAAATCCTCTGCTCAATGCTTGCAAGTTCTTTTGCCATTTGTTCTGAAAAGGATTCCATCAGGGAAAGGTCGATCTTAACCCCTGCCATTTCCATGTCTGCAAGGACTTCAATCAGGGGCACTTCTATCTCGTGGAATAATTTTGATAAATTTTCCTTTTCAATTGCCGGCTCAAGATATTTTTTCAGCTTCAGGGTTACGGCGGAATCTTCACCCGAGTATTTCGCAGCGTCTTCTATTGAAACTTCACTGAAATCTTTTTTGCCTTTGCCCATTACATCATTAAACGAGAGCTTCTTTATCCCGAGATAATCCATGGCCGCATCAGTGAGATTATGGTTAGTTTTATTGGGGTTCAGGAGATAAGACGCAAGCATGGTATCAAAGGCAATGCCGTTTAAATTTATTCCCTCATTTTTCAGGACTATAAAATCATATTTGATATTGTGACCTGTTTTTGAAATCCCGGGGTCTTCAAGTATCCCTTTCATCTGTTCCAAGACGTAATCTTTTGGCAACTGCTCCGGCACACCAGGGTATGAGTGTGAAACTGGGACATAATATGCCTTCCCCGGTTCCACGGAAAACGATATACCGACAAGCCCGGCATTCATCGGTGACTCTGAAGTTGTTTCCGTATCAATAGTTATCTCATTCGTTATGGAGGAGAGCGCCTTATTCAGGGCATTTTTATCGAGGATGGTTATATACTCTGTTTTCTCAAGGGCCGGCGTTTCCCGGTCGGGAATAAGCTTAATCAAGCTGCTGAATTCAAATTTGCGGAAGTATTCCAGTAACTTTGTCCAGTCAGGTTCCCCCTGTTTCAGCTCTTTGGCAGAGATATCCAGGGGCATATCGAGATGAATAGTTGCAAGTTCAAGGCTCAGTTTAATATTGTCCATATTTTCAGATACTGCCTTTTTAGCCCTGGCATTTTTTATATCTTTATAATTTTTTAGAAGATTATCGAGATTGCCGAATTCTTTTAAAAGCCTGACAGCGGTTTTTTCTCCGATCCCGGGCGCTCCGGGAATATTGTCAGAGGCATCGCCCATAAGCGCTATGATCTCCGGGAACTGTGAAGGCTTGACCCCGAAGCGTCCGGTCACATCTTTTTCTTCAGTAACCTTTTCCTTCATGGTGTCATATAATTTGATCTTCGGGCTCACCACCTGGCACATATCCTTGTCGCCTGTCACAATGTATACATCAACCCCTTCTGCTTCAGCCTCTTTGGCGATAGCTCCCAGTATATCATCAGCCTCATATCCCGGTTTTTCGATTGTCTGAATCCTGAGTGCATTAATAATTTCTTTAATGACGGGAACCTGCTGTTTGAGCTCATCAGGCATGCCGGGCCGGTGAGCCTTGTATTGTTCATATGCCTCGTGCCGTTTGGTCGGCCCGGGGGCATCAAAGACCACTGCAAAATAATCGGGGGTTTTTTCTCTCAATATCTTGAGGATCATATTGGTAAAGCCGTATATGGCATTCGTAGGCATGCCTGTTGAGGTTGATAATCCCCTGATTGCATAAAAGGCGCGGTAGATGTAAGAGTTCCCGTCTATGAGATAAAGGGAGGGTATGACTGGTTCAGACAATGTTTACCTTTCTGCGCCTGTATCCCAGAACAATGAAGTCGTCTTTTTCTTTTTCCTCTATCTTATTCAGCGCCAGATACATGAGAGTACTTTTTTTATCCGCATTCCTCGCAGCCATTTTCCTGTATCTTTTCAAACCAAGTCTTTCACGCAGCACAAGAGAATCCACAGGTGATAAATCTTTGTATTTTTTTATCCTGATTTTCATTTTTCAACCTTTTTTTTCAATTGCAAAAGCTCAGCCAGGGTATTATTGTCCGGCTTCGCCGCCTGCTTTTCGAGGTACTCCCAATCCAGCTCCTCTGCATATTTCCGAATAAGCAAATCGGCCATCTCGCAATCCACTTCGTATTTCCAATGCTTGCAGGCGTTAAGGCGGTCTATGATTAAGTCCTCAATTCCTATTATCTTACATTGCAATCCTGCATCAAGCTCTACAATTTCAAGCGGGGAATCCTCTCCGCTCAAAACCGACACCGGTACTTCTACAGCCAGTTTCAGATCATCGCTAATCCAGTATCTCCCCTCTTTTTTAAAACCCATTTTTTTCAAAGCATCATCCAGGGCTTCTCTGTCAGCATAAGCCAGGTCTATGTCGGCTGTAAAATAGACCTCTCTTGAATAATAAGAAAGGGCACATCCCCCGATGACAACAGGGGCATCCTTTCCTTTCTCATCAAGCAATTCACTTACCAACGCCACTGCCAGCAGTTGCCTCTTCAGAGGAGATTCGGTTTTCCTGATTTTATCGATAATTTCCCGTATATTCATAATGTTACATAATAACAACAATTGTCCGTTACTACAAGCATTGCTATCCGGTCTTTTTAAAGAGAGGCCGAAGCAGGGAACAAGATTTAGAGAAAATTTGTAACTATTCAGGCAGGCACAAAGGCACAAAGTGAAAAAAAGGATGAAAAATTTTTCTTGTATTTCTGTAACCCTTTGTGCCTATGTGCCTTTGCCACTTTGCACCTGGGTAGTTACTTTAAATTTTTTTGCTTTCAGTGTATACTTTATGGTGAAATGCCGAAATACAGGATAGGATGTAGCGGATTTTTGTATGATTCTTGGAAAGGCGTCTTTTATCCTGAGGATCTTCCGCATAAAAAATGGTTGTCTTTCTATATGAAAAAGTTCAACACTGTTGAACTGAATGTCACCTTTTACAGGTTGCTGAAAAAAGAGGCTTTTGAAAGGTGGTATAAGGAAACCCCACCTGATTTTACATTCTGCCTCAAAGGCAGCCGTTTTATCTCCCACGTTAAAAAGCTCAAGGATGTTGAGTTGCCGCTTTCAACATTTTTTAATGCCACTGCCCCGCTTCTGGAAAAGCTGGAAGTTGTTCTCTGGCAGTTACCGCCGAATTTGAAACTCAACATGAAAAACCTCGAAGACTTTGTGGAAAATCTCAAGCAGCATCCTGTCCGCCATGTTTTTGAATTCAGGCATAAAAGCTGGCTCGTTAAAAAGGTCTTCAATCTTCTCTCTGCCGCTAATATAGCTGTCTGCATGGCTGACTGGCCTGATTTTATCGACGAATTGCCCGTAACCGCAGATTTTGTATATATTCGCAGGCACGGCGAGGGCGGAAGCTATGCCACAAATTACACTACCGAGCAATTAAAAGCAGATGCAAAAAGAATAAAGGAGTACCTGAAGCTGGGCAAAGACGTATATTTTTATTTCAATAACGATGCCTTTGCATATGCGCCTAAAAATGCCCTTGAACTCGGGGTAATTCTTGAAAACATTATCCCGAAGTCATTGAAGGCAAAAACAGAAGAAGCAGAGGCTAAACCCAGGAAGATAAGACAGGAGAAGAAGAAAATTTCTTTAAAACGGATTAAAAAAATTCCAGTAAAACCCACCAAAAAAACTGCCCGGAAAACTGCCGGTAAAACTGTATCGGAAACAGCTAAAAAAACCACCCAAAAAGCTGCTCCAAAAACCGCCGGTAAAACTGCAAAAAAAACCACAGGGAAAAAGTAAGAATAACTTCTAACTATTCAGGCACAAAGGCACAAAGTGAAAAAAAGATGAAAAATTTTTCTTGTATTTCTGTAACCCTTTGTGCCTGTGTGCCTTTGCCGCTTTGCACCTGAGTAGTTACATCAATTGAAACTTACTGGTATTCCATGTCACTTTATTACATTACAAAATGAAGACCGGCAATATAAGTAAGGCGCTGCCAATATTAAAAAAGCAGGTAAAAAGCCTTAATGTGCCATGGCTTGAGAACATGGTCAATCAGGACAGGCGGAAAAGAGACCCTTTCAAGGTTCTTATTTCATGCATACTGAGTCTCCGCACTCAGGACAGAACCACGGGCATTGCCTCTGAAAGACTTTTCAAATTGGCGTCCGATCCGGGAACCATGTCAAAACTTCCTGTTAATACAATTAAAAAGGCAATTTATCCGGTTGGTTTTTATAATGTTAAGTCAAAAAGGATCAAGGAGCTGTGCAGGGCGCTCATTGATAATTGTAACTCAAAAGTCCCCGGTGATTTAGATGAACTGCTTAAACTCAAGGGTGTGGGGAGGAAAACCGCCAACCTTGTCCTTACTCTCGGCTACAGGAAACCGGGAATATGCGTGGATACGCATGTCCACAGGATAACAAACAGGTGGGGTTATGTAAAAACAAAAACTCCGGAACAGACGGAGTTTGCGCTGAGAAAGAAATTGCCCTGCAAATACTGGCTTGAAATAAACGGGCTTCTGGTTGCCTTTGGCCAGGGCATTTGCAGGCCGGTTTCTCCTTTATGCAGCAAGTGCAGTATTGAAGAATTTTGTGATAGGAGAGGGGTGAAAACTCATAGATAGATTTTCAAAATCGCCCGGCTTCCACTAATATTTTTATACAATAGTATCATCTTCCTCTTCATCCCTGTATGCCCTTTTCTTAATTATGAACTGTATAAAACCGTATATCAGGATCAGGGCTGCAAGGAAGAAGAGAAGCTGATAGAGGTGACTGCTCAGGTAGGTAAACCAGGTAAATTTTTTCCTGATAAAATCATGCCAATTACTTTCCAGCTCCTCAGGAGAAATTGAAAGTCCTTTAAGGATTGCCGTATCTGCATTGTCCCCATTTTTTAAATGCCTGAGGATTTGAAGTATTTTGCCGGGGCCGAATTCCCGGTCAATATAATCAACCATACTTCTACTCTCCTGATACGCCAGCATGAGATTTTTGTCATCGTTCGGGAATCTCGTTGCCAGGTCTTTAATAGGTATAAATCTGCCGGACAGAGTGGCCTGCTTCAGCAGATTTTTATTCTCCCCCATTATCATCTCTGATATGCCGCCTGTTACCCATTGAGAAATACCTTCATTCAGCCATTTGGGCAGATTACCTCCTTCAGTGTAATGATAAAGCAGGAGATGACAAAGTTCATGTTTCAACGTTATTTCCAAGGTAAAAGGACCTGTCTTCATCTTTGAATTGTCAATTACTATTAAATTATTCTGAGGGACGGCAATTGCAACAACGAGATCATTGCCGACCATTTTCCGGAAATCTTTCCTGTTGTCAGTTAATATGACTGTTGGCCTGAACTCTATTTCAGACCCGAAGGTCTTTTCAAGCTCACGCTTAACAGCAGGATAAATTCTTATGATCTCCTTTGCAACAGTTTGTAAAGACTTTTCATACTGAACAATGACCCCGTCTTTCTGAACGATATTTGTCTCTATTGCGTAAATGGATTTACAAAAGAAAAATAACAGGAGAATTGCGTATAAAAAATTTGCTTTTTTTGACATTCTCAATTATACACGGAGTAAGGCGGAAAATAAGTGAGCAGGGGCAATTCATGAATTGCCCCTGCATCTTGCCGATGTCGCTGATTTAATAGCAGATGCAAGGTTTGAGGCATCAGAAACGAATCGTAAACAACCTGAATGACGGCATATACGAAACTTCATCCGGGGAAAGGGCGCCGTCCTTGTTTTTATCCATAATCATAAAGGCATCTTCTATATTGGAATATTTATCAGCGTAGTTGGAAAATTCAGGGTAACTGATTCTCTTGTCCCTGTCCCTGTCCATGGATTTGAAAGTTCCCTTATATTCTTCTGCAGCTACAACATCATAGGTCTTGTCCCACTCGGCCTCTGTAATGCCCTCGTCACGGTTATTGTCCAGCTTTTCAAAGGCACTCTCCTTCATATATTGAGAAAGTTCTTCACGATTGATTTTGCCGTCCTTATTTTTATCTACTTTCTCAAACATCTGTTGTTCTGCTCCGGCAACAGTGGCTAAAATTATGAGCAGACAAGCAAGCACTACAGATTTTAAGTTCATTTGATCCCTCCCTCTGACTACATTTTCTGAGGCACTCTTATAAAACAACAGGTGTCTAAGCCCATTATAATTGCTTTCCCGGGGGATTGCAAATAAAGAGATTCAGCAACAGTAAATCTCTAATTTAACCCATTATCTTCAAACCTTCACATGCAACACAGGCAGCCCCAGCCTTTGTCTTCTGTTTTCACCATTGAAT
The DNA here is from genome assembly GCA_002897895.1 of bacterium BMS3Abin06. GTDB lineage: Bacteria > Nitrospirota > Thermodesulfovibrionia > UBA6902 > UBA6902 > BMS3ABIN06. The sequence goes on from BDSY01000108.1 coordinate 23,359, forward strand.
AAATCCGCCCTTCTCGCCGGGACATCAGCCCTTTTCCCTTCATGCTGTGCCTGCAGTTTCAGAGGAAGACTGGAGGCATGCTGGAGGGTATGCTTGCCGAAGCGGGCCGACAACTCATCAACGGTATGGTAAATCTTTGCTATCTTTTCTATCTTTGCCATGTCGTCAAAGAGGGTAAGCTGGACCCTGTTCTCCGGCATCAGGCCGGCAAGGACAACCCCCGTTAACCTGTTTGGAATGCCGCTCTGGTAAATCTGATTGAAACCCTCCCCCAATGCTTCAAAGAGTTCGGCAGGATAAGCAGTGGGACGGTTTAATTTAAGCTCAACGCCGATATCCCTGAAATCCTTTTTCCTGAGGAAGACAATGAGCCTTGCGGCTGCAAGCTTGTGCCGCCTCGCTTTTATACAGGCGTTTTCCAGATTTTTGGAAAGCTGGGCAAAGACGAATGCCCTGTCAGTTGAGGGCGGGGTAAATGTCTTTGTCTTGCTTATTGACTGATAGCTGCTCTTTGATTCAATAACAACAGGGTAGACGCTCATCCCGTTAAGCTCAGACCATATCTCCTGATATGGCCTGGAGAGATGTTTTTTTATAAACGCTTCATCTTTTCCTGCAAATTCCAGGGCCGTCCTTATTCCCAGCTTATTGAGGAATGCCGATGTATTCGGGCCGATTCCCCAGATTTTTTCTACAGGAAGCTTCTCTAAATAGAGATGTATATCCCGTCCGGGGATTACGGTAAGCCCATGCGGTTTATTATGTTTTGAGCCTAATTTTGCCAGAACCTTTGAGAGGCTTATCCCGATTGATACAGTAATTCCCAGCTCTTTTTCAACTGTCTCCTGTATCTTTGCAGCAATCATTCCATAGGAAGTCTGAAAGCTCCTTCGCAGGCCGGTCAGGTCGACAAATGCTTCATCTATGGAGTACTCCTCTACATCAGGTGAAAAGCGCCTGAGTATTTCAAACATTCTAACGGAGAAGAGGCTGTAGGTTTCATAGTCGGAAGGGACGATAATTGCATCAGGGCAAACCCTCTTTACATCAATATAACTCATCCCCCTTTTAACTCCTCTGCCCTTTGCCTCGTAACTGGCGGCAGCAACTATCCCGCGCTCCCTGCCCGTGATAACGGGCTTTCCCCGAAGCTCCGGATGAATGGCCTGTTCACAGGATGCAAAGAATGCATCTGCATCCAGATGCAGGATGGCCTGCGGCCATGAGCGTATGGTTAATGGGTGTCTGTTCATAGCGGTTACTGATACTTCCTTATCACTGCCGTCACTACCCCTGCAATCTTAAGCTCATTCTTTGGCTTAATGGGTTTAAAGCGCGGGTTTGCAGGTATGAGGGTTACACACTCTCCCCTTTTTCTCAGATACTTCATGGTCCATTCACCGTCAACTTCTGCAATGACAATGTCACCGCTTTTCGGTGTCTGCCCTTTGTCCACTATTACCATATCTCCGGGGAGTATGCCGGCCTCTGACATTGAATCACCCGATACCCTGAGCAGAAAGGTGGCCTCGTGGTTCTGTATGAGAAGTTTATCAAGAGAAAGCGTATCTGCCAGCTCTTCCTCTGCCGGGCTTGGGAAACCGGCCTCAACAGTGCCGAGTATTCTTGCGGGAAATTTTATGGATCCCGGTGTAAGCCTGCCTCTCTCATCTCTCTCAAGAACTTTCAATTGCTCAAGTCTATTAACAAGTTTTGAAACGGCATTTTTTGACTTCAGCCCCAGCATATCCCCGATCTCGGAAAAACTCGGCATTCTGCCTTTCTGATAATAAAAGTGCGATATCTCCCTGACCCTGAATTTCAATTTCTCTTCTCTCATCTCTTTTGTCATATTTAAATTATAGGTGAACGAAAGTTCACTGTCAAGGGGAGGATAAGAAGTATTTTTTGTTTTAGGGAGAATGAATTGATCGATTTTTTGTTTAAAATTACTGGTAGCCGCAGGCAAAATATACCACAACTGAAATCAAAAAAATAGTAACCCAACTTCATGGGTTTTCACCCCCAAAGGGAGTAAAACCGGGGAATTCGCGATAGAGTTTTCAGATAAAACAATGAGTTACGGAGCGGCCACAAATGTAGTGTCAAAATCTTCACATAGCCTTG
>BDSY01000109.1 GCA_002897895.1 bacterium BMS3Abin06
CATTGAGCATGTCGGTCTGAAAAAGTCGCCTGACCAGGACGGCCCGTTGATTGTTTGAGTAGTATGCGAACCTCAAGCTCGCATAAATTCACAGGGGGATTCGCATTGTACAAAAAAATGTTTAAAATGAATAAATTAGACGTATTGCTCTTTGACAACCTGAAATATATTGTCTTGAAAATTGGAGCTTCGCAAAAAGTAGTTTATTACCATTTTAAAAACAATGACTTATAAGTAAACAGTCGCCCCTTGCACAGGGGCGTGGATTGAAACTTGACTGACAACAACATAACCGACCCTTGTGTCCATGTCGCCCCTTGCACAGGGGCGTGGATTGAAACATATACGGTCTGCCTGTTGTGACACTGACAGCAGTAGTCGCCCCTTGCACAGGGGCGTGGATTGAAACATTACTGTTTTACATTTGGTTTCAAGTATTTCAATCGTCGCCCCTTGCACAGGGGCGTGGATTGAAACTGACTAATCACGATACCGATACAGTAGGCCGGAAGGTCGCCCCTTGCACAGGGGCGTGGATTGAAACAGGAGTCGAAGCTTCCGGAAGCTGCTTTGTTTTTGGTCGCCCCTTGCACAGGGGCGTGGATTGAAACTTTTTAGGTTTATCGAGCGTTTGCTCCATTGCTAAGTCGCCCCTTGCACAGGGGCGTGGATTGAAACTTTCTAACCTTAAATCTGTTACCTTGCCCTTAGTAGTCGCCCCTTGCACAGGGGCGTGGATTGAAACTAATCGGGCAGAGGACTTCCGGGGGATCTATTGCTGTCGCCCCTTGCACAGGGGCGTGGATTGAAACTTGTTATTGCTTGTTTTAACTCCCCTTTAGTAACCGTCGCCCCTTGCACAGGGGCGTGGATTGAAACATAAAACCGTCACTGGAAGAAATTCAGAAATATGCGTCGCCCCTTGCACAGGGGCGTGGATTGAAACGTATTATTATGCCCATTATGGCAAGGGGAAATACGGCGTCGCCCCTTGCACAGGGGCGTGGATTGAAACTCTTACGGATAGCCGATTCGGAGAGTCCGTAAATGTCGCCCCTTACTCAGGGGCTACCACCCTGCGGCAGAGAGCATAGTATGCTATATTTATAAAAGACAATCTTTTTGAATTGGAAATTATAACATCTCTTAACAAGAGCAAAAACTAAAAAAAACCATTTTAAACATCTCTACCAAGGTGCCCTCTTTCATGATAAAACACGCCGGCATATTCAAGCTGAAATCAGACTTCAAACCTGAGGGCGACCAGCCCGGGGCCATCGATGCCTTAACAGAAGGTATTTTAAATAATCTGAATCATCAGGTGCTCCTCGGCGTCACCGGATCCGGCAAGACGTTCACTATTGCAAATGTAATCGCAAATGTAAACAGACCAACGCTTGTTATAGCTCATAACAAAACCCTTGCGGCCCAGCTTTACGGGGAATTCAAGACATTCTTCCCGGAAAATGCAGTTGAGTATTTTGTCAGCTACTACGACTACTATCAGCCTGAGGCATACATCCCTTCAACAGACACCTACATTGAGAAAGATGCCATGATAAATGACGACATCGACAGGCTGAGACATGCGGCTACACGCGCTGTGCTCGAAAGAACCGATACCATTATTGTTGCATCCGTCTCATGCATATACGGTATCGGTTCTCCTGAGGATTACCTCGGTATGAATCTTTTTATTGAAGAAGGTATGCGAACAGACAGGGATGCCTTTCTGAGAAAGCTCGTTGATATGCTGTACGAACGGAGTGAAGATTTCAAAAGAGGCAGATTTCGCGTAAGGGGAGATATTGTCGACATATTCCCTTCTTTTTCCGGGGATAATGCAATAAGAGTTGAATTTTTCGGAGATGATATTGACGGCTTATATGAATTTGATTCCCTGTCAGGCAAGGTTTTAAGACGTCTGACTAAAGTCGCATTATACCCCAACAGCCACTGGATTACTCCAAGGCCGAGAATTGAACAGGCAATCGTGGCAATCAATAACGAACTTGAAGAATGGATCGATATTTTACTCAAACAGGGCAAGGAGATTGAGGCAAAGAGGCTTGAACAGAAAACACGTTTTGACATGGAAATGCTGAAGGAATTCGGCTACTGTCATGGGATTGAAAACTATTCAAGGCACTTAAGCGGGAGGGCGCCAGGAGAGCCGCCGTTTTGTCTTATTGATTATTTCCCTGAAGACTTTCTGATAATAATAGATGAATCCCATGCCACGGTTCCCCAGATCAGGGGAATGTACGAAGGAGACAGGTCAAGAAAACAGACCCTGATTAATTACGGCTTCAGGCTTCCCTCAGCCCTTGATAACCGACCGCTTAAGTTTAATGAATTTGAACACCGGGTAAAGCAGGCAATTTACGTTTCTGCTACACCGGCAGACTACGAGATTACGAAGTCGGGCCGCAGAATTATTGAACAGATAGTCAGACCTACAGGCCTGAAGGACCCGTTTATAGAACTAAGGCCGGTTTCGGGTCAATTAGATGATCTGCTTGGAGAAATCAGAGAAAGGGCTCAAAGAAAAGAAAGAGTATTAGTTACTACCCTGACAAAAAAAATGGCTGAGGACATTACCGAGTATTATACGGAGTCAGGGATAAAGGCAAGATATCTCCACTCTGATATCAAGACCCTGGAGAGGGTGGAGATTCTGAGGGACCTGAGACTGGGGAAATTTGACGTACTCATAGGGGTAAATCTGTTAAGGGAAGGGCTTGACATTCCGGAGGTATCGCTTGTTGCCATATTCGATGCAGACAAGGAAGGTTTTTTACGATCAGGCCGCTCCCTTATCCAGACAGCAGGCAGGGCGGCAAGGAATGTAAACGGGATGGTAATTTTCTATGCTGATACAGTAACAGGTTCAATGAAAACAGCAATGGATGAAACAGACAGGAGACGCAGGATTCAGGAGGAGTACAACCTCAAGCACAGGATAACGCCTGTATCAATCAAAAAAGAGATAACAAATATTCTCGGTTCAATCTATGAGGCGGATTACTGGACAGTGCCTGTTGCAGCAGAGGAAAAGGTCGAATACGGCGATGAATCCGAAATCAAAACACTTGAAGATGAAATGAAAAAAGCGGCTGAAAAACTTGAATTTGAAAAAGCCGCAGAACTGAGAGACAGGATAAAGGCCATCAGGGAAAAACAGATTGTACTGGGGGGTAAGGATTAACCGTAACTGCTCAGGTGCAAAGGGACAAACAACCGTTCACAGTTGACGGTTAACAGTTAACTGTTGAAGAAAAAATAAAAGTACGGGAAGCCATGTCCGCTTTCTTTGAAGATTTACCGTAAACCGTAAACCGTGAACCGTGAACTGATAACCGTAAACCGTTGTCGCTGGTTTTATAAGTCCCTGTTTACCATCTCCCTGAGATCTTTACCCACCTTGAAGTAAGGAACCTTCTTTGGCGGCACATCAACGGATTCACCGGTCTTCGGGTTTCTGGCCTTTCTGGCGTTCCTGCTCCGAAGCCTGAAATTGCCGAAGCCTCTTACCTCAACCTTTCCTCCATTTGCAAGAGAGTCCTTGATACTTTCGAAAATAGTCTCAATAATAACTTCCGTCTGTTTTTTCGATAGTCCTTCCAATTTTTGCGCTATTTTTTCAATAAGAACAGATTTTGTCATAAATCCCTCCCTGTATTTTGTATATGCAATTTTCTCTGTCAAACCGTGTAATCAGTCTACGGTGCAAACAAGTATTTTACCTGAATGCCTGAAAAGACATTGCCTATCAGATTTCCCTGAATTTCTCCTTTGAGCATGTCAAGGATACTGAATTTTTCTTTTTTATAAATTACCCTGGGTTCACCCTTGATCCCTGTTAACCTGCCCGCTAACATGATAGCATCTTCAAGATTCCCGAGTTCATCTACAAGTCCCAGTTCTTTTGCCATTCTCCCGGTAAAAACTCTTCCGTCTGCAAGCTCTTTGATATCTTCAAACTTCATCCCCCTGCCCTCGGATACCGCCCTGATAAACTGATCGTGCACATCATCAAGAACTGCCTGAAGTATCTTTTTCTCTGCAGGTGTTAAAGATTTGAAAACCGATGCGATGTCCTTGTGCCTGCCGCTTTTTATCACCTGTGTTTCTACCCCTATCTTTTCCATAAGACCCGCAACATTCGGTATTTCCATAATTACACCGATTGAGCCTGTCAGGGTTCCGGCATTCGCCACTATCCTGTCTGCCGGGGCGGATATGTAATAACCACCTGAGGCAGCTACAGAGCCCATTGAAACAACAACTTTTTTCCTCTTTTTGATCTTTACTATTTCTTCATATATTTCCTGCGACGGGGCTACGGCGCCGCCGGGGCTGTCAACCCTGATGACAACGGCCTTAACAGAATTATCTTTTGCGTATTTCTTTAATTCTTCAATTATATCCCTTGAGTCAATGATTACGCCTGTAACGCGTATAACTGCTACCTTTTCCCCCAGGGGAACCTTTTGCCTGAATGTCAGTATCAGACTGAAGATTGCTATGATTACAAAAATTATTGCGAAGAAGATCAGGACTTTTTTCATTTCCGGTTTTCTGATTGAATACCCCTCTCTCCTGTGGGGAGAGGGGTTAAAGCGGAATTACTCAATCGTCAATTTTAAATTCTTACCCTATCATGGTTTTCATGCTGAGGTCTATTTTCCTGTCAGCGGGAATAACATTTATTATCCTTGCCGTCACTTCAGTTCCCGGTTTAAACAGTTCTTCTATCTTCTCATCAGGCTTTTTTTCAATCTCCGATACATGTATCAATCCTTCCACCCCGTCTTCGAGTTCTATGAAAAGCCCGAAATCAGCAGTGCTTGCGACTTTCCCCTTTACAGTATCCCCGAGATTATACCTGGCCGGTATTTCGTTAATCCATGGGTCGGTTGTTAATTGCTTGAGACCGACAGAGATTCTCTCTTTTTCAGGCTCGACATTCAGGACAACAACCTCAATCTCCTCTCCTTTTTTCAGAATGTCCGAAGGATGTTTTACACGTTTTACCCAGGAAATATCTGAAATATGGAGCAGGGCGTCTATTCCCTCGTCCATGGAGATAAACGCTCCGAATTCGGCAAAGCTTTTCACCTTTCCCCTGATCTTTTGCCCGGCAGTGTATTTATCCTTTACAACCTCCCAGGGATTAGGCTTGAGCTGCCTTATGCTCAGCGATATCCTTTTATCATTCTTGCTTACTTTTAATATGGCCGCTTCCACCTTATCGCCGATGGAAAAATATTTGGAAGGTTTTATTGACTTTTCGAGCCAGTCGATTTCACTGACATGTATAAGTCCTTCGACACCTTCTTCAAGTTCGATAAATATGCCGTAATCAGTGATGGTAATTACTTTCCCGAGCACTTTCCGGCCGGCCGGATATTTTTCTTCCACGCTGGCCCACGGATCGGGTTTTTTCTGCTTGTAGCCGAGGGTTACCTTTTCATTCACTGTGTCAAAGGTGAGGATTATTACTTCAACAGTGTCTCCGATACTGAATAACTCACCAGGGTGGCTGATACGCCCCCATGACATATCGGATATATGCAGCAAGCCGTCGATTCCCCCGAGGTCGATAAATGCACCGTAGTCCGTGAGGTTTTTGACGACTCCTTCCATAATGATTCCTTCTTTAAGCCTGGTAAGTGTCTGCTCTCTGAGTTTATTGCGCTCTTCTTCAAGAAGAACGCGTCTTGAGACAATTACATTGGCCCCTTTATTATTGAGATTCAAGACCTTGAATGTATGGGTCTGTCCAATGAGACTGTCCGTGTTCCTGGGTGCTTTCAGATCAATCTGGGAACCCGGCAAAAAGGCATTTACTCCGCCGATATTTACAGTCATGCCGCCTTTGACTTTTCCGGTAATCCTCCCGTCCACAGGCTCGTTTTTTTTGAATGCCTCCTCTATCATATCCCATGTTCTTACGCCCCTGGCCTTTTGTCTTGAAAGTTTTACAAAGCCGTTCTGATCACTGAGCCTTTCGATAAAAACTTCGACCTCATCTCCCGGGTTCAAGGTATCGAGCTCATTTTCTCCAAGTTCGCTGAGAGGGACGAACCCTTCACTTTTTGATCCTACATCAACTATTACCCCGTCCGGCTTTATCTGCAGAACCTTGCCTTTCGTTATTGCACCTGCCCTCAACCCTTTGAACGAGTCGGCATAAAACTTTTCTAAATCATCCATTTGCAATTCCATAATTTTATATTATATTACCTCCTGATAGAAATTTCTCTTATTTTCTTTACAACATCATCAATTATCCATTGAGGCGTGGAAGCGCCGCCTGTTACCCCGGCTTTTTCAACTCCGCTGAACCAGACCTTTTTGATTTCACCTGCTACTTCTATATGATATACTTTAGCACAAACATCTTTTGAGAGCTTGACAAGCTGATTTGTATTGGAACTGTTCTTGCCGCCAACTATTATCATGAGGTCTACTTTTTTTGCCAGTTCTCTTGTCTCCCTGACCCTTTGAGCCGTAAAATCACATATAGTATTATAAATCTTAACTTCCCTTGCAGAGCAGATAACGTGTAAAACAATATCCCTGAACGTATCAAATGACTGGGTAGTTTGTACTATTATTCCAACTTTCTTTTTTAATGCCGGTAATTGATCTACATCATCAGCGACAACAGCGTCACCTCCGGCAAAACCAATCAATCCCTGAACCTCGGGATGCTGCTGGTTCCCGATGATAAGCACCTGATAACCTTCGTCTTTAAGAATCTGAGTGAAATTTTGAGCCTTTTTAACAAATGGACAGGTAGCGTCAATAACATTATACCCCATTTTGGAAGTTTCAGCATAAACCTCAGGGGATACACCATGAGTTCTGATTATTATTGTTCTGATATCAGGTGAATTGAGATCATTAACCGTATTTACACCTTTGCGTTTGAGTTCCTCCACTACCTGGGGGTTGTGAATAAGAGGGCCATACGTATAAAGGCCTTTGTTCCCCTCCTTTGCAAGATTAAATGTGATATCAATGGCGCGTTTTACCCCAAAACAAAACCCTGCCTTTTTAGCAACTTTAATCTCCATAATTTTTCTTCATCTCTCTTATTGCGGTCATAACCTCATTGCTGATTTTCTCATGCAGCTCATGGTTGCGATATCCCTTTTCATCTGCTGCTGAAGTAAAATATACAGGCTTTCCGAATACTACTGTTATTTTAGCTCTCTTTAACCACCCGGCATCAACCGGCAGGGCCCTGTCGCTTCCTGTAATCAGGGCCGGAACAACCGGGGCCTTACTGAGGCATGCCAACATACCAATGCCGCGCCTGGCTTCCATAAGTTCGCCCGTTTCACTCCTCCTGCCTTCCGGGAACATTGCAATAAGCTCACCTTTTTTCAGTCTCCTGACAGCCTCCTTTATGGTGGACGGACGGGTTCTTTCCCTGTCAACCGGAAAAGCTGCATCCTTTATCATCCAGCCGAGCACCGGAATTTCAAAGAGCCCTTTGCGCGCCATAAAAGTTGCGTTCCTCGGAACCACGGCGCCGATTAACAGAGGGTCAAGGTAACTGATGTGATTTGCAGCCACTATGACCCCTCCTTCCAAAGGTATGTTGTCTTTCCCGATCACCTCCAGGCCGCCGTTAATACGGCATACAAGCCTTATTATGAGAGCAACGAGTTTGTAAAAAAAATTATAAACCATATCCTTTTAACCACAGTGAATAGTGAATACTGAAAAATAATTGAATCAGGAACTCACCTTAAATTTTTCAATATCTCTGCAACAACCTCTTCAATATTTAAATTGGTTGAATCTATGTAAATCATATCTTTGGTTTTCATCAGGGGTGAGTTCTCCCTTGAAGAATCTCTTAAATCTCTTTTTTTTATATCTTCAATTGTTTTTTCCAGACTGATCCCGGGAGTTCTGTCTTTAAGCTCCTCAAATCTTCTACGGGCCCTCTCTTCAAGGGTGGCATCAAGAAAAAATTTATTCTCTGCTTCAGGAAAGATAGCCGTGCCGGTATCTCTTCCTTCAATCACAACCTTGCCCTGGAGTCCGCTCTCTCTCTGCATCGAAAAAAGACCTGCCCTTACCTCCGGTCTGGCGGAAACCCGTGAACTCAGTTCCCCGATTTCATTTGTTCTTATCTCTGATGTTACATCAGCGCCGTCAATAAAAATCATATCCCCCCTGAAGTCTATGTTTATATTTTTCAATATCTCATTAAGGGAATCTTCGTTATCAGGATCAGCCTTTTCTCTCTTTACCTTCCACGCAACCGCCCTGTAAAGAGCCCCTGTATCAAGATATTTGTATCCGAGTTTTTTGGCGAGCAGCCGTGATACTGTTCCCTTGCCGGAGCCTGAGGGACCGTCTATGGTGATTATGTTTTTCATATTTTCATATTGTATTAATGTTATATAACGCTCAACACAGGTAACATAATACAGGATTCATGACGCAGGATACAAGATATATGACATATTCCTTCTGCTATCTGTCCGTGCCATTTGCGTAATCTCCGGATTATTTATTTTTTCATTCCGAAGCTCTTGAATAAATGTAATAATTTAGAGCATAATAGCAATTCACTGAAATTTTACGTTAAGAGGGGAAAATTGCAAAAAAAAGCTGTATCTGTCGGCATTATAGGCTTCGGAACCGTAGGAACGGGAACCGCAAAGATTCTGTTGAAAAAGCGGAGGGACATTGAAAGAAAACTGGGGTTTCCTGTTTTTTTAAAAAATATAGCCGACATTAATACAAAAAGAGAGCGGGGCATTAAACTTCCGGAAGGCGTACTTATAAATGATCCGGAAGCGCTGCTGAATGATCCGGATATTGATATTGTAGTTGAGCTTATCGGGGGAATACACCCTGCAAAGGAAATTATACTGAAGGCCCTCAGGAATGGAAAGCATGTTGTAACCGCCAATAAGGCGCTTCTTGCGGAAACAGGCCGGGAGATATTCAAGGCAGCTGAAAAAAACAGGGTGGAGATCGGCTTCGAAGCTGCAGTTGCAGGAAGTATACCTATTATAAAGATTGTAAGGGAATCACTGATAGGAAACAGCATCAGTAATATTTACGGAATTATTAACGGCACTGCTAATTATATTCTGACAAAGATGACGGAAGAGGCAGTGGATTTTAAAACAGCTTTAAAGGAAGCGCAGGCGCTTGGATATGCGGAGGCAGATCCGACATTTGATATTGAAGGCATCGATTCCGCACATAAACTGACAATACTTGCATCACTTGCTTTCGGTATACCATTTTCTTTTAAAAAGATTTACACTGAAGGTATCACAGGGATAACTCCGCTGGATATACAGTTTGCGTCGGAATTCGGATACAGGATAAAACTGCTGGCAATTGCAAAACAGACAGGTAAAGAGATTGAGCTCAGAGTGCATCCGACAATGATACCTGAAGATGATCTTATTTCAGGTGTCAACGGGGTATTTAATGCAATTTACGTGGAAGGAGATGCAATCGGCCCGGCCCTGTATTATGGTAAAGGCGCAGGCGGGATGCCGACGGGAAGCGCGGTAATAAGTGATATAATGGATATCGCAAGAAATATAAAGACCGGTGCTGTAGAGGGATTGCATGGAATTAATCTGCCTGGAATCTCTGATTTGAAAATCAAAAAGATGGAGGAGATAAGGACAGGTTATTATCTCCGCTTTTCAGCAATTGATAAACCAGGGGTATTATCCGGAATTTCGGGTATCCTGGGCAGTCATAACATAAGCATTAAGTCGATGATACAGAAGGGGAGAAAAAAGGAAAAGGCAGTGCCTGTTGTTATGATGACGCATGAAGCAAGGGAAAAGGATATGGTGCGGGCATTAAAACAGATCAACAGGCTCTCCATTGTATCAGGCAGGACCATGTATTTGAGAGTAGAAGGAGAGGAAATATAATATGGAAGATATAAAGATAGATAAGAAGCTGGATATCAGGGGTGAAGTTTGTCCCTATACATTAGTAAAATCAAAGCTTGGGGTTGAAGACATAGAAGTTGGACAGGTTATCGAGATCATACTTGATTATCCCGAGGCTGCAAAGAGTATCCCGGCTGCAATGCTGAATTACGGACATTCGGTTCTCAAGGTGGAAAAGATAAATCCAAAAGAATGGATTATTCAAATAAAAAAAGAGGTAGAAGACTGATGGAATTTTCAGAAGAACAATTAAAAAGATACAGCAGGCATATAATCCTGCCTGAAGTCGGTGGAAAAGGGCAGAAGAAAATTTCCGGTTCAAAAGTACTTATAGTCGGCGCCGGGGGACTCGGCTGCCCGGTCGGCTATTACCTTGCAGCAGCAGGGGTGGGAACTATTGCGCTTGTGGACAATGATCATGTTGAGCTCAGCAACCTGCAGAGGCAGATTGCGCACAGTGTAAAGACACTCGGTGTTAACAAGGCCGAGTCGGCAAAGCAGACCTTTGAAGCGCTGAATCCTGATGTTAATGTGATTGCCGTTAAAGAAAGGATCAGCAGCAAAAACATACTCGACCTGATCAGAGACTATGACATTGTCGTGGATGGTACGGATAATTTCCCCACACGTTATCTTATCAATGATGCATGTGTAATGCTGAAAAAACCTCTTGTAAGCGGCGCTATTCTCAGGTTTGAAGGGCAGGTTACCACCATATTGCCCGGCGAGGGTCCCTGTTACCGCTGCCTCTTTGAAGAGCCGCCGCCGGCAGGGCTTGTCCCATCATGCCAGGAGGCGGGTGTGCTTGGTGTTTTGCCTGGTGTTATCGGCGCCCTCCAGGCAACAGAGGTGCTTAAGCTGATTATCGGCAAGGGCAGCCCGTTAAAAGGGAACCTGTTAATATATGATGCGCTCGGGGTTAATTTCAGAAAGGTCAGGATTCCTAAAAATAAGGACTGCCCTGCATGCGGCAGCGATCCTAAAATCAAGGAACTGACCGATCTGCCGGAGGAATATTGTTCGATATAGAACAAATTCCTGACACGGAGAATGGGAGAATCAGGGAGGCAAATTAAATGGGTTTTGTGAAAGGGCTTAAATGCAGAGAATGCGGGAGGGAGTATGCTGTTGACCCTGTTTACGTATGTGAGTTCTGTTTTGGCCCATTGGAAGTTGTTTATGATTACGATGGGATTAAGAAGGTTTTAACCCGGGAGAAGATATTGTCGAGACCGCAAACCCTGTGGCGTTACAGGGAATTTTTACCTATAGACGGGGAACCCACAAGCGGACTGCATTCAGGCTTTACTCCTCTTGTCAGGGCGGATAAGCTTGCAAAACACCTCGGGATAAAAAAGCTTTATATAAAGGATGACACGGTTACGCATCCGACACTTTCTTTCAAAGACAGGGTGGTTGCAGTTGCGCTCTCAAAGGCAAGAGAATTCGGGTTCAACACAGTTGCATGCGCCTCAACAGGCAATCTTGCCCATTCAGTATCGGCTCACGGCGCAGCAGCGGGTTTCAAGAGATTTATTTTTATTCCTGCAAGCCTTGAAAAAAGCAAAATAGTAGCCTCACTTGCATATGAACCGAATCTCATAGCTGTTGACGGCAATTATGATGATGTTAACAGGCTTTGCAGCGAAGTAGCCAACAAGTACAACTGGGCGTTCGTAAATATAAATATCAGGCCGTTTTATGCAGAAGGGTCAAAGACCCAGGGATATGAAATTATAGAGCAGCTTGGATGGCGCGCTCCTGATGTTGTTGTTGTGCCGTGTGCAAGCGGCTCTCTACTGACAAAAATATGGAAGAGCTTCAAGGAGATGAAAGACATCGGCCTTATCGGGGAATTAAATACAAAAATTTTTTCAGCCCAGGCAACCGGCTGCTCCCCGATAGTTACAGCTATAAAAGAGAATGTTGATGTTATAAAACCGGTGAAACCCGACACAATCGCCAAATCCCTTGCCATAGGAAATCCCGCGGATGGGTTCTATGCTACACAGGTTATAAAAGAAAGCGGTGGTTATGGAGCGGATGTTTCAGATACGGAAATAATAGAAGCAATCAAACTTCTTGCAAAGACAGAAGGGATTTTTGCTGAAACAGCCGGTGGGGTTACACTTGCATCAGCAATAAGACTTGTTGAAAGCAGACATATAAATAAGGACGACCTCACAGTGCTTTCTATTACAGGCAACGGGCTGAAGACAAAAGAAGCAATAATCGGTCACACTGTTGAACCTTACCACATTGATCCTAACATGAAATCTTTTGAAGAAACCCTGGAAAAGATCAAGGCCGGTTAAATATATAAATTTTACAGGAGGAATAAATGGCTGTAAAAGTAAAAATACCCATACCCCTTCAAAGGCTTACCAAGGGGAGCGAAGAAGTCGAAGGTGAGCCGGGAACAATAATTTCTCTTATAAACAGTCTGGATCAGAAATATCCGGGGCTCGGAGAGAGGATATCCGAGGGAGGCAAGTTAAGAAGATTTGTCAATGTGTATGTTAATGAAGAAGATGTGAGATTTATTAAAAATGAGGAGACGGAAGTCAAAGACGGTGACGAAGTTTCCATAGTCCCTGCAATTGCAGGCGGCAGTATTTTTTTTAAACGGAGAAATGATGAAACGGAGAAAGGGAGGGGAAAAGAATGAAGACCAGGGTAAAACTAACCTTTCCACAGCACCTCATAAAGGAACCCGTTATTTTTACGATGGCGAAAAAGTACGACATAATACCCAACATCAGGAGGGCCCGCGTAACAGAGACAGTCGGAGAAATGATCCTTGAGCTTGAAGGAGAGGATGAAAGCATTAATAAAGGAGTAGAGTCTCTTAAACAGCAAGGTGTTGACGTAGAACTTGTGGAGGGCGATATTCTGGAATAATTATGGAACCATGGCACGGACTGATTAAACAATATGGAAATTTTCTCCCAGTATCAGAAAAAACCCCGGTTATTACCCTTAATGAGGGAAACACACCTTTAATAAAGGCTGCCCATATAAGCGATATTATCCAGGAAGAAGTCGTCCTGTATTTTAAATGTGAGGGGTCTAATCCCAGCGGTTCATTTAAGGACCGCGGTATGACACTTGCCATTTCAAAGGCAGTAGAAGCAGGTTCAAAGGCCGTTATTTGCGCATCTACAGGAAACACATCTGCATCAGCCTCTGCATATTCGGCAAGAGCCGGCATTTCCACAGTTGTTCTCATACCTGAAGGAAAGATAGCCATGGGCAAACTCGCCCAGGCCATGATACACGGGGCAATGGTACTGCAGATTGACGGCAACTTTGATGATGCATTGGAAATAGTCAAAGAGATTGTGGATAAACATCCTTTCGCGCTTGTCAATTCCCTTAATCCTTTCAGGATTGAAGGCCAGAAGACGGCTGCTTTTGAGGTTTGCGACCAGCTCGGCAGCGCACCGGTTTATCATGCGTTACCTGTTGGAAATGCCGGGAATATAACGGCATACTGGAAGGGATATAAAGAATACCATGCAGCCGGGGAAATCAAATCCCTGCCAAAAATGCTTGGGTTTCAGGCAGCAGGCGCAGCCCCGATTGTTATTGGAAAACCTGTTGAAAATCCTGAAACAATTGCCACAGCTATCAGGATAGGCAATCCGGCAAGCTGGAAAGGCGCTGTAGCTGCAAGAGATGAATCCGGGGGAGTCATAGATTCTGTTACTGATGATGAGATTCTTGAGGCCTATCAATTCATTGCATTAAGGGAGGGCATCTTCTGCGAGCCCGCATCCGCATCATCCCTGGCAGGTGTAATAAAATTATCCCGGCAGAATTTCTTTTCAAAAGGAGAAACCATCGTCTGCACCCTTACCGGCAATGGATTAAAAGACCCTGATAACGCGCTTAAAGTATCAAAATCGCCTATTAAAATTAAAGCAGATATCAGGGCAGTAGAGGAACTCCTGAGAGGATGCTGCATATAACAGACTTAATTCTTCAGTAATAGCTCAGGCATTTTCACTTGTTTAAATCGGAAAGTGACTTGATCGGAAAAAAGTGTGTCTAAGAAATATGTGCCGAGTCCTTCAGTTTGTTTTTCGTAGAACCTGTAACCATCAAGCAAATCTTGGCTTGCAGAAGCAAGTATTTTTAATTTCATGATATGGAGTCTTGAATGTTTTTCTTAGCAGTACTCCAATCGACAAATTCATCGTCTCCATTTTTAATTCCGTCTTCTCTTGCTTCAAATACTTTCTCATGCCACGGTGGAGATGATATGCTATCTGCTTTTTTACATAAATCATCCCAAATAGTTTCCATTGCTTGAATTTTATCTTCAGTCGTCATTTTTTCTAAAGACAAAATAATTTCCATTTTTCCCTCCTTTGTTCAATTATAACTCATAGATCATTATTCTGTACGATAATCAGAAAGCCACAAGACCAATGCCGTTAATTTCTGTTTTTTTCTTTGTTTTTAATTAGCCAGCCCAACAACCGTGAACAAATATCAGACTGATTTTCATCCGTCATTTTTGTGAGATAACGATCGCTGGATTTTTGGAACGTAGTGAAAAAATTCCAGTGCATTAATTTGTTATATTTAGTTTTTATAGATAAACTTCTTTTCTGTGACCAACTCTTAAAATAAGTACTTCTTTATTAAGAATTGCATATATGACTCGGTAGTTTCCAACTCTAAGTTTTCTGAGTCCGGCAAACTCACCTTTTAGAGCAGGATAAGATTCAGGTTTTTTTGAAAGTTCTTTTTCGATTTTAGTAATTAATCTTTTTAAATCAGTTTTATCAATTTTCTTCAAATCTTTAATTACAGATTTTTTATATGTTATTTTATATTCCAAGAGACTTTTTTAACTCCCTGCTCGAAATTTTGTCATCTTTTGGATCATGTAATCGATCAAGAGCAATTTGTAAATCTGAAAAATCATCGATATAAGATTCAATCGCTTTTTGAATAATAAAAGACTTAGATCTCTCAGTTTCCTTTGCAATCTCATCAATCTGTTTAGCAATTTCGTCTGGTATTCTAATTGAAACTGAAGTACTCATAATAACCTCCTAACTACATTTAATTACATTGTATTCAATGTAATACATTATAATACATAAAATTGATTTTTGCAAATTATTTAGAAATATATCAATGAGGTGACTGACGCCAGTAAAATGTCAACGTGCTAAAAAAGAGTTTGCATCCTAAAAACAATCAAAATCGAAAAGAGCACTGCTGGCACTCGTTCAAGTCCACTAAATTAGGTCTGATTTTCTGAATTTATGAAATCTTTCAAAGATTTTCCCATTATCAACATGTCATCAGGAATCTTGTCAATAACGCCTTCATCTATAAGCCGTTTCAAATATCTTTTATACGGGCCGTGAACTCCAAATAATCGATTTCCAAAGTCATCTTGGTCGTATTCTTTATTAAGTTCAATTTCAGGCGTATAATTTGCAAATTCCTCATTATATATAGTTAGTGCCTTAACCGTGAATAATCCCATTTCTTTCATACGTTCTATCTTGTATAAAACATGTACCGCATCATCTTCAGCTTGCTGTACTATGTCATCCGTAATATCACTAGTGCCGTGTCCCAAAAGAATTACATACAAATCCGGCAATTTATCTCAAGCGACATGTATCTGAGAGCTGACAATACGGCTGCGTAGAGTATCAAATAGACAATTCAAAGCATTTTCAGCCTTTACTTTTCTTTTTGGCTTATCGTCTCGCAAAACAATATCATGTAATTGTTGGAATCCGGAATTTATAAGATCATAAAGAATCGACCATATGCTGAATTCCACTTTTTCCCAATACGCTTCAATAAGGTTTGTCATTAAAAGGAGTTGTTTAGTCATGTACGTTATATGCATTTTATCTATGCTGATTTCAAGCATTTTAATAAACCGTTCAACAGCCTTTTGACAAAGACCCTTTCCGTCATATGACCATTTAAACGGATGCGCTAAAAGAGTATTCCATTGATCAACAAAAGAGTAAATAGAGTTATACATTAAATCAGGCGAGGCAAAAGACTCTTTAAGGCATTTTTGATTTAGAATGCCAAACCATATCTCTACCATGTTAAGCCATGAACCATGAAAAGGGGTATAATGAATTATAACCCTTTTGTTTTCGGATTGCAGCCATTGCCGGCGCGTTAATGCAGTATCCAGTACTTTTACAGGGGGACATTGAATCTTACTGTATTTTGATACAAGCTTGCATAAATCATAACTTGCATGTGAAGCCAGATTGTCCATGATATAGTGTATTGTTTCATGCTCAGGCAAAGTTTTAATATGTTTATCCATGATTTCAACGAATGTTTCAGTTCTGTGGTCTGCCTGGCATGCAGCAAATATTTTCCCTGACGCAACCCGTAAAAATCCGAACACATCGATAGTGCCATTACGTATATACTCAAACTCCTCAAGCCGCCTCCGCATGGTTTCTGTTTGTAAATGAGGTGCAAGACGCTGCAAAACCTGTATCCCGGGACATTCGTCAAAACAGAAAAGATATTCAGGCGGATTCATATACAGTGAAATGATATGTTGCATTTTAGGAAAGAAATCAGGATCGGTAATCTGTAAGAAATATTTTGAAATATGTGGTTTTAGAACATGGCTTTTTAAAATGCGCTG
>BDSY01000110.1 GCA_002897895.1 bacterium BMS3Abin06
TGTTCATCCGGGTAGGTTTCTTAACAGAAGCCTTATAATTCGGGGGGTATTAAGATTCGCCAACTTCGATAATTAATGAATTTTATGATAAATTGTTAGGTGAATTATTTATGTGAAAATCCAGGCTAACGGATTACAGGATGTTGCCCTTGCTTTTGAGCCGGGTGAAGAAGGGATCATAAAAAGACCGCCGGGAAATCCGGGAGAAGGAATCCTTTCAAGTCTGATAATTCAGAGGACATTGCTGATGGGAATAATTCTGGCAGCCGGAACATTATATGTATTTATATCCGCCATCCGGGAAGGGGTGCCCCTTGAAAGGGCCCGCACAGCAGCATTGACGACAATGGTCTTCTTTCAGTTCTATCAGGCTTTCAACTGCCGGTCGGAGATACAATCCGTATTCAGGATGAGCTTAATGGCAAACCCTTTTCTTTTATTCAGCATAATAGCTGCATTTTTTGCCCAGATGGCAGTGATTTATGTCCCCGCCCTCCAGTGGGTCTTCAGGACAGTCCCTCTTTCCATAAATGAGTGGTTTCAGATAGCGCTTGTGACGGTAACAGTCATTATTGCCGTTGAGATAGATAAGGCAATAAGGAAAAGAAAACGAATGTCACCGGCATAACACTGTACAATTATTATTGATGCGAAATTTAATACTAAAAGCCGCCCGCCCGGCTTTCGGTGGACTGTTTATCGGCAGACACGAAGGGAAGGTGGTAATGATAAAGGGCGCTCTCCTCCCGGATGAGACAGTTGAGGTTACTATTGATGACGAAAAAAAAGATTATATCACGGCCTCGGTCAGAAAAATTATAGAGCCCTCCCCTCACAGGATAGAGCCCGCATGCAAGCACTTCGGGTCATGCGGTGGATGCCATTTTCAACACATACCATATAATCTGCAAATACAGATCAAAGAAGAAATCCTCATGGATTGTTTAAAGAGGCTGGCAAAGATAGAAACAGCTTTGTCCGCCCCCCTTATTAATAACAACCCCTGGAATTACAGATTAAGAGGGCAGTTCAAGGCGTGTCGCGGGAAGGCCGGATTCTACAGGGAAAATTCAAGGGAGATTGTTGATATAGACAATTGTCCTCTCATGGTAAAAGAGATCAATGAATCTTTCCGGAAAGCAAAATATCTGCTCAAAGGAATAAACATCAGAGAAATACATATAACGGCCGGCGACTCTCTTATTGCATTAATCAAGGCTCCGGGATTCAAAAAGTCCGCTGCTCAGTGGAACAGGTTGGCCTCAGGTTTTCTGGATTCAGGATTTTCAGGATTATTCGTTGAGATGAAAAATAAAAAGCTGTTAAGATATGGTGACCGCTATACAGTTCTCCCTCTTGCAGACCTGAAATACACCATATCGCCCATGAGCTTTTTTCAGAGCAATTGGGGACTGAACCGGAGAGTTGTCTCATTTATTAAAAACAATCTGCAGCCCCTTAAAGGAAAAAAGGTTCTGGATCTCTACTCAGGTGCAGGCAATTTTTCCATACCTGCAGCAGGCACTGAAGTAACCGCAGTTGAGGGAAATCCATTTGCCATAGAAGACGGCAAAAGAAATTTAGAGATCAACAACATCAGTAATTGCAGGTTTATCCGGTCACCTGCAGCGGATTTCCACTCCGAAGACCGGTTCGATATAGTAATTCTCGATCCGCCAAGAGCAGGCTTATCGAATAAAGGCATGGATAAAGTGCTGACATTGATGCCGGAGAGGATTGTCTATATATCCTGCAACCCGTCAACATTCGCAAGGGATTTAAGACGGCTGACGGCAAAGTACGGGATCGAGTCCATAAGAATGATCAATTTTTTCCCGCAGACGTATCATATAGAATCACTGGCTTTTCTGAATTTGAGATAGCCTCCTTCCAGCAATTCACGGTGAACTTGTAAGGCCTTGAGATTGCTTCGCTTCACTCGCAATGACAAGAAAGGTTTTCGTAATGTCATTGCGAGGAGCGTTAGCTACGAAGCAATCTTGCATCGATTTTCACCGTGAATTGCTGACCTCCTTCAATGCTTAGCAGGTTATTTGTGGTATGCTATCTTTAAAATAGTGTCTGTGTATAAACTGCTTTTTTTCGTCATGCCCGAAGTCTGTAATCGGGCATCCGGAACTCACTGAAAAGACTGGATTCCCGCTCAAGGGACTGCGGGAATGACGACTCAATTCTTATGTTGATACACAGACTCTAAATAGGGATGAATTTTTCAGATGAAAAGTCAAAAAATAACAATTATTGAAAATGCAGTTCACCTCGCCTGGGAAACAAAAAGCGACAGCATCTTCCTGTTTCTGAACACAACGCAAAACTGCAACTGGTTTTTAAAATCCGGGTTTACTGAAAAAGCAAAGATTATTGTGGTAATACCGGACGAGTTAAAGATCAAAGATGCTTTATTCAAAAAGAAAAATATAAAAGTGATACGCAGCTGGTCCGGTAACCAGACAAGATTTTCAAGAATCAAGTATGCGTTTCTTCACGGCGTCCTTCAGAGGATCATAGATACTGACAGTAAAGTCGTCTGTGTTCTCGGCCCCTGGGGTAAAAGCCACCTTGACACAATTGCCATACATGACCTTTCCCGTTCATGGACCGAAGAGTTTCCTTTTGATCCCAAATCAATCATGCACAATGAAGCCTTTACAACCGTTCTCGCAGTCGTGGATATAGCCCTCGATATCGGCGCTCTCGGCAGGGAAGGCAAGTCTGTGGGAACAATATTCGTCACAGGAGATACGGAGAATGTCCTGAGACATTCACATCAGGCAGTGTTTAACCCTTTTAAGGGATATCCTAAAAAAGAAAGATTGATTACCCGGTCGGAAGTAGTGGAAAGCATCAAAGAACTTGCAAAGCTCGACGGGGCCTTTGTCATTTGCGGGGGCGGAACCTTAATGGCAGCGGGAAGACACCTCGATGCAAGAAACGTGTTGAGCAAACAGCTGCGCGGGCTCGGCTCCAGACACAGGGCTGCAGCAGGGATAACAAGAATGACAAACGCCGTTGCTATTGTTGTTTCCGAAAGCTCCGGCAGAGTTACAATTTTTGAAAAAGGCCGCATAGTATCGACCCTGGAGCCGGTAATAAGCAGCCGACTGGTTTAACCCCGGATAATCCGATCTCAATGTTAAGCTATGTACAACCGGCAAATCGCGAAAATATTCAATGAAATCGCGGACATCCTTGAGATAAAGGGTGACAATCCCTTCAGGATAAGGGCGTACAGGAGGGCTGCACAGAATATTGACGGCCTTGCGAAGGATGTCGCTGAAATATCTTCTGACGAGCTTCAAAAAATCCCCGGCATAGGCGCTGATCTGGCCGCCAAGATTCAGGAATATGTAAAAACAGGAAATCTGCAATTCTACGACAGATTAAAAACAGAAGTTCCTTCCGGACTCTTAAATATCCTTTCAATACCGGGACTCGGACCGAAAACAGCAAAACTGCTCTTTGACAAACTCAAAATAAAGGATATTGCCGACCTTGAAAGACATGCAAGGGAAGGCAAACTAAAGGGACTGCCCGGTATAAAGGCTAAAACAGAAGAAAACATTCTTAAAGGTATCGCCATGATCAGGCGGTATACAGGGCGTTTTCCAATGGGACGCGTGAGGCCTGTTGCTGAAGAGATCATGAAAAAGCTCCGGGAAGGTTCCCCTGTGAAAGAACTGATTGTTGCAGGCAGCCTCCGCCGCTGGAAGGATACCATAAAAGACATTGATATACTTGCAACATCAAAAGACCCTCAGAAAGTAATGAATGCATTTGTCCGGCTTCCTCGATCCAGAGAAGTAGTTATGAAGGGGCCGACAAAGTCGAGTATCGTTACGAATGAAGGCATTCAGGTAGATTTGAGAGTCGTTGAAGAGAACTCTTTCGGTGCTGCCCTTTCCTATTTTACGGGAAGCAAGGCCCATAATATCAGGTTAAGAGAGATGGCGGTGAAAAAAGGTCTTAAGATAAATGAGTACGGAATTTTTGATCTGAAGACAGGGAAAAAACTCGGCGGGAAAAAGGAGGCCGATGTTTACAAAATACTCGGCCTTCCTTTTATCCCGCCTGAAATAAGAGAGGACAGAGGAGAGATAGAAGCAGCCCTTAAAGACAGTCTGCCGGAGCTTATAGACGCGAAAGATATCAAGGGAGACCTTCATGTGCATTCGGATTACAGTGACGGAAGCCACAGCCTTCAGGAGCTTGTTGGGATTGCAAAAAACAGGGGCTATGAATATATTGCAATAACCGACCACTCAAAAGGGCTTGGTGTTGCAAGGGGGATGAGCACAGATCAAATCCTGGAACAGAACAAGGCAATAAAGGCCTTAAATAAAAAATTAAAAGGGTTCAGGCTTCTCTCCGGTGTTGAGGTGGATATAAGGAGTGACGGCAGCCTGGATTTCCCGGACGAAGTTTTAAAGATGCTTGATATAGTAGTTGCTTCTATTCACTCAGGTTTTCGGCAATCGCGCGACCAATTGACAAAACGGCTTGTATCTGCCGCAAAAAACCCTTATGTGACAATTATTGCACATCCTACAGGGAGACTTATCGGAGAAAGGGACGCCTATAATGTCGATATGGAAGAGGTTTTAAAAATTGCAAAGGAGACAGGCACGGCAATGGAGATAAATGCCTGCCCTCTCCGGCTCGACCTGAACGATGTGTATATTAAAAAGGCTAAAGAAACGGGTGTATCCCTGGCTATAAATACGGATGCACATATAGAGTATCAATTTGACTTTATGGTATACGGTGTAAGTACGGCAAGAAGGGGATGGCTTGAAAAGAAGGATGTCTTGAATACATGCAGTTATGACATGCTGATTAAACGCATTAAAAATAAACACAGTCCCCGGTAATTTTATGCAACATTAAGCATAACCGTTCACAGTTATCAGTTTACGGTTCACGGTTTTTAAATGCGTTATATAACGCCTGCCTGTAAAATTGAAATCCGATTAATTAACCTTTATTATCTTCATCTTCAGCAGAAACATCAAAATTGAAGATTTCCTGCCAGAATGTCTACCCATTCACTTTCCTACAATTTCCTGCCGCTTACTGTCATAGCGATAATTAACAATCTCTCCATTTATCAGAAGCTGAATCGCTGTTTTAATGACACGCAACGGAACAATGAACCATTCCCGTGGTGTATGCCGTTTTCCTTCACTATCAAAAACATCAAGATTTAAACAAGATTCCGCAAAAAATGTATGTAGCAGTATTTCCAGCTTTTGTGGATTTAAGTTGTAGGTCTGAAACTCAGCTACCAGTCTCGCATCTGCCATCAAATAGGTGGGTTCTTGCGCGGCATTCTGGATGCGTTGCTTAACTGGTTGACTGGAAAAACCTATCTTGTACAGATCCTCAATTCCCTTGATCTTTGGATCTTCACTCAGAGATCGCAACACATAGATATAACCTGTAGCTTCGTCGTCTGGTGTAATTTGCTCTGAATCTCTAAACATTTCACTCTGATCAGCATCCACTATCTGATGACTGTTTTCATCTTTCCAGAGTGCTGCCGCGAGAGAACGCAGCAGCATATTGGACTCGGTTCCATTTTCGAAAACACAGTAAAGCCGAGCGTTAAAATTGCCAAAGTTTTTCTTCTCCCATTCCCCAATATTAGCCACATAAACCAGCATCCCTTGTTGAATAAAAAACTCACCGGGCTTGATTTGCCGTTCACTGGTGAATGATCTCATCACTTTCTTTTTTGATGCCAAATCAGCATGAATCCGCTTAAATAACGGCTCGAATTGCTCGAACTCTTCACATGGCTTACGCTTGGCGATATGTTCCGGCATATTAATGGATTTCGGAACATTTCTAAGTGTGAAAATATCATTTGGATCAGCTTCGTTCGATACATCATCCCCTATCAACCCGAGCGCATCATCTTCCAGCACATCATCGATGGTGTTAAGCTCTTTTGGTTCGGGAGGTTTCACATTAGCCAACAAATTGAAGGTATCAAACTCTGCCAATGCAGCAGCCTTCTCCGGGCTCTCCCGCAACCCCTTTAATCGACTATAAAGTTTCCGTTCACTGATATCTCGACTCGCGGCAGGCTCACGGTTATGCTCCCGAATAAAAGCATTGATCTCCTCAAACGAAGCAACCAGCCGCTCATCTGCGCTAATCACTGACGATGCCTTTGGCTTTATCTCCAGTAAACCCAGAGGGTCGGTTTCCAGAATAGTTTCCAGCTCTTTGGTAAAATCAATCATTCGCTATTTCCGCTTGCCCGTTGTCGTTTCATGTTTCTGAGATAGACCAGGGCCTCAGCCTGCCTTCTTTCCAGTGGATCCGTTGAATTGATATTAGGCTCTCGTCCATGGTTTTTGATAAATGGCCCGATCTTGTCACGATAAAGAATCACCGCCTCCTCATCGGTCATCTGGATACGCCCGGCATCAATGGTTTCCTGAATCACCTTCAACAGCTTTGCCGTCACTGATTTTGAAAGCACCTCAAATGCCTTCTGGAATGGATTGACCCGGTCGATCAGGTCAATATGAAGCTCTTCGATATTGACAAATTTCCCCGCCATCCGCACAAAACTTTTATCACCAACCACTTTGATCTCACCGTTCTTGATAACCGAATCCGCCACCACATGCTGGCGAATCTCCTCTACCTCTTCATCACTGAGTTCAGGATATTTTGTCTGAATGACTTTAGGGATCATCACCTTGTTGATTACTTCAGGGTCAATAAATTCCCCCGGCAATGCTTGAAGCATTTTGTTGTCCTGCAAGATAGCTGCTTTAAGGTCGTTTAAGTCAGACTCCACAATTTCCTTCACCCGTTGCGAGCTGGGTTCCTTAAAACCACGAATCTTGATGGTTCCCTCTTCATGTTCCTCATCATCAAAGCGCCTGGTCTTGAATTTAAAATTCGGGGCAAGGACCTGCTCCATCAACAGCGAGGCGGTTATAGCCTTGAGCATATTATTCACTGAGAGTTTCACCTGATCATCCGCCGCATCCGGCTGGGCAATCAGGTTGGTAAACTGGGAGTGGGTTTTGTTAATGCTATCTCGGGTAGCCCGCCCGATAATCTGAATGATCTCAGTCAGCGATCCGCGATACCCAACGGTGAGCGCATGTTCACAGAACGGCCAGTCAAAACCCTCTTTCGCCATACCCAGGGCAATGATCAGATCCATATCATCGACATCTTCCATCCGGCGCAGATAGGCGATAATCTTGTCTCTGTCTTTCGGGGTGTCATTGACCAGATCAGCCACCTTAATGGTTTTGCCATCACCATGGCACTTTACAAAAATCACCCCGGTCTCAGCATCCTGCTGGGTCACCGTGCCAATAATATCAAGTATGGTATCCACCTCTTTATGTTTATCTTTGGTGGATTCACCAGCGTTTACATTGGGTATATGCAAAATGGTCTTTTTGTCGGTATCCAGCACCTCCGCAATAGCGCTTAAATACCTGCCCTGATAGAAATGGTAACCAATCCCCAGTGTTTTCAGATAAGTATAACCATTGAGTTGTTCATAATAGTTGTAGGTGATTTTAGAAAATCTCGCCTCATCCTCGGGTAAAAGCACCGGTACACTGTCCCCCCGAAAATAAGAACCGGTCATGGCGATGATGTGCGCCGTAGTGTTATTCATAATGGAACGCAATACCTCCCCCAATCGATTGTCGCCATCGGCGGAGACATGATGAAACTCATCAATTGCCAGCAGAGTATTATTAAACACTGACTCCTCCACCGCATCAAAAGCAAAGCGTAAGGTTGCATGTGTACAGATCATAATGGTCTCACTGGAATCGCTGAGAAAGTTTTTAAACGCGGTAACCTTACTGGACTCTCCGCCCGGCGTACAAAGGTTATAATCTGGGTTGAAATCCCAATCGGCAAAAAATCCGTAAGTGGTGAGATCAGTACGGTCAAAGGAAGCACCAATAGAGCGTTCAGGAACTGCGACAATGACTTTTTTGACCCCCTGATTAAAAAGTTTATCCAGCCCCAGAAACATTAAGGCGCGGGATTTGCCTGAGGCGGGAGGGGCTTTAAGCAGCAGGTATTGTGCATTTCGCGCCTCAAAGGCACGGGCCTGCATCTCCCGCATCCCCATACTATCGGTGGCGGTGCTTTGGCCGGTTTGAGCGTAGCTGACATTTACTATATCTGGCATAGTTTCCTGTTTTTCGTCTAAATTATGTCTAAACTATCTGAAGTTAGACATGTTATTCGCAGTACCTAACCACTTGTATTATTAGGCTTTAGGTGCTGTCTGCGATGTTATTGTTATCCTGATTTACGTCTAAATTTTCACAAAGTTTGTCTAAGTCTGTCTTTCCAGATGAAGTCCCAAGCCGAGCGCTTAAAAGACTGGACTCTCAATCAACAGCCCTCGGGAGTGATGGCCTGCTACTGAACAAATCTTGAGCATTCATTAAAATGGCTGCTTGCGAACAAAGATGAAACAGTTTTCACTGTAACCGGAAAAACTCAGCGATCAGGATACTCTTCTCTGATCACATTATTTTTGATGGTTACAATAGCCGTTCCGTTTTTTCGCGCCTGCTCCCTGGCTTTTTTCGCTGCACGTTTCAGTGCAATTTCCGCATTGGCCAGATCAGGGTCTCTTTTCTGTTGCTGCCTGTTTGAATCAGATTTGTTTTCACTCATGATTTCATATACTCCTCAATCAATTCCGGTGTGGTCCCAGAATTGTCATAAATCGCCCATTCATGAACCAGTGGCTTATATAAGTTCTCCAGGTTGTGCAATCCTGCCTTGAAGCGTCTGCGAATAACCTGTTCCGGCACATTGTGACCGCCAGCCCTGACTCTCTGGTGAACACGGGCTATGGCCAGCTCCGGTGAGTCGAGGCGAAGAAAAAACAGTTTTATGCGGTACCCCATTTTCTGCCACTCAGGGATTATCCGGGCGTAAGCACGACCGCTTAAAGTCGTTTCAAATGCGAAACTCTCACTCTTGCGCGCATGATCGTAAATCTCGGTCAACATTAACCTCCCGGCCTTAAAAGCTGCGCGTTCAGGCCCAAATGGCGACAGCCCGGCTGCAATAAGGTCAGCGTTGACAAAAACAGGACAGCCGGCTTCATTGGGCAAAAACTCACCAGCAAAAGTTGTTTTTCCGGCTCCGTTAGGACCGGCAATTATGATTATCTTTTTATCTTCAACCGGGTTCATTTATCCCCCCATCCCATGATGGAAAGGGACTCCAGCAAAGGCCGCTCAAAATTGCAGTACATTTTATTATTTTACCTCTTTTTGGAGCATTTCTTCATAAAGTTTGAACAGGTACTCCAGCCGCTCTTCATCGCTTTTGAATGGGCGCGAGCGATAGCACTGCTCCACGGCCAGATCCATTTCCTGATGTGCCTGACGCAAGCCCTCTGGCATCTTGTCAGGGTCGTAGAGTTCTGCCATTGTTTTTTCAGAGTGCTGTTCCCGTTCGTCCAGTACCTTGAAGACATGATCTTCGAGAGTGGTTTTTTGTGCTTTGGTAATCTCAGGAAAGGGGAAGGTGTTGTATGTTAATTGAACAGAATACTGATAATCATTTCTCATTCTTGAGCTAGTTATAGATAACCAAATCATATGCATTCTTGAAGATAAAATACCAAACATATAGGGACCAGCTCCGTATGTGGCCAATGCTTTTTCACTTATAATTGTGTCTTTATCAAGGAAGCCTGCAGGAACATATTCCCGCCTGCTTGATGTCGTTTTGGGAAAAATTATTGATTGGGTTTCTTGATGTGGCTGTGTTCTAAATCTATAAGCAACATGCACATGCTGGCGTGCCACTACTCCACCTTTTGATCTGAAAATTCTGCATCGCTCAATACGTTCTGCTATAAATGGAGTTTTAACAGCTTCTTCTTTGTTTTTATCTGTAATCCAAATACAGTATCTTGAATTACTTCTCATAAAATCAGAAGCCCCCATATACATTCTGATAAATTTTCTTGCCTCAGGGTGAGATTCAAGTAATTCGTCCTTTTCTCCTTCATTTAGAATGAAATTATGTAACATCTCAAAAAGTTGAGGTAAAAAATCCCTTATTTAAATATCAGCTTACATTCCAGACATCCGTTATGTTATCTTTAGCACATGAAGGAGGAAGTCAAATATCAAGGCAGGGCAGCAACCAGGGAGGACGTTGAATTCATCAAGAGATTAATTTCCGAGAATCCTGGAGAAAGTCGTCGAGCATTATCGCAAAAGCTATGCAAGGCATGGAATTGGGTTCAGCCTAATGGTGCATTACGGGATATGGTATGCAGGGGATTCATGCTTCGTCTGGAATCAGCAGGATATATTAAACAACCTCCCAGGAGATTCATTCCCAACAACCCTTTGGTCAACAGGAAAAAACCTCTACCTGTAGAGGTCGATGAAACACCAATAGACAGCCCTGTATCAGGGATTCAGCCACTGGAGATACGACAAGTCCGGCGCACAGAGAGTGAGAAACAGTATAATGGATTAATAGCCCGGTATCATTATTTGGGGTATTGCCATCCTGTAGGGGAGCATCTTAAATATATTGTC
>BDSY01000111.1 GCA_002897895.1 bacterium BMS3Abin06
TTTCTTTCATCAAATCTTTGAGCTTACCGATCATTTGTATCAGGCCTGCCGGTTAAAATACGGCAGCAAACTGAATTTGTGGAATCATCTCCGTGCTTATATAAGAATTTTTGTTTTCGACTCATGGGATCATTTGCTTGATTTTTCATTAAACCCAAGAAAATACCAGACTACCCTCCAACTTAAATAAAATGAAAACTGAAAACATGATCCGAGGATTCAAGTCCTTAGTGGACAGATATGCCCAAAATCCATTCCCTTTGCGTTATTGTCAATTAATTCCGGGCTCATATCTGAAAAATATCTTCTGTTCGACTTGTTGTTGAGGTTTATTTTTTATATTTACAGTAAATTTCCCGGTCTGCCTGTTTTTTATGCACTCAGCGAGAATTGCTGATCTCAGGTTACAGGAGTTGACAGCAAATATCGATGCCCTGACAGGCTCCTATCTTTCAAAAAGGCTTGGGAATACCGGGCTCAGGGCCGGACGATAATAAATAACGGACGGCAACAGGCAATACAATGACTTTGTTTTGACAGTTGAGACATAAATCCCGTGCAGCTAATCTTTTAAGGTCTCAGCCTCATCAATAAGCATGATCGGTATATCGTCCTTTATGTGATATAAGAGCTTGCAGTTATCACAGATAAGGCCGCTTTCAGATTCGTTTAACCTTATATCACCTTTACACTTCGGGCATGCAAGTATATCAAGCAGTTCTTCTTTAAGAGCCATAGCCACCTCCTCCACACAGGGGTTTATTAATAACGGAAATTTACCTTTGCAGGTTAAAAAATAAGTATTTTTGATGTATACTATTTTATCTTTTCGCTTTTTAAAATTATATAGCAATTTTAAAAACTTTTTCATTAAGGCATATGAAAAAAGCAATAATCACTTTTGTGAAAGCTCCCCTGCCGGGCACTGTAAAAACAAGACTGCAGGCTGATATGGGAGCTGAAAAAACCCTTGAGATATACAAGTCCTTTGTTTCCGAGGTTACATCCCAATGTGCAGGATTGAGGGGCATGGATAAATTCCTCGGATGTACTCCCACAAAAAACAATGATTTCCTCATGCAAATTGCACGGAAATGTAATATGAAAACTTTTAACCAGCGGGGAAATGACCTCGGGAAAAAAATCGTCAATGCTTTCAGGGATCACTTTAAGAAGGGTTACACCGAGATAGTCCTGATCGGCAGTGACAGCCCGACTATACCAAAAGAATATATAAGAAGGGCATTTCATGAGTTAAAGAAAAATGATTTTGTTTTTGGTCCCTGCTGTGACGGAGGGCTGTACCTGATAGGAGTGAAAAACAAAATAGAGCCTGCGATATTCAAAAATATTCCATGGGATACCGCCGAAGTCCTGAACCTGACCCTTCAAAACCTCTATAATTTAAATATTCGGTTTTCAATGCTTCCGTTCTGGTACGATGTAGACAATATCGACGATTTAAAATTCCTGAGATTGCATCTCAGGTATCTGAATAAAAACCTTCCTGTTTAACTGAGGTCTGATGTCAATAGTGGACATCAAATCGCTCATGCCGAAACCTTTTTTTATAGAACGGTTTTTCATAAGCAGCAGGCGATAGATACTTAAGCCGTTCCTGCTTCCTTTGACGATTATAGAAAACCTCTATATACTCCGTACTGTCTGAATCACAGAAAAACGGTAACCATGCAGTTACGAAAAAAGTAAAATTACACTTGCTTTTTTCTAAAAATGAAGTATAATTTCGACATTGGCATTTTAGGCTGAATTGCATATGGAATGATTTTCTACAAAGCAGAGCAGAGTAGGTTTTTTTGGGGGCTTAAAATGATTTCCCGAAATAATTGTTTCTATCTCTATTCTGATAATCATTTGCATTTTTCAGCGAACTTTAAAAGCTGTTTCAATAATGGCTGTATGTGACTGAGAAAGCGGAGCAGTTATTAAAAGAAGTTATAATAGTAACTTTACATGTATTTTCTGATAGGGTCTGCTTATAATGTCCGCACCAAAAAAAGTATGTTTTATAACTGACTTCTTTCCCGGGATTCACAAAAAGTGGTTTGGAGCAGAAATAGCCTGCAAGAGGCTGTTTGAACTGATCGATGATAACGGCCGGTCCGGGTCGGTGATATTGACAGGCAGGGCCGATTATAAAGAAGAAATGTCTCCCCATATAAAAGAGGTCTCTGTTCTGGAAAATTATCAGAATCAGATAGGGGTTTTTTTAAAGACTGCCTTTCCGTTTGATCCTATTGCCTACAGATACTTTTCAAGGGTCTTTTAAGGAAGTGAGACCGGACATAGTACACTTGCATAATATTAAACGTATGACCTTTGCGCCGTTAATGGCGGCAAAGAAACTGGGGATTTCCGTTGTGTTTTCAATATATGACAACTGGAGCTTCTGTCCTGAAAACTGCCTGGTTGATAAAAACAGTCAATTATGCAAAAAGTTTCACGGGCTGCACTGTCTGAACTGCGTCCCGGTTAAGAAGAAGCCTTTTATACTATTTCGGAAACAGATATTTGACCATTTCCTGAAAGAGATTGACGGCTTTGCCGTGTTAACCCGGAGTGAAAGGGATAATTTCATTAAAAACGGAATAAGTTCCGACAAGATCCATCTTCTCCCATTGCCTCTTTTTTCAGATACCGAAGTTCCACCTGCGAGTTCCGATAAGGTCATGAAGAATAATATCCTTTTTGTGGGGAGGCTGGAATTCGGCAAGGGATTGCATGTGCTGGGCGAAGCCCTGTCTTCAGTCATGGAAAAGTTAGAAGGCATGAAGGTCCAGATAATAAGCAAGCACTCCGGGGGTGAGAATTGCAAAAAATGGATCAAGGCAAGAACAGGGGAAACTCAGGCTGTCGGACAGTATTGAATTCCTGGGTAAAAAGGAGAACAGTGAGATCGCTGATTATCAGGCCCAATCTCATTTTATAAAATTATCTGGAGGTAAGAATGAAAGTTTTAGTAACAGGTGGTTGTGGTTTTTTAGGTTCGCATGTTTGTGAATTTTATATTAAAAAAGGTGCAGAGGTAATATCGTATGACAATATGACTAAGCATGAATTGGAAAGAACTGGTTTTGCGACCGAAGCTGCCAGAAATTACAACAGGGATTATCTTGAGAACATCGGTGTGAAAATGGTCAAGGCCGATATCAGAAATTATGAAGAATTGCTGGATGTCACAAATGGTTGTGATTATATAGTCCATACCGCCGCTCAACCGGCAATGACTATTAGTTGGGAAGATCCGGAGTTAGATATTACTACTAATGTGAACGGAACATTTAATGTGCTTGAAACAGCAAGGAAATTGAAAATACCGGTTGCATGCTGTGCAACTGTTCATGTCTATGGCAACAAGATCAATGAAACCTTGAATGAGGGTGCTACGAGGTATATAAGAGAGCCTGAAGGTATTGATGAAAACCATCCAACACTTGAAGGTACACTGACACCGCTCCATGCTTCAAAGGCAGCAGGGGATATTTATGTCAAAACCTATATAGATACTTATAAGGTTGAGGCCGCAAGTTTTAGATTGACTGGTATTTATGGGACGAGACAGTTTGGCGGTGAAGATCATGGATGGGTCGCTAATTTTTCAATACGAAGTGTATTGGACTGGCCTTTAACGATATTTGGAACTGGGAAACAGGTGAGAGATATAATATACGCAACTGATGTCTGCGAAGCTTTTGATGCCTTTTATCATAAAAGAAAGTCTGGAATATATAATATTGGGGGGGGGCCACAAACAGCAATATCTCTTATTGAATGTATTGACATCTTAGAGGAAATTAGTGGGAAGAAACCTGAAGTCAAATTTAGCACAGATAGACACGGTGACTTGAGGTATTTTATTAGCGACATTAATAAGGCTAAAAAAGAGCTTGATTGGTCACCGAGAATTATGCCTAAAGAGGGAATTGAGACACTTGTAAAATGGATAAATGAAAACAGGTATGCTTTTTGTGATAAATAGGGAAAGGGATGACCAATGAAAGCATTGATTTTAGCTGGGGGACGAGGTAAACGGCTGGATGAGTATTCTATGCAAAAAAACAAATGCATGATAGAAGTTAATGGCAGGCCTGTTATCGAGTATGGTTTGGACTGTGCAGTAAATACAGATGTTGATGAAATAATCATTGTGGTTGGTTTTAGAGCAAGTGAGATCATAAATACTTATGGCATAAAATATAAAAACAAAAATTTGAAATACATAGTTCAGCAGGAACAGAGAGGTTTAGTGCATGCAATGGAATGCTGTCGGGAAGAGCTGAACAGAGATGATTTTATTCTCTTGCTCGGAGATGAAATCCTGATAAATCCAAAACACCAAGAACTTATAAATGAGTTTAAAAGGGACGATTTTTTTGCAATCTGTGGAGTGCTTAAGGTCGAAGATAAGAATTTAATTAAGAGGACATACAATATTGTTCAGGATGATAAACAGTTAATCTACAGGCTTATTGAAAAACCAAGGAATCCATTAAATAACATTATGGGGACAGGGGACTGTGTTTTTAAAAATGAAATATTGTCCTATATTGAATACACACCCACTCATCATGAAAGAGGGGAAAAGGAGCTTCCAGATCTTATTCAATGTGCCATAGACGATGGAAATAAAATTAAATCCTTTTTTATATGTGACAAGTATACCAATATAAATTCGAAAGAAGACATGTTGATAGCAGAAGGATTTTTTAAATGAAAGTAGCAATTGTTTCAAATTATTTGCCTAAATATCACAGGATATGGAGTGGGGCTGAGATTATAGCTGTTACCCTGGCGGATATACTGAAAAGCAAGAAATGTGAGGTGTTTTTCATAACATTGCCTTTTGATTTTGAAGTAGCTGACTATGATTATAAGGTTTATTCAATAAAGGCATCTCTGCAAAAACTTGGAACGGTATCAAGGAACTTTCCTTTGGATATTAGCGCGATCATAAATGTTTATAGAAAACTGAAGCAGGAAAAACCTGATATTGTGCATATCAATGCTAAGTACTTATTTATTCCGACCATGATTGCATGTAATATTTTGAAAATACCTGCTTTATTTACAGTGCCGGATTATTTTATTCTTTGTCCAACCATGACGTTAAGAAAGACTGATAATACTATTTGCAGAAAAAAACAAGGGTTTCATTGTTATCAGTGCATTACTTCTTTAACATCAGGAACTCATGGAGGAATTACTGACGCATTACATGGACTGATTAAAATGGTACCAAAATTATTACTCGGAATACCTTTTTATATAAGAGCCAAAGTATTTAATTGTTTTATAAACAAGGTTGATGCGTTTGTTGTTCTTTCGAACTCCTCAATGAATAGATTGATTGATTATGGTATTCCAAAAGAAAAAGTTAATCAGATTTATCACTATAAACTGGGAATGCCGAAAGAAACCAATGAAAAAATCACAAACCCTTCAGTATTATTTGCAGGGAAGTTTTCCAGGGAGAATGGAACGGATATTCTGTTAGAAGCATTCTCGGAAACCGCAAAAAAAATTGCAAATGCCAAGCTTTATCTTGTTGGCTGGCCGGATGAATCCTTTAGGGAAGAAATGGAGGATAAGATCGCAACCCTTGATATAAAAGATAGTGTGATTATTTTAGGGAAAAGAGATAATGCTGAAATATTATCACTAATATCAAAATGCGATACTGTTGTAGTGCCTCATCAATGGCCCAAGGAATTTGGCCCCGTTATATTAATAGAGGCGTTGGCTATGGGCAAACCTGTTGTTACAAGTATGATAGGAGGTACCGATGAATTCATATCAAATGGGGAGAATGGATTTTTAGTAGAGAACTATAAAAACCCTGGGGCATTTTCAGAGAAAATGGTGTACTTATTATCGGATACCTCAAAAGCTGAAGAAATGGGAGAAAAAGGAAAAATGAAAATATCTTTTTTGTTTGGTGAGGATTCATCAAACGCAATGATTTCACTATATAATAAATTTAAAGGTAAAAGAATATGTTAAATGAAAAAGAACAGCAATCACCGGTGGATTTGGGAGGAGACTGGAATAAGTTTAATGGTCTTGTTGCGGGAAAAAGTTATTTTTTTAAATCTAAAATAAGAAGGGCATTGAGGGACTATTGGAATTTTCATTATCTATTGAAGCATTTTGATTATAAGAGTGCTTACAACCTGTTTTATACCAGAACTTTAGTTCCTACCGGTGAGGGATCTCAAAGATGGTTTTATCATTTGGGATTACAAAAATATTTAATGAAATATCCTGATAGAGTTCCTGTTCCCAGGTTCTTTGAAATGGAAACGACTACTATATGTAATAAAAAATGCTTTATATGCGAACATACCCATTGGACCGAGGGTACACAGGAGATACGCCATATTACACTTGAAGAATTTAAGCATGTTGCTAATCAATTCCCAAATGTAAGGTGGGTAAATTTGACCGGTGAAGGTTCTTCATTTCTTAATAATGACTTCATTCCCATGATTAAATATCTGAGGAATAATTTCAAGACTTCTGTTTGGCTTGTTGACCATTTAAGCGATATTACACATGAAAAACTCAAAGAACTTCAAACACTGATTCATGGGATATATATTTCAATAGATGGTGCTACCAAAGGGACCTATGAGTTTATAAAAGAGGGTTGTGATTTCGATAAGGTTGTCAATAATATTAAATACTTGTTGCAACTCAAACGTGAAAGAAACAGTCCATTTCCAAATATACATTTCAGGTATGTGATAATAAAAGAAAATGTTAACGAGATCCCCCAATTTTTAGATTTAATTAACTCAATGGGCAAGCCTTGGGAATGGGGAGGCGTTGCTGGGGTAGAATTTGCAGGTTTATTGTATTTTCCAACGGTAGATAACCATTATGTTCGTAATATCCCGGGGGATTTGGCTGAAGAGTTGAAAAAACGAAAAAATGGCATATTCTTCAGGTTTGATCATGTTGTTGAGGATATGAATCCTCCAATAGATTGCTGTCTTGCATGGATGGAGCCATATATTATGTTGCCTGGCTATGTTATTCCATGTTGCGGTGTTTTAATGTCGAACAATAGACAGCACTTAAGGGACTATTCCTTTGGGAACGTATTTGAAAAAGATTTTAAAGAGATATGGAAGAGCGACTATTATTCAAAGTTCAGAAGGATGGTTGTTACTCCTGATGCCCCTGTTCCGAGAGTTTGTTCAGAATGTAGAGGATATCAGACAAAACATAGAATTGAAAAATATGGTATATGGGATGAGCGGGCCACCTAAAACCTGAACACAATATATGCCGACAATTATAAGAACTAATGCTCAAATTGACGAACTGGATACATTTGTCTTAGGAAAAGTTCTATCAGAAATTCAAGTAGCGTCCTTTAAAAATAAGAGAGTTTTAATAAAGCCAAATTGGGTTAACCATTTATCTCCTTCAACTGGAGCGACGGTTGACCCAAAGTTTATTAAAAGTATAGTTAATGGCGTAAAGCAGCTTGGAGCGAACGATGTTAAGGTCGGAGAGGGGTCTATCATTGATACAGAAAGAGCGTTTGCTTCATTAGATGTAAACAATATTATTGGGGATAGTGCTGACCTGATAGATTTTTCAAAAGAGAAGCAGTGGATTGATATTCCTATTAACCATTCCAAGATTCAATATCTCAGGATTCCTGAAATAGTTCATGAGTTTGATACTATTGTAAGTGTTGCAAAATTGAAGACTCATTGCCAGACAAGAATCTCTTTTACTGTAAAAAATCTTTTTGGACTATTGAGTAAAGCAAGTCGTCAGCTTGCTCATAAAGTGGATTTAGAAAACTCGATAGCCGGTATCTATTTCTATCTTATGCAAAGAATGAATGTGGTTGGGATTTTGGATGGCAGTATTGCAATGGAAGGACGCAATGGTCCGCTAAAAGGTGAGCCTGTAAAGCTTAACGTGGTAATTTCGGGAGATAATGCTTCAGAAGTGGATTATGGGGGCTGTTTGGTTATTGGCTGTTCTCCAAATACAGTGGAGCATCTAGTTAAGATTGAAAATAGTTCAAATAAAAAATATGATATCTCCTTAATTAAAGGATATGAGGGTGACTTTCCTATCAGACAGTTTGAACTCCCACCTGTTGGTGGTTGGAGGGGACCTCTAAACCTAAGCCCACTCGTTCAAATAATATTTAAAAAGAGGCCGTTATGGCTGTATGAAGATAGATGCACTTTCTGTGGTGAATGTATACAAATATGCCCTGCTAATTGTCTTAGCAATATTAATGGGAAAATAATAGTTAATAACGAAAAGTGTGTAGAGTGTCTCTGTTGTTCCGAAGTATGCAGCTTTGGTGCAATGACATATGCTGTTAGACTGGGATGGCTGCACGGAGCTTTAAAAAACATCTTGAAAACTATAAATAAATTAAGACAGTAAATGAAACTTGAAGAAATATTGAATGGGAAATGGAAAACATTGGAAGAGCCCGTACTCTTGCCATCTCTTGAAGACAATTGGGAAAATTTTGCGAGCATGTCCCCTGAGGTTTTTTCTAATAAGGAATATAATTTCCCCTCTGCGTTAAAATTCGGAATGTTTTATATAGGAGTGAGTTTAAAGGGGGCAAACTGGGGGATCGGATATGCTGAATCGGATAATCTCATAAATTGGAAAAAGCATGAAGGTAATCCCTTAATATTGCCGCACGACAAGGAATTCAACTGTCAGTTGGACGCACCCTCACTTCTTATGGGAGACGATGGGAAATATCATTTGATCTGCGAAGAAAAAAAGATCCCTAATAACTTCCAAACAAAGTTACGGAACAGTTTAAATCCTAATTTTAAAACCTTGCTGAGAAGACTCAGAAATCTGATGCATCTTAATAATCCTACTGTGGTAAATCATGCCATGGGCAGATATTTTGTTCAGTTTACCTCTGCGGATCCATTTTCATGGGACATTGCGTCTAAGAGAATTATCTTCAGGCACGACAGCGGAGGAACCTTTGATAGTAAAGGTATTTTGTCGCCGCAGATTTATCAATTTAAGAATCAGTATTACCTTTTTTATGGTGGAACGGATGGCCATAAGGCCTTTACAGGGCTTGCCACTGCTGATTCAATTGATGGAGTTTGGAGAAAAGTATTACCTGACCCTATTCTTTCTCCGGGGGAAAAGGGAGATTGGGATGAGATGCATGCCTTAATAACAAACATAATAAAAACAACTGATGCCTATTGCGCTTTTTATGAAGGGGAGGACTGTCATAAAAAGTACAGGATAGGGATTGCTTATTCCTATGACCTTGAAAAGTGGACAAAATGGGAGGGCAATCCTATTATTGATGTGGGGGAAGCGGGGTCCTTTAATGAGCTGATGGTTTGCGGGCCGCGGGCTTTTTTTGACGGGGAGCAGTTGAATCTGTTTTTCAATACTCACGATAAAAATATGTCGGGCTGCTGCGGCCTGGCGGTTTTTCATGGAGACAATTGAAGAGTAATTATTCCGGCTGGAAATTCTTTTTTTACAGTTTAAAGACAGGGTTTGGATATTATTCTTCAATGCCGGACAAGTTTTTACACATGGAAGCGCTGCGGCGTATATTGACACCCATTAATGTGTCGCGTTGTTACGAATTTTCAAGGACCTTTGATTGTCTCAGGCCTGAAAAAGGGGATTTAATCCTTGATTTATCGAGTCCCAAATTGTTGAGTGTTTATATTAAAGAAAAAGTAGGGTGCCGGGTTGTTACGTCAGATATAAACATAGATGAGATCCGGGACTGGAAGAGTCTGACCGATCACAAAAAGGCAAAGCCGGAATGGCTGCTGATAGACGGACAGAACACCGGCTTCAGGAACAACAGTTTTGACAAGGTCTTCTCAATTTCCGTACTGGAGCATATCGCCGGTGACGGGGATGCCAAAACTGTCAAGGAGCTGGGAAGAATTTTAAAGCCAGGCGGCAGGCTGGTCTTTACGGTGCCGTTTTCTTTGAAATATAGAGAAGAATCAAGAAGAGAAGACGTTTATGATCTGTATACCGAAGAACAAAAGGATTTTCACTGGTCCCATTATTATGATGAAGATACGATCAGAGAAAAGCTTGTCAGGGACTCCGGCCTGGTACTGGAAAACATGTACTTTGGGTACGGGACCGGTTCCCTGATATGGAAGAGGATCGAGAGGCTGGGCAGATACGGGTTCCCGTTCTGGTTCTTTTCGATGTTCCTGGCCGGATTCGGCCTTAAAGAGAGCGCTAAACAGCCGCCGGCGCTGACAGATGACCATTGCCTGGTGATGGTTGTCGTATTAACGAAAGAGGAGAATACGCATGATCAATAAGGCGATAAATAAGCCGAACATTGTCCGTGGGCTGTATTCTTTGTATAACTGGATACCCTACCATACTGGTATGCTTACGCCTTATCCTGTAGGCAGCTTTATCATTAATATCTCGAGAGAATGCGAGATGAAATGCATGATGTGCAATATATGGAAGAACAGGCGCTCGGAGTATAAGGGGTATGCGCTTGACAAGGACATACTCTCAAAGACGCTCAGTGAGTCGAAGATACTGAAAAAGATGCCCTATATCGTCATGACCGGCGGCGAGTCCTTTTTGCGGAAGGATTACAAAGATATCCTGGTATCGCTGCTTAATATCCCGCATGTACTGAAAATTACTATCGGGACCAGCGCCTTTCTGACAACAAAGATACTCTCAGACGTTGAACATGTGATGCAGAACACCCCCGGCGGCAAGCAGATCGCCCTGCAGGTATCACTCCAGGGGACAGAAGACGTGCAGGACAGAATAAAGGGGAAGGAGAACTGTTTTAAAAGGGTAGAGGAGACCATGAGGGGACTGAAGGAGATCCAGAAAAAATACCCCGACCGCCTGATCCTTTATATTTACTCGGTCCTGCAGCCTGAGAACAAGGACACCTTTGAGAAGACATACGAGTTTTCCCGAAAACATGACATCGGTTACAGTTTTGGTATAGTCAATAACATGCTCTACAACAAAAACCGTGACGATGAGTATTCCAAGGAGCGGGTGACGGACAGCGACATTGAAAGGCTGGTGAATGTGAACCCTATTTACGGAATGCTCAGGACATGGAACAAGAAGAATTTTACCCAGCAGTCCACCGGGATACGCTGTTTTGCAGGGTACAGCTCATTTTTCATTGATTACGACGGCAGTGTCTCCCCCTGTCTGCCTGTAAGCACTCTGGATAAATTCAGGATGGGGAACATATTCGAGAAGGATTTCGACGAGATATGGAAAAATGCCGCCAAGGTCAGGGAGCTTACGAAGAAATGCGCTATGGACGAGTGCCTGCAGGGGTGCGACCGGGCCGTGGTCCGCATGCAGTACTTCCTGCCTGACCTGATCAGCCGCGTACTGACCTTTAACCGGTACAGTTTATTACGTTCAAAAGGCATGATCGAGCGGTAAAATAAATGGTTGATCAAACGCATGGGAAATATACAGATACGAATTTGCCAAAGCATATTTAATTGGATATAATGATTCGAAATAAGCAAGAATTGCATTTAAACTAAGGGGGTTTCAACAATGGACAAGATAAGAAAAGTTTTACTGGTTAACCCTTCACGATTTCTCTACAAAGAAATTTGTGTCCCGCCGGTTGTTTTGGGTTATCTGGCATCATGGATAATGCAGCATAATGATGTCGAAGTTAAGATAAGTGACGAGGCCATAGGGCATAACGCGATCAACGATATAAACAGTTTCAAACCGGACCTTGTAGGCTTAACAGCCATGACGGAATTTTCGCTTCGTGCTTATGAAATAGCAAATGAGGCAAGGAAGAGGAAAATCCTTACTGTTGTGGGTGGAAAGCATGCAACAGTGCTTCCGGAAGAGGTTGCTGAGCATGTAGATATTGTTGTAAGGAGTTACGGCGAACTGGCGCTTTCTGAAATTATAAACGGCAGACGAGACAGGATCATTGAAGGAAAGCGGATCGAAGACCTGGATATGATCCCACCGTTGCCGTGGGACTTATTGGAAATGCATAAATATCTGAAAAGTTATGAGAACGCCCATCCTTTTGCCAGTGTCTTTTGGCCGTCAAAACTTGGTTTTATTATGACCAGCCGGGGATGTCCGTATAAATGTATCTTCTGTTACAACTCTTCCGAAGACAGGAAGCTTCAATTCATGAGCCCTCAGCGGGTGATCAAGGATATAATAGAGCTTAAAGAGCGTTACGGCATAGAGAGCTTATGTTTCCTTGATGATAATCTCTTTTCCCATAGGAAGAACCTGAAAGAGCTGTGTGCCCTTATGATAGAAAACAAACTGGACCTGAAGTGGATGTGTGCCTCCAGCGTTAACTATGTTAAAGAGGAATATCTTGAAATGGTTAAGGAGGCGGGATGTGTCCAGATGTCTTTTGGTTTTGAAAGCGGCTCAGAACGTATCTTAAGTCTTTTGAAGAATAATATGTTTACCATTGAAGATAATTTAAGAGCAATAAGGTTGTGCAAAAAAGCCGGGATCAAAGTGGCGGGGTCCTTTATCTTCGGGATACCTACAGAGACCGAAAGCGAGATCAGGCAAACTATAGATTTTATTAAACAAAATTCCCTTGATAGCGTAAATATCCAGCATATAAAACCTTATCCGGGCACGGAACTCTGGAATTTATGTAAAGAGAAAAACATCATTCCGGAAAACTTTTCGTGGGATTCTTATGATACGCGTTCATTTAGTGATATTTTTTCTTATAAGGAACTATCCAACTTTTTAGTTGAAGCGGTGAATTCAAGTAACCAGTATACGTTACGCAGGGCAATCAGTCGTATTAAAAGCCAGCCTCAGATAGTCTTTCGCATGTTTTATGATCCAAGGTTTACTCATATAATAAAAAAAATCATTAGCAATTTACTGAAAAGTTTTAAAAGGGTGCGGGCTGATTAATTTGTTCAGGTTAAGGCGGCAGTTATCTCCCAGGCTGATGTTGATCATGGAGCAAAATATTTAATTCCCTCCGATATGTAATTGAAAATAGAAAGTTTATGATGGATAAGACAGGAATGAGTTCATATCTGGTTTTTCGTGAATAGGATAAAGAGAATAGAAAAATGCATGCTTTATATAAAAAATTAACAGGATCAAAGTTCAGAGAGAGTTATATTGTAAAACTGTTTCAAAAGGTCTCGTTTCTTGCCCTTTCGCATGTAATAAGCGGTCTTCTTGTACTGGCAACTACCCCTGTTCTTGCAAGCAAATTAAAGCCTGAACTTTATGGGGAGTTTTCCTTTATGGAGTCCATCCTTTTTGTCAGTATACTTATTGCCTCAATGGGTACAGAGTATATTGGGAACCGGGAAGTGGCCCGGCAAAAAAGAAGTGCTGAAATAGTGAACGGTATCTTGATACTGAGAATGGCGGTTTCACTGCTCATTTATATACTGCTTGTCAGCTGGATATTTTTATTTGTGGACTCGGAAAATGTAAAAGTATTAATGCTTATATGCGCTACGATAGTTCTTTCAGTTCCCGGGATTGCCGGCTGGTACTTTCTGGCACAACATAAGATCAGGGTTGTAGCCATTACGACTGTTTGCAGGGACCTGCTGTTCT
This sequence comes from bacterium BMS3Abin06, assembly GCA_002897895.1. Classification (GTDB taxonomy): domain Bacteria; phylum Nitrospirota; class Thermodesulfovibrionia; order UBA6902; family UBA6902; genus BMS3ABIN06. Next base: position 13,630 of record BDSY01000111.1, read on the forward strand.
TTGTCTTTATCGTCTTTTTCCTGGGCGATCCGGGGATTAACGAAAATATGCTGATCCAGGCGGGGATTTTCTTTACTTTATCACGGTTGTTTTTTGCGGCAGTATTATTCATTAAATTACTAAAGATCCATAAATTCAGTCTGCATGTAACATACAGCACATATTACAAAATCATAAAAGATAGCTCCCCGTTGTTATATGCCACAATCATAGTATCTCTTTCGATGAACATGGAGACTTTTTTATTGAAATATTTCGATGAAATATATTCTCTTGGTATTTACGGAGCCTTCTTTAAACAGGTATTTTATTTGCAATTAATGACTATATCTTTTGTGGTAATCTTCTTCCCGCTATTGTCCAAGGCCTGGACTGAAAATATTCAGAAATATGAGAAACTGGCCAATATATTGTCAGAAGTAATTATTTTTATGATGCTGCCTGTTGCCATAATCGGGGTTTTAAATGCTGACTACTTTATAAAAACATTGTTTTCTGCAGAATATGAACAAGGGGTCCTTACATTGCAGGTTCTCTGTTTATGCCTTATTCCTATGGGGCTTCAAAGGGTTTTGTGTACAGGCATCCTGGTCTCAATGGATAAAAGCTCAAGAATGATTGCTTTAGCCAATATTGCGTTTATATTTAATATTACCGTGGGGTTTCTACTTATTGGGAACATGCAGAGGCCTGACGTCGGTGCTGCATTAACAAAATTGTTTACTGAAATATTGTCATTGATCATTGCTTATTACATAGTTTCGAAATCTATAAAAGTTATTGACTTTAGAATGTTTTATTGCCTTTTCCCTGCCCTCGTTTTAATGATATTGATGCACTTTGTGTTTCCATGGGAAAATGCTATTATGAGAATGCTCTCTTGTTTATTGACCTTTACGTTAATATATATTTTTATTATGTACAAAAAAAGATATCAAACAATTAAAGAAATATCAATGATGCAGGAGTAGGTCAATAGCTTCCTGAACAACAAAAAGCTTTACAGGAAAAAAGCAACGACATTTATGACCAATTTATTTGTAGAAGAGAAACTTGAACGTTTAAGATATGTATTCGAAATGGATAAAAAATCGATTGTCGCGGAGTTTGGCGATATCTTTTATGGATACTTCGAACATATTCTCAAAGGACCTTACTTCCCTCATCTTATTAACAGGGCTAACTATATATTGGAACTGATCAACAAAAAGAATTCAAACGCTCTTGATTTTGGATGCGGGGCCGGATTGTGGTCTATTCTATTCACGATCTTAGGTGATTGTAATAATGTGTATGGTGTAGATTATTCCGAAGAAAGGATAGACGCCTCCCGGAAGCTTCAGCAATATTTGAAACTGGATAATATGGTAAAAACAGATGTGGGGGACGTGCTTGCGCTTGATTATCCGGATGGGTTCTTTGATTTCTGCTTTGCCAACGAGATACTTTCGCATGTAAAAGACCTGGACCAGGCACTTTCCGAGATCTCAAGGACATTAAAAAAAGGGGGCACTCTTTTTATTTCTGACGGCAACAATTCATTGAGTTTTATTGGAAACCTCCAAAGGGAAAAGATACAAAATAAACTTGAATATGGCCCTCTGAATGCATCATCGTCCCTTCCGGATACATTATTGAACATGAGAAAGAAATTAATCAGATCAAAATTCAAAGAGATTGATAACGACACTGTTTCGGTCCTGGCAGAAAAAACCAAAGGCATGTACGGCGAACAGATAACAAAAGCATGTAATGAGTTTATTAATTCCAAGAAGATAGCGGAAAAGGCCGACTTCCCCTGCCGTAATCCAATAAATGGAGAGAAAATGGAATATCCGTTAAATCCATTCAGACTGAAAAACCTCTTACGTGAAACGCACGGGATCGAAAGCCGGATTTTACCATTGTATGCTACATCACCGGTTGCATGGAAAAAATTGACAAGGAAAATCATACGAATGACCCATCCGATTTCATTGCTTATATCACCGGAATTCGAATTGATCGGGACCAAGGAGCAATAAGTTCTGTTTTTTTGCTAATATTAGTTTGAGTTTTGGTTCGAAAATGGTTGGTTATTAGTATGGATTTGACAGAAAAGGGAATTAATGATTAAAGCGTTGAAATCATATTTTCAGATCGACGGGGCCTCACAGGTGGACTGGAAAAAGTTCATGAAACCGAGGCGTTTTGCCAATGCTGTAAAATACGTACTCAACCGTAACAGCGGCCTTGTGCATGTGCCTTACTACCCGCTTACCATCATGCTGGAGGTCAGCACCTTCTGCAACTTTTCATGCCCGGCGTGTGAACGTGAGCTGTACAAATCTGACACTGAATCGACCGGGGGGTTTTTCAAGGAGAATGTCAAGCTTGAGGAAGTCAGACACCTGGAGTCTCTCCTCCCGTATCTTTACAGCGTTTATCTGGTTTCGGGACTTGGAGAGCCGTTCATAAACAGGGAGTTCTGGGACATCGTGGATTATCTGCGGAGCTTCGATGTCAAGATCGGCTATTTTACTAATGCCTCTCTTCTGGATGAGGAGAAGATCGCAAAGACATTTGAAAAGAAGATAAATACGGTCTTGATCTCAATGGATACCTATGATCCTGAAAAATACGAAAGGGTAAAGTCCGGGGGCAACTTTGAAAACACCGTCAATATGATCAAATTGTTTGCGGAATATAAGAAAAGGAATGCTTCACATCCTTTTCACCTGGGATTGAATTATATTTTTCGCGCGGATAACTACCAGGACATTTTGCCTTACCTTGATTTTGCCAAGGAATTGGGAGTTGAATATGTTCACTGTTCCTCGGTGATCGTGCATATTGAGAAGATGAAAGAGATATCTTTTTTTAATGTGCCCTATGAGGAAAAGAAGCGCCTCTTTGACCTGGCCGCAAAAAAAGCCGAAAGGTTGGGGATTGGCCTGAGGCTTCCCAATATTAAGGTTGATAAAAAGACCAAATGTTCTTATCCCTGGCACGGTATATCGGTCTTTAAAGGGGGCCAGGTCGCAATGTGCCCTTATTTCAGGACAAAGCGGGAATTTTATTATCACTTGAACGGTAACAATGAGCTGTATGAAGAGAATAAACGTGTAGCTGATACCATTCTCGGCAGCTGCCTGAAGGAAAACATCCTTGACATATGGAACAACGAGCGTATTAAACAGATAAGAAAAGGGGAATTGAAGATTCAGCCTCATGTGTCTCCATGTGATACATGCTATTTTAAACATCTGCTCCATTGACAAGTACATTAGAGGGCTTTCGGCTGATCATATATAAGTGTCCAATAACTTTTAGAATAAAATGAAAAAAAATATGCAGCTGCCGTCACCGCTTAACATTCATCTCTCACTGACTAATTCCTGTAATTTCAGGTGTACCATATGCCCTTCGATGAGAGAGGATAAAAAGTACAACCGCCCTGATATGGATTCCCGGCTTCTGAAGACCATTATTGAAACGGTCCTGCCAAAAGTCAATACGATGATCCTTGGCGGGAACAGCCTCGGGGAAGTGACCACGCATAAGGACTTCCCGGTCTTTCTGGCAGATGAGTTCAACAGCGATTCTTCGATCCAGGTGAGACTGACCACAAACGGTTACCGGATAGGGGAGTTTGCCGGTCCCATTGCGAATAAATTTTCTTTTGTGGGGATTTCTTTTGACGGTGCTACCAGGGAGACGTATGAAAGCATACGGCGTTATCCGTTCAAAAAAATAGTCGGGAACATTGAAAAACTGACCAATGAACGTTCAAAGATCAATAGTAAATTGAAGGTAGGTCTCGGGATGACTCTTTTATATAAGAACGTCAGTGAGCTGCCGGACCTTATTGACCTGGCAGCGGATATCGGGGTGGACAGTGTAGTGGGGAGCTTTTTCATACCGAACTTCCCTTCCGAGCGGTATGAGTGTCTTTATTATCATCAGAAGTATGCCAATGATATGGCTGATATCGCAGCTGAGAGGGCGAAGGAGAGGGGTCTGGATTTCAGGATGCCGAGATACTGCCTTCCGGACACGCAATTGACGGAGGCTGACAAGGAGCCGGTATACATGAAGTGCGATCTCCCATTCTCAATGATGAATATTTCGGAAACGGGTATTATAACGCCCTGCTGTGCAAACCCCACCATAATGGGGGACCTGAAAAAAGAAAGTATTGAGGAGATATGGAACGGAAAACGGTATGTTCGGTTCAGGGAGAATGCGGGGGCCAATTTCTACTGCGGTATTTGCCATACGCCCGTGTTCGGGAAATATGCGAGTACGGGTTTTGTGCTGGATCCGACTTACCAGATCAAGACCATAGGCACTCAATTGTCTCCTCTGCTCGCATTGCGGGCCGGCGGTTTTCAGATGTTGTATGGTTCAAAGACTGGGCGGAAATTTATAAATTTGTCAAAGGCTGTCCTGGGAAGAAAATGAAAATCAATAATACCCGCATATCATAGTTATCCGGAGATTGTGATTTTATGAATACATATTATTATATAAACCTCCTGCTTCTGCTTATCTTCCCCTTTTTCCTGTATTATGTTGTTTGTTCCCGAATTATTCTGCATCCGATAATTATTTCAATGTGCGCGGGTGTTTATACATACTTTATCGGGGTCCATCTGATAGTTGCAAACAGACCCGACTCCGCTGAAAAGTTCTTCTATCTTATTGTTGCCATGTTCCTCGGCTGCTACTTTGGAAGAGGCAGGAAGACAATAAAACCTGAATACAATATTGAGTTCAACAGAAAAAATGCGTTAACCCATCTGGCCCCTTACAAATCAGCGGTTGTATTTAGTTTGTTTCTGGTTTTCGCGTTGTTTTTGTATAAGGGGATTCCGATTTTTGCTGTTGAGCCGAATTTCGCAAAGGTTACAATAGCCCATGGGGGCGGATGGATAATTACGCGTTTTGTCCGCTACTTTCTGTTCATCCTGTTCTATGTGTCTATAATTTATTGTTTCTATCAAATAAAGGAGAGAGCGAATTCCGGGGACAGAAATACAGGAATCATGAGGCGCGGCAACAGGGGCTGGATCATTATGGGAGTCATTATGCTTATACTATTTGCCTTTCTCGGGTTCAAGTCAAATGTAATAGGTTTTTTCCTCTGGACTATCTGCTTTATCGCATTGCTTACCAGGATAAGACTGAAACATGTAATGGTTTTCTTTTTGATCGGCGGGGTTATATCTCTGATCATATTGATGAAACTGGAAGGTGCCAATTTGCAGGAAACAATATCATTTATCATCGCAAGGGTCGGCGTCGGTTCGTCGGCTGGATTTGCATGGATACTCGGTTCATACGGGAGGTCTTACGAATTTTTGCATGGGGAGGGGTTCTGGTTCGATTTCAGCAACATCCTTTTGCGTTTGGGGTTGCAGCCTTTCATTCCCTTTGAATTGCATAAATATAATTTTGATGCCTTTATGTTTGACAGGTTAATGGGTCATAACGAATATCTTATGCAGGTAAACACGTCTGTTTTTGGACAGTTGTATGCTAATTTCGGACTGACTACAATGGTTTTGGGGGCATATCTATTCTTCTATCTTTATTCGAAAATGGGAAACTTTCTCGTTACTCATAAGAAGACGTTGATCGGTACCCCGGTCTATTTTTTTCTTTTCATACAGCTCCAGACCTTTGTTGGGGGCGGGCCGGTCTTGATAACGATTTTTGATACGATCCTGTCACTATTAATGTTCTTCACACTTTATTTTGTTATTTATCTTTTTGTTTATCTCCCTTACGGCAGGTTGTCTTTTAAAATCCCTTAAAAGAGAAAGTGGCTTAAAGAAAATAAGCGGATTTTATTGTTTTGATTTTAACGATGGGCAGGAATTTATAAATTCAGAAGGGAAATTGGAGAATGATAAAAAAAATAGCGTTAATTAAGCCTCCTGCAACATACGCAAGCTGGTATAAAAAACCTGTTCTTGGCATATCGTATATAGCTGCATATCTTGAGGAGAATGGATTTGATTGTAAAATATTTGATGCATACTTCAATAATTTGACTGAAGATATACTGGCCCGCAATGTTGTAGGTTATAACCCCGACATAATTGGCATATCTTCGATGACCCATGAAATTACCCAGGCTGCCAGTATCGCATCGATATTAAAAGAAAAGTTGAATGTTCCTGTTGTCATAGGCGGCTGCCATGTTACGGCATTGCCGGAGAGAACATTAGATGAATTCCCTGTTTTCGATTATGGTATATACGGTGAAGGTGAGCAAACAATGCTCGAACTGTTAGATTGTTTATCCGGAAGTTCACAGCAGAATTTGAAATCCGTCAGAGGACTGGTCTTTCGTGAAGAAAAATCCATTATTGTCAATGAACCTCGGGCTTTCTTCACAAGTTCTCAATTGGACGAACTGCCATTGCCCGCTTTACATCACTACTATGACAATAACACGGAAGCATTAAAGGACAAAGACGCGTATTATGTCATGATGTCAGGCAGAGGATGTCCTTACAACTGCGCATTTTGCATGCAGGTCCTGGGTAGAAAAATAAGAAGCAGGTCGCCCGAAAATATATGCCGGGAGATAGAACATGCCGTATCTCATTATGGGGGCCACATGATCAGTTTTATTGATGAGCTTTTTTTAAATAACGATAAACGAACTGAAAAGGTACTTCAATTAATGATTGAAACAGGGCTGTCGAAAAAAATCAAATGGGCGGCGCATACACGGGCAAATATAGTAAATCCGGAGTTGATTGACCTGGCAAAGCGGGCCGGGTGTTTTAGCATATCGATAGGCGTTGAGTCAGGCGACGATGAGATTTTAAAGGCGGTCGGAAAAGGGATCACTGTTGAACGAATAAAGAAGGCGGTCAAGATTATTAAGGGGGCAGGGCTTGCATTAGAGACCTTTTTTATAATCGGGCACCCAAATGAGACTAAAGAAACCGTACGAAAAACTATTGATCTGGCTGCCGAACTTAATCCAACGACTATCGCCGTTGGAATTATGGTTCCTTATCCAGGAACGAGGGTATACAACATGGCAAAGAATGGTGAGGGTGGATACCGCCTTCTATCGGAAAACTGGGCGGAGTATGATAAGTATGGCGGGCGGAGCCTGGAAGTGAAAACCTTGACTTATGAGGAGATGGAAAGATATCAAATGCTGGCATATGTTAATCTGTATCTGAAAAATCTTCGAATGATTGATTTATTAAAGTTTTTTTATTCTAAAAGAAAGGCTTTCTTTTTTCTCATCAATAAAATTAAGGGCAATATTTTCCCGTCTAAAAGATAATGCGTTGCACACCTTCCTCGACATAATTATTATAATTTTGAATGTTATATTTCTATGATAGTATCTAAATCAGATCAAAATTTGCTTTCATTAAAGTGTTTGCCTGGGAAAAATTACAATATGGGCTATAACCCCGATGATTTATCAGGGATCAATAAATTTAAAGTATCAACTTTTTTTCGAAAGGATTACACTCTTTTTTCTGATAATGAGTATATTCGCCCAGATCAAACTTATCATCCGCAGGATAGAAACGTTGGCAATGTACTTCTTTTCTTTCCTTCTGAACAAAACCCTGTTTAAAAACAGGGTGCCTGACGATACATTGATCAGCAGTATAATGGTGATCAAGCTTGATAACGTAGGGGATATAGTGCTTTCTTCACTTTTAATGTCTGCTGTTGCGGAAAGATTCGGTAATGCCAAGATAGTATATGTTGTAAAAAAGGGGCTAAAGGACCTCCTTTTCCCTCTGGACTCTGTTTCAGAAGTTGTTGAGGTCCCTTACGGCAAGGGACACTGCAGTCAGATGCGGGACAATGAAAAAACAGATGAAAGGGCCGCACGTTCAATTATAAAAAAATATCTTAAGGAACAAAGGCCTCAAATGATAGTCGATCTAAGGACCTCTTCCCTGGGTAATTTTGCCGCTGTCATGGCGCGCGTATGTGCCGGAACGCGATTCAGGGTCACGATTGACCTTTTCCGGATCAAGGAGATATTCGGCATCAGGGCCGATAGAAGGGCAAAATGGGATCGCCACGAAGTCGAGACCTTTTATTTTGCCATGCGGGATGCGGGAATCTTTCCCCGAGGCCCTGATTACCGCTCAGGATTGCGATTTTGGGACCTTTCGAAAAAACTGTCACAGGACATATGTCCCGCTGGGTTCTCTACTGACAGGCCGTTTATTCTTGTCCAGCCCGGGGCTGTGTGGGAATTCAAGCGCTGGCCCTCGGCGTATTACTCGAAGCTTATAAGTTCCATCGCAGGACATTACTGGGACGCTTCTTTCGTGCTGGTGGGGACTGCCGATGAAAGAGAGACTTCCATGAAGGTATTCGACCGGCTGGACGAAAAGACCAGGGAGAGGACAACGGTCCTTACGGGAAAAACGTCACTGAAGGAACTCGTCGCTTTGGTCAATCTGGCTGAACTGGTCATTGCAAACGATAGCGGCGTGGCCCACATCGCAGGGGCTCTGGGTATCCGTACAATAGTTTTTTTCGGGCCATCTTCACCGGAAAGGTTTGAGCCTTTATCCATACACGAGGGGAACATAAAGGTATTTCATCGCAGGATGGAGTGCTGCCCCTGTGATCAGATGAACTGCAGATATGACCGTGACAGTTACTGCCTGTCACGTATCTCCCCCGGGCTGGTCGAGGAGTATGTGGAAAATGTCCTTGCCTAAATTCAAGACAGTGGTGTTCTGGCTTATAACAACCGGTTTTATTATGACATCTCTGATAGGAATTGAATATTCTATAAACATTATTAGAAAGTTGCCCATGTGAACAGAGACTTTAAAATCAGGATCAGCTCCGTACTGCGGTCAATATTCCTGACGGCCGGGATTATCACATCCATTTATGTGATAATCTCCTTTGCGGGCGTTCCTCATATGCTGGAGAACTGGATGGCCGAGGGGGAAAACATCAATTCCCCTGATTTTATCGTGCTGCTGCCGGCGGGAGATGTTCCGAATCCCGATACATTGATACGCGCTTTTTATGCTGCTGAGGCATATAAAAAAGCGGCTGATGCCAAAGTAATCATATCTAATAAGATTACTACGGACCTGGAAGACAGTATTTTATGGAGGATCCGTGAGGAGTTGATATTAAGGGGCGTCAGTGAAGATGCGGTGCTGCTTGAGAAAAAGGCGATGAATACAAGGGGACATGCTCTTTATATCAAAGAAGCAGGGATTGGCGATATTGGCCGTGACAAATATCTTCTGGTCACTTCGCCAACCCATATAAAAAGGTCCTTATTAACATTCAGGGCGTGTGGTTTTAAAAATGTCTATGTCTTGCCGGCAAGGACGAGGGAATTGAAGGACGATATAGGGGAACACACGGTTATGAGGTATCGTCTATGGCAGGAGATGGAAACGGGGATCAAGGTTATGCGGGAACTGACGGCATTGCTTTACTATAAGTCCCGCGCGTGGATCTAGCGGTACGGGAGGGGCATGGCATCTTTTTCAATAAAGGCTCATGATTTTTTTCAAGAGGTAACAGAGTGAAGAAAATACTTCTTCTAACTCCAAGGTTTCCATTTCCGGTAATTGGCGGGGACAAATTGCGAATATACAACATTGCCAAATACCTGTCCGCCTATTACAGGATTACGCTGGTATCTCTTTACTCCACCGATGAAGAAGAGAGGTCGGTTGCGGAGGATGGGCTGTTTGAAAGGGTATATAAAATTAAGCAGCCCGGCTACCTGTCTGGCCTGAATGCAATGAAAAATCTTATTGCGGGTGATTCTTTGCAAAGCGGTTATTTCTACAACAGGAAGATGCTGTCTTTGGTGAAAAAACTCGCGCCCGAACATGATATGCTTTTTTCACACTTGATCCGTACGGCATCTTATGTAAAGGACATCCGGGACATGCCAAAAGTCTGCGAGATGACAGATGCAATTTCGCAGAATTATAAGCATGCAAAAACCGCCGGGAACAGGTCACTCAAGAAATATATATACAGCTTTGAGCAGAAGAGATGCCTTGAGTATGAGATAGAGTGCCTGAGGCATTTTGAAAGGAGCGTCCTTGTATCAGACCATGACAGGGACTATCTGCGGAAATATGCCCCCACCTTTTCAGACAGGATACGGGTAATCCCCAACGGCGTTGATTATGAGAGGTTATCTGCCCAGCCGGCTGAATTTCAAAGGGGAAAGATTGTTTTTATCGGGAACATGCGAACCGTTCAGAACGCGGATGCAGCGTACTATTTTGCCCGGGACATATTTAGAAAGATAAAAGCGGAATACCCTGACAGCACGTTCTGGATTATCGGTGCAGACCCGACTCCTGCAGTTAAATCACTGAGCAAAATCGCGGGAGTCAATGTCGTTGGTAAAGTCAATGACATATTGAGTTATGCCCATGATGCGATGGTTAGTGTCTGCCCGATAAGGATTGGAGCAGGAGTTCAAAATAAAATACTGGAATCGATGGCGATGGGAGTCCCGGTTGTGACCTCTTCACTGGGACTGCTTGGATTGCAGGCTATGGACATGCAGGATATTCTTGTAGCGGACACTCCTGACGAGTTCTGTAGTAAGATTTATAAAATTTACAATGATGCGAGTTTATCTGAAAGAATTAAAAAGAATGCGCGATCATGCATAACAAAGAACTATTCATGGGATAAAATTATGGCTTCCTACAAAAACTTGATAGATGAAATAATGCAGTAGCCCAAACTATGTATTCACAACTCCGCCCTCTCAGTTACATAACTGTTTTTTGCGTGCAACATACAACAGGTTTATGCAAATTTTTTTAATGAATTCACCCGGGGTTAAAACTGCTGTCTACTGCACTGCCCGCCTAAATTAAAATTGCAAAAGGACTGACGCTCTGATCCAGTATGAGTCAATCCCCACTAAAGAGATATTGTATTATGGAAAATGGATGACGTCAACAGGAAAACCCGGAAACGTAGTAGGGATAAAGGATTAGCAGGAAATGATATGATGCGGGAAAAGCTGGAAAAAGCTATATATAAGATAAGGAGTATGCAGTAGGGAGCAAGGAGCAAACCACAATTGGGGATTTGATAACTGATTCAACATACGTCAATTCCAACTAAAGTAACCCCGATTTTTAAAAGCATATCGGGAATATCCCCTATTTAAAAACAGCAATTCCCCTATTTAGAAATGGTTTGAATTACTCGATAATATCTACAAGTGCCTGAGAGGAATTTTAACATGAAATCGCTTTATCCAGTGTCAGAGAAACTGCATAGTAAACCATATAAATTGACATATTTTTTTACCGTGCTATACTTTCCCCTAGAAAATAACACTAATAATTAATTTGCAATAGTCGGTGACAGGATTATTTTTATGCCATTTATTATTTGTTTAATTTCATTTATTATTTCATCTGCTACAATACCATCCATAATATTGCTGGCAAACAATAACGGCGCGATTGCACTGCCCGGCAAAAGACATATACACACACACCCAACTCCGAAGTTCGGCGGTGTAGCTATTGCATTAACTGTGCTTCTTGTCTCGCCTTTTATCTTTTCAATCGATAGAGTTATAGGATCATATCTTTCATCTTCTGCGTTAATGCTTTTGCTCGGCATCATTGATGATGTCAGGGGGACTAACTGGAAAGTAAAACTGGTATTCTCTATAGTCGCCACGTCAATCATTATTTTTGGCGCCGGGATATGGGTTGAAAATTTAGGGAACCTGTTCGGTTTTGGTGAAATACATCTCGGCCTTTGGGGAATCCCAGTCACTCTTTTTGCGGTGTTCGGTGTTATTAATGCTGTTAACTTAATAGACGGGTTAAACGGGCTGGCCTGCGGTATTTCATCCATAGCCTTTCTGTCATTTGCCGTTTTTGCTTCTATTAGCGGCAACAGCTCTGTCCTTTATCTAAGCCTTGCCAACCTGGGCGCTACGCTCGGATTCTTCAGATACAACTATCCCAGGGCAAGAATATTTATGGGAGACTCGGGAAGTTTGTTCCTCGGGTTTTCTCTTGCTGTTATGGCAATCCTGCTTACGCAGGGGCAGGGAAAGATAAACCCCATGGTACCGGTAGTAGTCCTCGGAATTCCCATATTTGACACCTTAAGGGTTTTAATTATCAGAGTTAAAAATAAGAGACACCCCTTCAGAGCAGACAAGACACATTTACATCACCTTATGATCAGGTCGGGAATCCCGCAAGGCCGTGTAGTAAGAATAATCTGGATACTGTCTTCCCTGATGTCTTTTTTCGCTTTTGTGCTCTTCAACTTTGATTCATGGTTAATGCTGTTAGTCCTTTGTATTGTTGTGGCATCTATTGGCAATTTCATTGAAAACCTGCGGATTATCAAATTGAGTGCTACGAGGAAGCAATTGCCGTAATATTCAATTTATCATCTGTCGATTTTCCATCTTGAATAAAAAAACATTCCTATTTAGAATAATGAAATTTATTTCATTTTAATGCTTATCCGAAGCAAGTAAAATAATTGACATTATCTTCACCTATTAGGGGAGCAGAAGGTTATACTGATAAAGCTTATTCAAGGGGAATAATATTTACGGGGAACAGTGCTCGGAGAATTGCAATAAAAAAGGCATTGAGGAGATGATATGCAGGACATGGAAGAATATGATGATGAAATAAATTTATTGGATTATATCAATGTGCTTAAAAAGCATTACGGGTTAATCTTCATAATTGTTGCAGTTTCTGTCCTGGCAACCGGCATCAGCTCTTTTCTTTCCCCCAGGATATATCAGGCAACGGCTGCCATCATACCTGCTGCCCAGTCAAGGGAGCAAAGCGGCATGGGTACGATTGCAGCTCAGTTTGGCATATCTACGGCACCGGCATCAAATGTTTCTGAAATCGTAAGGTTACTCAAAAGCAATATTTTAATGGAAAGAGTGATTAAGAGATATAACCTTTTATCTGTTTTTTTCGAGAAGGAGGCTTTAAAAGAAATGCCGGATACCAATAAGACATGGAACGGCATCAGGTATTTAAAAAATGTTTTCAAGGTTACGCTTAATCAACAGGGAGGTATAATCGAACTTTCAGCAGAGTTTACAGATCCAAAGACTGCCGCTGATATACTGAACTACATATTAACGGAGCTTACGGATTATATGAGCAGTGAGGCCAGGAGAGTTGCCGACACAAATAAAAAATATCTTGAGTCGCTGATTGATAAAAATGCAGACCCGTTAATCGGGGAGAAAATCTATTCCCTTATTGCCAAACAGATAGAGACATCAATGATGGCGGAGGTTAAGGAGAATTTCGCCTTTAAAATACTTGACCCGCCAAAGGTGCCTGATAAAAAAATTAAACCAAAGATAAGGAAGAACATTATGCTTTCATTTGTTACATCCTTGTTTGCAGCGGTTTTAATAGCTTTTTTTATTGAGTATATCGGGAATATTAAAAAACGGGAAAACCTGAAGAAAAGTAAGGAGTAAGGAGAGAGGGGAGAAGATTATGCCGCGAACCATGCGCTGTTTATTTCTCATGACATTTTTGTTTATTACGTTTTATACACCAGGCATCACCTGTCTTGACAGTATTGCTTATGCACAGATTCAGGGTCCGACGGAGCCGGCAGATACATTGCCGGAATTATCTCCTGAACAGCACACCGCCATAGAAGCTGGGATTAATAAAACAGGCGGGGGTTTAGCACCTGAAACCATAAAATCGCTAAAGAAGCGTCCAGAGATTAAAGGCATTAAGGAAAAAGAAGCTGGGGGAAAAGAGGAAGTGCTGAAGGAAACAGAGGAACCTCTTATAAAGGACAAGGGGCCGATGTCATTGTTCGATAGATACCGTTCTGTCGGGCCGTATCAGAGCATCTCTACCGATTTAAGGCCGTTTGGTTATGAATTTTTTTCAAAGGCCATTTCAAAACCCTTAACTCCCCTGAAAGATATCCCTGTTTCGCCGGATTATATTATAGGGCCGGGGGATGAAGTAAAAATACTCCTCTGGGGAAGGGTAAATGCCCAGTACAATCTTGTTGTTAATAAAGATGGTGAAATAACAATCCCGCCTATCGGCCCTCTTCAGGTTGCCGGGATGCGTTTTGACGAGATGAGAAATTATCTTACGGATCAAACCAACAAGATCATCGGAGCCAAGATAAACGTTACCCTCGGAGTGATGAAGAGCATCCAGGTCTTTGTGCTTGGCGAGGCAAAAAGCCCAGGCAGTTATGCGCTTGGCTCATTTTCAACAATAACAAATGCCATTCTTGCCTCAGGAGGACCTACGGAAATAGGTTCCCTGCGCAATATACAGTTAAAGAGAAATGATAAGACTATTGTAGTAATGGACTTCTACGACTTTCTGCTTAAAGGGGATAAAACCCAGGACAGGATACTTCAGTCAGGAGATGTGATCTTTATCCCTACAACAGGCCCGCTTGTCGGGATTGCCGGAAATGTCAAGAGACCCGCCATATATGAGCTTAAGAACAGGTATGATCTCATGAATCTCTTTAATATGGCAGGCGGCGTAACGCCGGGCGCTTACACACAGCAGATACAGGTAGAGAGGATACAGAAAAATGAGAGACAGATAGTGGTTGATATCAACGACAGGAATCTTACGAGGGCAAAGGATTTCATGCTCCAGGACGGTGATCTGGTCAAGGTATTCTCAATAGTCGACAGGGATGTAAACGTGGTATTTCTTAACGGCAATGTCAAACATCCCGGGAAATATGAATATAAAGCAGGCATGAGGATTAAAGACCTGATAAAGGATACGACAGACCTGTTAAAGGAGACCTATTTTAAATATGCCCTGATTAAAAGACTCAGGCCGCCCGGACTTGAGACAGAGTTAATACCTTTTAGTCCCGGCAGGCTTTTATTTGATAATGATGAAGCTGACAATATCAAACTGAAACCGCAGGATTCGATATATATCTTTTCCATGTGGGTTTTTAAAGATAAACCGTCTGTAACAGTTGAGGGGGAAGTCAGGAAAAAAGGCACATTTGATCTCCCTGATAATTACAAAATCAGAGACGCTGTACTTGAGGCCGGCGGACTCACTAAAGATGCCTCTCTTCAAAAAGGCGAGATATTCAGGGTAGATGAGAATGGAGGGGTTACCCAAGTCTATTTCAATGTCGGGCTTGCAATGACTGAAGACCCGAAGGAAAATCTGCTGCTTCAGGACAGAGACAGGATTGTAATCCATTCCCTCTGGGAAGAAAGATATAAGCAGACTGTATCCATAGAAGGAGATATAAAGAATCCGGGTGAATACCCTCTTACCGAAGATATGCGTATCAGCGACCTGGTATTTACCGCAGGCAATATTCTTGAATCCTCTTATCTTAATGAAGCAGAGATATCTTCTCATACGATAGATAACGGGAAGAGAGCCGGAATAGATTACAGGACAATAAACCTCGGACTGGCCATGCAGAATGATTCCTCACATAATCTGGTATTAAAGCCTTACGACAGGGTATTCATAAAACGCATACCGGAATGGCAGGAAAAAAGATTCATTGCCATATCAGGTGAAATTAACTTCCCGGGCCGATACATTATAAAAAAAGGCGAGAGATTGTCTACTCTTATCAATAGAGCAGGGGGTTATACAGACAGGGCATACTTAAGAGGAGCAGTATTTACAAGGGACAGGGTCAGGAAAATACAGCAAAGCAGCCTTGAGGAGATGATCGTAAGACTTGAAAGGGAATTGCTTGCTGAGGGATCGGTGCAGGTATCCGCGGCATTATCCGGAGAAGAAATAGAGGCAAAAAAAGTGGAATTGGAGCAGAAACAGAAATTTATTAAATCGCTCAGGAAACTTAAGGCAACAGGAAGAATGTCGATAAGGCTTGCCCATCTCAGATTGTTAAAAAACAGTGACTATGATATTGAGCTTGAAGATGGAGACAGCCTCTTTATCCCGGTAAAGAACAGTGTGGTAAATGTGGTGGGCGCTGTAATGTCCCGGGGCAGCTTTGTTTATTCCGACAGGATTGATTATAAGGATTATATTAAAATGGCGGGTGGATATACAAAATATGCAGACGAAGATAATGTCTATGTTTTGAAAGTCGATGGTACTGCAATGAAGCTGTCAAAAGGTTTTTTTAACTGGAATAGTTCGAAATCCAGGTGGGAGCTTACTGCATTCGGTGAGGATATAAAAGAGATTGAACCGGGGGATTCAATCGTTGTGCCTGAAAAACTGGATCGTATTGCATGGTTAAGGGAGATCAAAGACATAACTCAGGTACTATACCAGATAGCAATAGCTGCCGGTGTGGCCATTGTAGTGTTTTAAACAGGGTGAAAAGTGCGCAGTATAACGGATATTGAGACCTTAAGGTATACCATCTTGTGCATATAAATCGGCTATGGAAATATTTGAGGAAACAAGCAGGGGATAATGTATTTCAGGAGGCATAGTGCCTGCCGCATACTGCTTTTTGCACTTTGCTTACTACTTTCCCCTTACTGCTTACTGCCTGCTGCGACACATGCGGCTGACGAGCCTTTCACATACCCTTCAAACCGGGGCGGCACAGGTCTCATGGAAATACCGACGGCAAGGGTTATAAATGAGGAGAGCTACCGGCTTGGTTTCAGTCAAATAAAACCTTACAGATATTATTATGGGGTGATTAGCCCCGTGAAGGGATTTGAGATTGCCGGCAGGATAACTGAAGTGATCGGGGTCCCTGGTTTTGATCAATCTTATAGTAATTCTTATGGTAGTTACAAAGACAAGGCATTTGATCTTAAATACCGGTTCTTTCACGAGGGCAAATATATGCCTGCCCTGGCAATCGGCTTCATGGACCCTCACGGTACACGTATTTATTCATCCCAGTACATAGTTGCAAGCAGGCAGATATATCCTTTTGACTTTACGCTCGGATTCGGCAACGGCAGATTCGGCAAAACCCCCCTGCCGGAACAGGGCGAAGGCATAGAATTGGAGATGTTCAGCGATACGAAGAAGTGGCTCCGGGATTCACAGGTTTTCTGGGGTGTTCAGTTTGTCCCTTCCGACAAGTTCGCCTTAATGTTTGAATACAGCCCGATTAAATATCACGAACAAACCGGAGATCCTGCCCAGGACAAATATTTTAAAGGGCCTGTCCCCTCTAAATATAATCTCGGTCTTCGATATAAGCCTGCTAAATGGTCTGAATTTGATCTGACATATCAAAGAGGCAATGAAATCGGTTTTAATGTATCAATGGCATTTGATATCGGCAAACCTCTTATCCCGATATACGATCCTCCTTACAAGGAAAATCAGGCTCGCAGAAAAAATCCCCTGTATGAAAGAATAACAACGGCATTATATTATTCGGGTTTCAGTGATATATGGGTTGCTGCGAAAGGGGATGCGCTCTGGATAGAGGCAGAGAATGACAGATACTATTACAGCACAAAGGCAATCGGGGTGATCCTGAAGACAATTGTTGAAATGATACCCGAAAATATTGAAAAGATTTATATCACCCTCAAGGAAAACGGCATCCCGAAGATTGAATTTAACACTATTAAATCAGATATAAATGATCTGTATGCCGGAAATCTCACTCTGAACGAATTTTATTATCTGGCCGGTATAGGGACCGATGTATCAAAGATAAGCGGTGTTCAGGGCAGATATAAAAAGAAATTCAAATACGGCATCAAACCCTCCCTTGAAACATTCCTGAATGACCCGTCGGGTTTTTTTAAATACAGATTCGGGCTCTCCGGATGGGCAAGTTACAACCCATGGAGCGGGGCAACGGTCTTTACCGGGCTTGAAGGGTATCCTCTGAATAATATTTCCACGGTTAACGAACCCCTCTCAATACCTGTAAGGAGTGACATTGTTTTATATAAAAAGGAAAAGGTAGGTATGGGAAGATTATTGTTTGACCAGATTCAGAAAACAGGGCATGAACTCTATGGAAAGATTTCCGCAGGATATCTGGAGGTTCAGTATGCAGGGCTTGACGCAGAGATTGCAAAGCCGTTTTTTGACGGGAGGATACTGTCAGGTCTCAGTGGAAGCATTGTGAAAAAAAGGGATCCGGATAACCCCTTTAAATTTAAAGCCGATGATGTGAAAGATTTCTATACCACCGCGTTCATAAATACACGATTAAATATTCCTGAAATAGACATTGCAGTAGATGTGAAGGCCGGAAGATTTCTGGCAGGTGATAATGGGGCAAGATTCAGTGTATCGAAGTTCATAAACGGAGTGGTCTTGAAAGTATGGTATACCATTACCGATACATCCGATTTTACCGACGAATTCAATAAAGGATATAACGATAAAGGCTTCAGTGTTTCCATCCCCATAAGATTGTTCACGGGCGCTGACTCAAAAACTGTTTTTCATTATTCGCTTACTCCATGGACACGGGACACTGGACAGGATATAGACCACTTTGGCACGCTCTTTGACTTTATCGGCAGAGATGTAAAAATTTTAATTGACAAGGAGAGAAAAATGCGGTATAGATAACATTAGATCGCAATTTATAAAAATAAATTCCTCCTTACTACGGAGGAAAAAATGAAAAGAGGAGGAAAAATGAAAAAACTGATCGCGCTAACGGCTGTTTTCTCGTTTCTTGCATTTAACATTGGTTTTGTATCGCCATCATATGCTCAAACAGAAACAATAGCAGCAGAGGAAGTAGCAAAGGACCTGGCGCAAAGCGCAGGCGGGACTTATGTGGAGGGCTCAGCCGCCCCGGTTTTAACAGGCAATCAGGTAGCTTTGCCCATAATAGATGAAACAACCGGCAACGTCCTCGGGCATATAGTGGCAGAGCAGGAAAATCTTGTATCTGCTCTGAATGCAGCAGGATTAACAGATGTTGCAAATGCGCTGGCTGCTGCTGAAGCCGGTACTGCCGCAGGTGTTGCAACCGGAACAGGATTTGCCCTTGGAACTACCGGGACCATAGCAGTAATAGCAGCCGGAGTAGCAGGGGTTGCCCTGGCTGTCAGCAGCGGCGGCGGCAGCACCACCACTGCGCATCACTAAAATTGAATGTATCAAGTCTTATGGATTCCTGCTGAAGCCGGAGATCGCCGGCAGGAATCCATAAGCCATTGATTTTCCCGGATCAAACTTTTTATGCATAGATTCCTCTCAATAATCCTTGTTTTTTCCATCAATTGTGTTCTCATATTCAACATCTGTGAGGCACATGCTGAAGATAACAGTAAATCTACGGATTTAATCCTTGATTCAGCGGAAAAATTCTTTATCTCCCTGGAAAACGGTGAATATGAAATCGTATGGAATTTATTGTCAAATAAATCCCATAAAACAATTATCAATGATGTTCATAAGGCTTTGGAAAAAATGAACAGGGATATTAATAAAGAAGATATTGCTGAAGATTTTAAGAGCGGGGGGGTAATGTTCAATAATTACTGGAGTTCTTTCCGCAGTACAATCGATATGGAAATGATATTGGAACATAGCCGGTGGAAAATGGGTTTTATTAAAAAACATAAAGCTGAAATAATTATCTCAAACAAAAAATCGGAACAGCCTGCACGATTGAGAATGTTGAAAGAAAATGAGGTATGGAAGGTTGGACTTGTTGAGACATTCTGGAATAGAAAGAGAATGAAATTTATGCATTTTATTTCCAATTTATTCAATAAAGAACAGATTATCTGAAATCCCCGCATATAATACCGGCCATAGATTATCAAAAATTGTTCCCTCCTGTTTTTTGCATTTTTAATCCTGCCCCATAATGCCATATAATAAATGCAGCTGCTCAGGCACAAAGTTTAAAGAAAATATAAGGGAAGTATTTTGTCCTTTTTTAACACGGGAAATTACAATGCCATATGAAAAAAGAAAATTAAAGAGAATCGATATATTTCTTATTGCAGAATTTAAAGAGTTAAAAAAGGCGGCAGTGCATTCTGTCGGTATAACAAGAAATTTATCGTGCGAAGGCTTCAGCCTGGAGTCGCAAAGTTTTGGTTTCGGACGTGGAGAAATCCTGGAATTCAGATTAAAGCATCCTCAGGGTGATCTGTCTGTTACTGTTTTGGGAGAAGTTGTCTGGAAAAAGCAGGGCTGGTATAAATATGCAGCGGGAATAATGTTTCATGAGATTAATGAAGAGACTAAAAGTGAGATTTCGCGATTAATGTCCGCCCTCGATGATATGCCGCCGGATGAACCGGCTCCGGACAGCAAAGAGTCTGCCGCTGAAGCAACAGAAAGTAATGAAGAAGAGATAATGCCTGACCAGGTATCTGATTTCCGGGATACAGAAATTAAAAAAGATAAAGTGTCTCAGCCGGATACGGTTCAGGCGGCCCCTGATGATATTGCAGCACCGGGAAAAGACCGGGAAAAGAAAAGGCGGAGATATATCCCGATTGCAGCGATTCTATTTATTATTTTCGTGGTTACCTTTATTGTAATAATAAATATGTACAATAAGGGTCTTAAAAGTTTTAATCCAGCGGTCACGGAATCTGTAACCAATAAAGATATTGAGAGGAAACAGACCATGAGCGCTGATGACGGTCAAACCGGTGGGCAGACGTTTGAGGAACCGTTTGAACAATTGCAAGAACAGCCGGATCAGGAAAAAGAGAGTGTATTAACGGAAAAGGAGGAAACAGTAAACCCGGAGCAATCATCAGCGAAACAGGATACGACAGGGGATATGACGTCTGATCCGCCTTTTAAACCCGATCTGAAAAGTGAAGGCATCCTCCGGAGCCTGCCTGCTGTTGAGATTAAAGAAATAAAAAAGCCTGAACCGGATCCGAAAAAAGAAAAAATTCTGAAGGCCAGGCCGGCAGTTAAGGCTGAAAAGTCTTCCTGGAATGAAATTATTAAAAAGATAGCAAGACCCCAAAAAACCGGACCTGCTGCCAAGGCTGAAAAGACTGCCAAAGCTAAAGTAAGTGTAAAGAGTAAAAAGGTTGTTAAAATTGAAGCAGCAGTAAAAAGTGAAAAGCCCTCCAAAGCCGAAACAGCCCTTAAGTCTGAAGAAACGCTGAAGTCCGAAGTGCCTCCCAAAGCTGAAGTAATTGCAAAGCCTGAAGAGCTGCTGAAGACAGAACCGGTAGAAAAGGTAGAGAAGAGAGAAAAGCCTGAAAAAACCGGACCGGTTGTTAAGCCGCCGAAGTTTCCGAATATCGCATTAATTGTAAAACGTAAAAAGCCTCAAAAAATCAAGGATGGTTCTATCACGCAAAAAAGCAGCGTTGCTGCTGCAGTTCTATCTGAAAGATGGGAAAAGATTGGCAGCACAAAAAAAAGAATACCTTTGTTTATAGATACTGAAACTATTTCCTATCCATCTGAACATATTGTTAAATTTTCAATGAAAGCTTTGATCAATAAAAAAGAATTTATAGATTTACTTGAAATTGACTGTTCTCAAAATAAGCTTCGTATTGTAAAAGAACGTCCTGACTCCCCCCCGATCTTATCACCATATTCAACTGAATGGAGAGATATCATTCCTGGAAGCAGGCTTTTATATGAAGCTGTATGCTCGAGAAGAAACAGAAGTTAACGGATGACAGGATTTGGCCATATAATCAAGAGCATTGGAAGCATTTCTCGATTTATCGTTTTTGCTGCGATGTATCAGGGTTTATGATATAATAAGTATCGCTTATGATATAATAAACAATTCTTAGCTACACCCGGAAATACTTCCCCTGAAGGGGAAGAAAAATTTTCATTCTCAACCGGGATACCGATCCTGATGCAGAAGAAAGCAAAATCGAAAATTGAGCGGTTTAGTTTATAAGATATGCGGCTAACTGCAAAAAAAATAAATTCAGCGCTGTTGGCAATATTGTTGCTCGGTTTCTTCAATATTAAGTTTGTATACGGTAGCGACAATGTCATAACGGTTTATGCGGGCAGAGAGATCGGAGAGATAAATAAAAATGTTTACGGCAATAATTTCATTGGTTATGACCCCGCGGCTTATGGGACTTTTAAGAGGCATAATAAGAAGTCATGGGAATATCGCCGGTCTACCATGAATTACGGCGCCGGTGTATGGTACCCGAAACAGAATAAATCGGTAAAAGAGGTAATAGATTTATCAAAACAGGCCGGCATAACAATATTGCGATTTCCAGGCGGCTGCGGCACGCATTCTTATAATTGGAAGGATGCTGTCGGTGAGGGGAGAAAACGGTTTTTATACGGAATAGACGAGTTTTTAGAGACCGCCGGGGAGATAGGCGCGGAAGCGGTGATTACAGTGAGTTATTTTACCGGCAATGAAGAGGATGCAGCTGACCTCGTTGAGTATCTCAATGCTCCTGATGACGGAAGCAACCCAAATGGCGGCAGGGACTGGGCAGCAGAGCGGGCGGAAAATCCTTACAAGGTAAAATATTTCGAGATCGGAAATGAAGTCTGGCACGGGAATCACAGGGATATAAAGAAGGTTTTGCCTATGGAATATGCGAAAAGATATCTGAAATATTATGAGGCAATGAAGGCAGCAGACCCCTCTGTCAAAATAGGTCTGGTTTTACATACAGCCGACTGGAACAGGAGGGTATTGGGGATAGTAAAAGGCAAATTGGATTTCGGGATTATCCATACCTATCCCACACCTGTATGGGGAAAAAAACTGGAACGTATGAGACCGGAGAGGATATTCAGTGTATCTCTGGCCATACCTGTTTTAAAAGACAGGTTTGACTTTCCGCAGACACTTAAACTTTTAAAAGAAAAATCGGGCAGGGACATACCGCTTGCCATTACTGAATACAACGGCGGTTTTGTACAGGACAAACCTGTCCCGTACAGGCATTCACTTGGCACGGCCTTGATAAATGCCGAGCTGTTGCGTATATTTATGAAGCCCGGCCACAATGTAATAATGGCTAACTACTGGCAGTTCTCCAACAGCTACTGGGGAATGATAAAATCGGAAGGCGGGCGTCTTGATTATATGAAACACGACTACCGCAACCCCATAACCTATAAAAAACGGCCGAATTTCTATGTGTACGAGCTATACAACAAACATTTCGGAGACATCCTGATAGATACTGATGTTAAGACCGGTTCATATGAGACAGGTAAATATAAACCTTATATAAGGATGCTTGTCAAACGGATAAAAAGCGGCACCATTATAAAAAAGAATTTGTTGTCCGGAAAATGGAATATAAGAGAATTCCCCGGAGTTTATGCAAAAGAAAAAGAGGGCGCGCTTGAAATAGATTTTAAAAATCCTGAAGAGTTCAATTATTATCATTCCATAAAGCGGGCAAGAGTTGAGCCGGATACGTATTACAGATTGTCCGGCTACATCAGGGCTGAGGGATTGACCGGTAAAAAAGGCGTATGCCTTGAGATTCTGGACAACAGTAACCGGGGCAGGAATCCTTCAACAGCCGCTACAAAGGAGATTACCGGAACAGCGGAGTGGCAATATCTAGAGACTGTCTATAAAACGTCTTCAAATACCCGCTATCTTATTATAAGAGCACGGAGAATCGGGGTGAAGGGCCCTCTCAAAGGCAGGGCGTTTTTTAAGGACGTGAAACTTGAAAAATACATCCCTGCCCTGGATACACGCATACCGTATTTATCGGTTAACGCCGCCAGGAACAGGGATGGAGACAGGGTTTATCTGATGGTAATAAACAAAAACATGGATCAAGGCATAACCGCATCCATTGAGTTAAAAGACTTTGTTCCGGCAGAGAAGGCAAGCGCGTGGGTCTTGAACGGGCCTGCTGTAGATGCCACAAATGAAGATAATCCTGAAAACGTAAAGGTAGTGCACAGCGAGTTTAAGGTTAATCAAAATCCTTTTGAATTTACCTTTGAGCCACATTCGTTGACAGCGATCGGGATATCTGGAGAATAGGGGTACTTATAATGAAAAAAATGCATTTAAAGCCTGTATTAATCATTTTTCTCATAGCCGTAATTGCCAGGCTCCTTTTCGCTGTTTCAGTTTACCAGCCATTTGCCGGCCGTCTTGGCTGGGCAAATGTGCCGGGAGAATTCGAGTGGGAAGGGGGCAAGAGCGATGACTATGCCGCGATTGCAAGAAACATAGTTGCAGGAGAAGGATATAAAACGTGCGGGAAAGGGGGGAAGTTATATCCGAGTCTCTCAAGACCCCCTGTCTACCCCTTTATTTTAGCCTTGCAGTTCTATTTGTTCGGCGAAGAGTTCTGGATAAACGCAATAATCAATATCCTGTATCAGAGCCTGGCATGTATAATTATTTACTATTTAAGCTTAATGATATTTGAGAAGAAGAATATAGCCATAATCTCCGGCCTGATCTGGGCATTGTATCCTTTGCCGATGCTTCAGGCAATGGGGCCGTTCAGCGAGTCTGTTTATGCTCTGTTTTTAGTCTCCTTTGCTTATTTCTTTTATAAATTCTATAAACTCAAAGAAACACGATATCTGGTATATTTCTCAGTCTTAATGACCATACTGACACTTACACGGCCTATTTCAATAGTATTCCCCCTGTTTTTTCTGGTCATTACAATTATTAACAAAGATTTTTCACCCGGAAACAAGATAAAGCAGGTTGTAATCTTCTCAGTAATCTTTATGATTGGTATTGTTCCATGGACTTACAGGGCCTATAAAATTACAGGTGAAATTATTCCATTGGTGACCTATAAGAAGCCGCTTAATTATTATATGCTTAAAGATCAGGATATTGATAAGGCAGAGCTTAAAAAGGGGTTTGCAGGAACGTTTGCAGAAGAAATAAAAAATCCTTTAACTTATTTAAAAAATAAATCAATGGAATCTGTCCGGTTCTGGTACCACAGCCATACAAAACGGATAAGTATCATTAATGCCCTTGTGCAGATCCCTCTGCTGGCTCTGTCCATACCAGGGATATGGTGGGCAAGGAAGCGAAGATATCTGATCTTTCCGATTGTGCTGACTGTATGCTTTTTCTGGCTGGCATACGGAGCAACACATGCAATAGCAAGATATTCCCTTCCGGTGATTACTCTATTGTGTCCGTTTGCTGCAATCGGGATAATAAACCTTGTACATACCGTCTTTAAAACAAAGTCTGATTTCTTTCTGCTCCGGGAAAATCAGTGATAATTTATTTAAACCATGACCAAGCTTATAATCCAGATTCCCTGCTACAATGAAGAAGCAGCCCTTGGTATTACGCTTTCTTCTTTGCCGCGTGAAATCCCGGGCATTGATGTTATTGAGTGGCTTGTCATTGATGACGGGAGCACGGACCGTACGGTTGAAGTAGCCCGGTCGCACGGCGTAGACCATGTGATCCGCCTGCCTCGCAATCAGGGACTTGCAAGGGCGTTCATGTCCGGTCTTGAGGCATGTCTTAAGGACGGAGCTGATATTATTGTCAACACGGATGCAGACAACCAGTACTGTGCCGATGATATTCCCGGGCTGATTGAACCGATCCTGTCCGGCAAGGCAGAAATAGTGGTGGGCGCCCGTCCCATTGCCGGGATAAAACATTTTTCGCCCGTTAAGAAAATCCTGCAAAAACTGGGCAGCTGGGCAGTCCGGTTTGCCAGCAAGACCGATATCCCCGATGCACCGAGCGGATTCCGGGCAATGACCAGGGAAGCTGCAATGCGTCTTAACGTATTTAATAAATACACTTATACACTGGAGACCATCATCCAGGCAGGACAAAAGGACATGGCAATTACCTCTGTGCCTGTAAGGACAAATGAAGAATTAAGGCCGTCACGTCTGGTCAAGAGCATCCAGAGCTACATCAGACGGTCGGTTCTGACCATCATCCGTATTACAATGACTTATAAGCCCTTTGAGTTCTTTGCTGTTCCGGGAATGATTGCTTTTGCCCTCGGCCTTCTGCTTTCCCTGCGATTTTTGTATCTTTATTTTACCGGCGACGGCACAGGCCATGTCCAGTCCGTTATTTTAGCTGCATTGCTCCTCGGGGCCGGTTTTTTTCTGTCTGTTGTAGGTCTGCTGGCTGACCTGATCTCTGTAAACCGGAAACTGCTGGAGAAACTCGACTGGCGCATTCAGCAAATGGAGGGAAGCCTTAATGAGAAAAAAGAGAGATAACCTGAAGGATGCATAAAAGGCAGGTGTCCTTACAGCAAAACCTTTACAATGCGATAGTATCTTTGAAGTATGTATAGCATATCAGGAATCTGCTTTGATGTCTTTATTACTTCTTTTTAATACCCCGCTGTCTCTGCGGCGGGGAGTCTTCATTTCTGCACTTATTGTCTCCGCTTTCATTGAGAAGAGCCCGACATTTCCTGAAAAAAACATTGCAGTTCCCCTCTTTTCCTGTTAAAATTTAAATATATCGTAAAAAAAGCGATTTCCTGTCACCTACCTGAAAAAAACGAAAGCATGGGGGAAAAATGTACGGAAAATATTTTATCTTACCGGCTCTTGTAATAATGGCAGTTCTTGTGGCGTCGCCTGTAATGGCAACAGATTATTATGTGTCATATAGCACCGGCAATGACAGCAATGACGGCCTGTCCGAGAGCGCTCCGTGGCAAAACATCGGCAAAGTAAACGCACAAACATTATGTGATTCACTTTAAGAGAGGCGATACATGGAGAATTCCGGAAGATGATACGCTAAGGCCCGACAGTGGAGACGCTACAGGTGCTGTAACCTATACCTCATACGGAACAACTGGGGACAAACCCTTGTTCCTGGGGTCTGTGGAGAAAAACAATACCGGGGATTGGACAGCGTATGATACAAATATCTGGACTGCCACTGACAGCTCCTTTGGAGCTGTTGCGGGACAAGATGTAGGAAGCATTATTTTCAATAACGAAGTATCCTGGGGAGATTGGAAACTTTCACAAGCTGAATTAGTAGAACAGGGCGATTTTTATTATGAGGAAAAGTAGTTCCACGCTGTATCTTTACTCTGTAGGGAACCCGGCAGACTTCTATTCTGATATAGAATGTGCTGTAGATATAAAACTAATTGACATCGTTGGTAAAAGTTACGTGACAATAAGCAATCTGGATTTGCGGTACTCCTCAGCGCACGCGATATGGGTCAGGGATGGTTCAAACAATATCATTGTAGAAGATAACGATATTTCTTTTATCGGCGGGGCCCTCCAGGGAACAGACGCTGGTGTACCAAGATATGGAAACGGGATAGAGATCTGGGGGAATGCCGATACTATTACAGTGGAGTACTGTAATAGTACTCAGATATTTGATGCAGGGCTTACAAACCAGAGTAACGCCGACTATGATGTCATTCAAACCAATATCACCTACAGATACAACAATGTCAGTGACAGCAAGATGGGAATTGAGATATGGTCACAAAATGCAGGCGAACTCAGCAATATTGAGGTATTGAACAATACATTCAGCCAGATGGGATATGGATGGTCTGGAACCTCTGCTAATATCTTTGCCGACTCTCCCTTTTACGCACCTGATGCCACTGTTAACAATATCGTAATCAGAGACAATGTCTTTGATGGAGCAGCAAATGGCTTGGATGAGGTTGTATTGATAGGCGGGGGCCATTACAAATTTGAGAGGAACATAGTCAGAAACGGGGAAACAGGTGTGGAAGGAGTATGGATAAAGAAACAACCTCCAGACGACTACACCGACCCCCAGAATCCAGTAATAGGCCAAAATCCCAATGTCGAGTTTAATTACAATCTGGTGTACGGCAATGCGAGAAGGGGAGTAAGGATCGGGGATAGTGAGAGTCTGCATGAAGGCACAATCAGTCTCTATAATAATGTGATCATGAATAACGCCACTGAGGACAATCCTATCAACCCTTTTTCAAATCTTCAAATCAGCCAGAAAGTCGGGGGCACCCTGACCTTAAAAAACAACATAATGAAAGGCTATACCACAAAGATCAGAACCCCTGACACCGGTATCACCCGTAACCTTGTCCTTGATTATAACAGTTATTACCGGAGCGGCGGCGGTGTTATGATTAATTATTTTGAGACAGATTACACCCTCTCACAGTTTTCAAATTATCAAACAGCATCGTGCCCATCACCCCCGGCACCGTACCGGGATGTCAACAGCATAGCCCAGGACCCGTTACTTGCAGATGACTCAAACAATAAATTTTATTTGCAACTCAACTCTCCCTGTATTGACAGGGGTACAGATGTCCTGTTAACTCAGGACTTTGAAGGGAATCCGGTCATTCTACCTCCTGACATAGGGGCATATGAATGTCAGATGCCTGTATGGAATCTCAGTACAGGGGTTTATTATAACACCCTCCAGGCTGCTTACAATGCAGCAGGGAATAATGAAATCATTCAAAGTCAGGGCTTGATCTTTACTGAAGACCTTAACTTCAACCTCAACAAATCAGTAACACTAAATGGTGGTTTAAACTGCAATTACAGCGCAGTTAACGGAACGACAACAATCAACGGCACAATGACAATCAGTGATGGAACAGTTACAGCAGAGGGCTTTGAACTGGAATAATGATGCAGCATGAAAGGGAGAGACGGAATTTTTAAAGGAGGTAAAAAAAATGAAAAACATATCTGTTTTAGCTGTATTGCTTGCGCTGGTATTTGTATTAACAGCCTCAGCTCAGGCAGAGCTTATCGACCGCGGGGGCGGCCTTATATACGATACGGATTTGGACGTCACATGGATGCAGGATGCAAACTACGGCTATGAATGGCCCTATGGCCGCAGGCTTTGGGATGATGCCATGGCATGGGCGGACAGCTTAGTCTATCAGGGCTATGATGACTGGCGATTGCCTGAGGCTGACTCTTTTTGTCCCTCAATCGATTGCGCCACAAGCGAGATGGGCCATCTGTTTTTTATTGAGGGGATAAGTCCGTGGTGGGAGGATGAGGCCCCCTTTATCAACGTGCAGGCCGGGTACTACTGGTATGCCACCGAGTATGATGCCAGCCGTGTATGGGAGATTGACTTCAATAATGGCGACCAATCGCTCAGATTGAAGAACTCCTACGCTTACGCCTGGGCTGTGCGGGATGGAGATTCTGTTCCTGTGATTCCTGAGCCAGTAAGCTCAATCCTTTTTGTCATTGGTGGCGCAGCGCTCGCAGCCCGAAACTTCCGGAGGAAGAGGTTGGCACAGAGGAAGAGGTAAAAAGAGATGAAAAGCATATCCATTTTTGTCATGTTGCTTGCGCTGGTGTCAGGATTAACAGCCTCAGCCCAGGCAGACCTTATTGACCGCGGGGGCGGTCTTATCTACGATACGGAATTGGAGGTCACATGGCTACAGGATACTATCTACGGCTTTGAATGGGATACAGGGCGCATGTACTGGGACGATGCCATGGCATGGGCGGACAGCTTAGTCTATCAGGGCTATGACGACTGGCGCTTGCCTCATTATGACATTTCCTGCTGGTATTATTTAGCAGGCGACTGCGTCACAAGTGAGATGGGCCATCTTTTTTTTATTGAGGGGATAAGTCCGTGGTGGGAGGATCAGTACCCCTTCATCAACGTGCAACCCAACTATTACTGGACCGGCACGGAGTATCCTTCTGATACCAGCCTCGCATGGGATATTGACTTCAACAACGGCGAACAGTCTGCCGTCCCCAAGGACATTTTCTCTTACGCCTGGGCTGTGCGGGATGGAGATTCTGTTCCTGTGATTCCTGAGCCAGTAAGCTCAATCCTCTTTGTAATCGGCGGCGCAGCGCTCACAGCCCGAAACTACCGGAGGAAGAGGTTGGCACAGAGGAAGGGGTGAAGGTTGGGGAGTTACAACATCTGCCATGTTCAGAATATTAAGAAAGCCAGGGGGGGTAATATGAACAGAAAAATTGCTGTCTTCTTGCTATTAATGCTTCTCTATGCCTTTGGGATGCCCTCTATCGCATCTCCATGCGGCAGCACAACACCACCGGTTACATATACTGTGCCGGTTGAGGTTCCATATGATACAGCATATTATGACTGGTCTGCCAGGCCCGGGAGTTTTACTGCTGTAAATTTCTGGATGCAGGCTCTTCAGGTATCGGATCAAACAGGGGTAAGCAAGGTAGAGGTTGACTACATGAGGATGTACTGCAGGGATACGGGCGGCGTTGATACCTTAACGCAAAGCAGGGAATATAATGCTATAGAAGACCCCTTTGAGAGCGGCGGCTTATTCATCCGCTCTCCGTGGTATGAAAACAATACAAGCGAGGCAATGCCTGTCCAGTTTGACCTGATTAACGGATATGTGTTTTTTTATCCCAATACGCAATATGACAGGGTATGGAGCTTGTGGAGTCCGGGTGAGACAATTCCTGCAAATACCAATTATTGCTGGATGGAGGCAAGGGTATGGATTCATGGGCCTGCAACGGTTCAGGCAGGCATGGAGTTCTGGCAGGATGAGACCGCTGCATGGACGGAAAACAGTGTCAATAATGTGTTATTATGGGTAAGCGACTGGTTTTTTGAATCAAGCGGCTGGCAGATAATTTCGGTTTTTCCCCTTATTTAGAGTTTGTGTATAAGCGGCAAGGTCACCTGCCCCGATGTGTTAATTTTATGCAACTGATGGGATAATGAATGAGAATTGTATTGATAGGCCCGACTTATCCTTTCCGCGGCGGCATAGCTCATTATACAACCCTGCTCTGCCGGGCGCTCAGAGAGAATCATGACGTCAAGTTTATTTCATTTAAGCGTCAGTACCCGGATATCCTTTTCCCCGGCAGGAGCGACCGCGATTCGAGCAGAAGCCCGGTAAAGGTGAATGACGTTGACTATATCATTGACTCACTGAATCCGCTCACATGGTTGGCCGCGGTTCATGCTGTCAAAAAATACAGGCCCGATAAAATAGTATTGCCCTGGTGGGTGGCATTCTGGACACCGCAATTCTGGACTATACTAACCATGGTAAAGCGGCATCTTGAATCAGAGGTTGTTATTATCTGCCACAATGTGGTTGAGCACGAAGCCGGCTTCATGAAAAAGATGGCTTCAAAGGTTGTCCTCTCCAGGGCCGACCGGCTGATCACCCATTCCAGGAAAGAGACCCTGAGGCTTAAGGACCTTCTGGGAAAAAATGTTAATGCATTAACCGCCTTTCACCCGACATACGCGGGTTTGAGTGATAAGAGATACTCAAAAGAGGAGGCAAGAGAAAGGCTTGGACTCTCCGGCAGTGTTTTGCTCTTTTTCGGTTTTGTAAGAGATTACAAAGGGCTTGGTGTGTTGCTGGATGCCATGCCTCTGGTTCTAAAAGATAAAGACGTTACACTCCTTATCGTGGGTGAGTTCTGGAAGGATAAGCAGGAATACCTTAAAAAAATAGAATATTCCGGAATATCAGGGAAAGTCAGGATAGTGGATGAGTATGTGCCTAACGAAGAGATCGGTATATATTTTGCAGCCGCAGATTTAGTTGTGCAGCCGTATATTTCCGCCTCGGGAAGCGGGATAAGCCAGATAGCTTACGGGTTTGACCGTCCGGTAATCGCAACAGATGTGGGCAGTCTGCCGGAGGTTGTGGAAGACGGGGTAAACGGCAGGATAGTTAAGCCGGGAGATGCCGGGGGGCTTGCTGAAGCGATTCTTGAAAGCCTTGATCCCCATACTCTCAGCATGTTTTCACTGAATGCTGCAAAGACAAAAGAGAAGTTTTCGTGGAGACGAATGGCAGAGATTGTCTGTGGAGAGGCGGCCGGATTGTTATAGTTTTATGCAATTGATGGGTAAAGATATTTATGAAGAGATTTGTCAGGACAATTGAAAGATTATTAAGGCACCTGCCGTCCGGATGGGAGAATAAGCTTTTTGAGATTGTCCTGAGAAAGATTCCTTTTTGGCTCTTAAAACTGATCCCCTGCTCCTATTCAACTTATTTAAAATGTTATTATCCCAAAAGAGGTGATGTGGTTATTGATGCCGGCGCACATGTCGGAAATTGTTCCATTATTTTTTCACGACTGGTCGGCAGGGAAGGTCGTGTCATTGCGCTTGAACCATTCAGGGACTCCTTTGATATTTTAAAGGAAAGAATGAAACGGCTCGGAATGGACAATGTGATCCCTGTTAATAAAGGGCTCTGGGAGAGTGACACAATGCTTTCCTTGCGTCTTTTTACCGGCTCCACAGTAGGCGCAAATATCTGTAATGAAGTGGATAAGGATATTCTGAAAGATAATATTCAGATAGACTGCATAACGCTTGATAGTTTAGTTGATGAATTGAAACCGGACCGGCTGGATATGGTAAAAATGGATATTGAAGGCGCTGAGATCGAGGCATTAAAAGGGGCTGATAAGACATTGAAGACTCTGTCTCCATGTTTTGCAATCGCCTCCTATCATACACGTAACAATAAAAAAACCTGTTCGGAGATAGAGAAAATGCTCATGAACAGGGGGTATTCGGTAAATACGTTTTTCCCCCCGCATTTAACAACCTGCGGGATCAAAAAGCAGGGGTAAAGGCATTGATTAGTATATGGAGGCATTTTAAGAGATGAAGGAAGTAGTTTACATAGGTACGGAGCTGTTGCCCCCGTACAATGAAATGTGCGCCAAATTAGTGTATACATTGATCAAGAACCTGTTGCCTGAGAGGCAATATAAAGTCCTTTCGCTCCCCAAGCCAGGGGTGAAAGTAGCGTCCCCTGCCAACCATAATTACATTAGTCTGCCCGATAGAGGACCACTGGCAACCGCTTTAAGCCTTCCCCTGTATTTGATGAAGCATTCCGGACGGGGGAAAAGTATAATCCATTTTATGGTGCTGGCAGCAAGGCACACCAGGTACGTCTCTTCATTGCTCTCCTTTTGCAAGCTTCTCGGAGTTCCTACTGTATTTACACTGCTGAAAAAAAACAGCGAGGTGATTTTATGCGCCCGCAATGCAAGTGTTATCGTGGCGCAGACAGAACCTGTAATGGAGACAACAAGGATGCTGCTGCCGGAGCACGGAAATATTCACCAGATATACGGCGGTACCCTGGAAACCCATCATGCAGCTGTGGAGAGAGCAAAGAAAGAGGTCTTGTTTGTCGGTGTGCCGCTGCTGTGGGAACGCAGGGATTTAAAACAAAGGGGCGTTAATCTCCTTTTTGAGACCATAAGGCATTTTCAGGGAATGAATGAGGGAGTGCATTTTACGGTTTTAAACAGGGCGCTTCCCAATGTCCCGTTCATCAATGAAATGGCCCGTGGGATACCGGATGAGATAATGGAGATAAGACATGAGTCCGTGTCTGATATCGCAAATTACTATTCGTCAAGCTCAATGCTTCTCTGCCTTCATTTTGACGATCACTGTCCTGACCCGCCATTGAGTGTAATTGAGGCCCTGGCATGCGGATGTCCGATTGTCACTACAAAATTCAATTCCCTGTATAGACTTATCCGGGATAAGGGTGCGGGTGTAACTGTGGAACCGGACCCCTCATCAGTGGCAGAGGGCATTAAAAAGGTGTTGTCGGATGTGGAGAGTTACAGCCGGAATGCTCATCGCCTGGCCCGGGAAAACTTTGCCGAAAATGTCTTTAGTGCTTCTTACAACAAAATCTATGCGCTATTGGATAATGCATGAAAGAGGAATATGGAATTGAGAGCGACAGCATAAAAACAGACGACAGAGGAAAAAAGATCAGGGCTGTCGCAGGTTACGTTCTCGGGATTATTGTAATAGGCGGGCTCGTCTATTACGTAATGGAGAACAGGGATGCCTTTAAAAGTGTTCTGGATATTTCCCGAGGTCATATTCTGGGTATCGGCGCAGGTGTTTTTTTTTACTGGCTTGTCAGCAGCGCCCAGACCCTCGTGTTGTTCCGGGAGGAAAATATCCGGATAGGCTTCTGGGAGAATTTTGTTGTATTAATAGCAAGCATCGCTTTAAATTACCTGCCGATGCGAATGGGTACGCTCTTGCGTCTGCGCTATCTCAAGGCGGTTCACGGACTCCGCTATGCCCGGTATGGAAGCCTGTTCGGAATTCGTCTGGTCATCCTTATCTTTACTACCGGGGTGCTTGGCTGTGCCGGCACTATCGCTATCCTGATTTCAGGCGGTGCCTTCAGCAAGGAGCTGACGCTCATCTTTATCGCCCTGATAATCATTTCGATTTTGGGATACATAGCGCCCGCCCCGAAGTTCAGGAATCAAAACAGCGCCATATCGCGTATATGGAATGACTTTTCTACCGGGTTTGAGGCCATACGGAACAAACCCGCTTTGGCATGGCAGGTTATGGCGCTCACACTGCTCCAGTTCGTTGCCCTCGCCGCCCGCCTTTACCTGAGCTTTGATGCAGTGCAGTTTCATCCCTCTCCATGGATACTGCTGCTTCTTGTACCGCTGACCACACTGATGGCATTTCTGACTTTCACCCCGGGCAGCATGGGGCTGCGCGAAGGCATCATGGGCTATGTGACATTAGCCTCCGGTTATGATTTCAACAGCGGCATTTTTGCGGGCGTTGTGGACAGGGTAATAATACTTGCCATGATTTTTACTGTGGGTACCGTGTGTGCTGTCTATGTCTGGATCCGAATGCAGAAAGCCGTAGTAAAAAATCTAAAATCAAAAAGGTCTCTTAGTCAGTGAAAATCTGTGGCTGAGAAAGTAACTATTATTTTACCGCTGCAGAGAAACGATATGTTTAGACTATAAAATAAACTTATAGATGCTATAAGTAGATTGATATAATGATTAAGATGTATTTATAATTTAAGAATTAGCGCTCCTCTTCGTTTAAGTTATATTTCAAATACAAGTCTCTTACAAAGTATTTTTTGTCATCCCCAAGAGTCGGGGTGTTTAACAGGCAGGGGCATGGTTGCCTTGCTCCAGAAAATAAGGAGGGTATTATGAGATTAAGAAATTTCAAAAGAAGGGATTTTACTATGAGACAAAAGAAATCTTTAGTATTAATGGCAAGAGGGTTTTTATTATTACTACTTCTTCCGGCTCTTGCATTCGCAAATCTGGAAGGTAAAACAGAGATGGACAAAGATGCCCTGATGAAAAAAGTATCAGGACTACAAATGCCGTTTATAGAAAATCAGGGGCAGATTAAGGATAAGTCAGTAAGGTTTTATGCCAATACATTTGCAGGCACAGTGTTTATAACTGATAAAGGCGAAATTGTTTACAGCCTGGTAAAGACAGAAGCCGGAACAGAGAACACAGAGCACAGACAGGAAAAATCAGAAGACAGAATTCAGAATGCAGAAGACAGACAAACGAACACAAAAGCAGTGGTATTAAGAGAGACCCTCGAGTGTCCGGAAGAGACAGGCATAAGGGGCGTGAATAAATCAGTAACCATGGTTAATTATTTTATTGGAAGCAAAGACAACTGGAGAACGAACATACCTACCTGGCAGGAAGTAAGCCTTGGAGAGGTATATGAGGGCATAGAGCTTAAGCTCAAGGCATATGGAAATAATGTAGAGAAGCTCTTTACAGTATATCCTGGAGGCACATCTGAAGATATAAAGCTGAAGATGGAAGGGGCAAAGGGGATAAAAGTAAACAAGTCCGGAGAGCTTGAGATAGAGACAGCGCTCGGGACAGTGAAGATGACAAAGCCCGTTGCCTATCAGGAGACAGGAGGAGAGAAGAAATACATACAGGTTGCATACAATGTTTTAGCAGGCTCCGGGACCTATGGCTTTGAAATTGGAGAATACGACCAAACAAAGCCACTTGTTATAGACCCGCTTTTAGCGTCAACATTTATTGGGGGGGGGAGTGGTGATTATGCCAAGTCCCTTGCTGTAGATTCATCCGGGGATGTGTTTGTTGCGGGATATACAGGGTCACCAGATTATCCGACAACAGAAAGTGCGTACGATACAACACTTGATGCTAACGCTGATGTCTTTATATCAAAGTTTGACAGCAATCTCTCTATCCTTGTCTCATCAACATTCATTGGGGGGAGTGGGTCTGATCATTTCTATGCCCTTGCCGTAGATTCATCAGGGGACGTGTTTGTTGCGGGAGGTACACATTCATATGATTATCCGACAACTGTGGGGGCGTATGATACAGTAAATAGTGGTAAGGGTGATGTCTTTGTATCAAAGCTTGACAGCGATCTCTCTATCCTTGTCTCATCAACATTCATTGGGGGGAGTACATATGATTCAGCCTATACCCTTGCCATAGACTCTGCAGGGGATGTGTTTGTTGCAGGTGAGACAGATTCAACTGATTATCCGACAACTGAAGGGGCGTACGATACATCAAAGAATGGTTCTTTTTACAGTGATGTCTTTGTATCAAAACTTGACAGCAATCTCTCAAGCCTTGTCGCATCAACATTCATTGGGGAGGGTAGATATGATTCTTCAGTCCATGATGACCTTGCCCTTGCCGTAGATTCATCAGGGGGCGTGTTTGTTGCGGGAGGTACAGGGTCATCTGATTATCCGACAACTGTGGGGGCGTATGATACAGTATATAATGGTAAGAGTGATGTCTTTGTATCAAAGCTTGACGGCGATCTTTCAAGCCTTGTCTTATCAACATTCATCGGTGGGAGTGATTTTGATGATGCCTTTGCCCTTACCATAGACTCTTCAGGTGACGTGTTTGTCGCGGGACAGACATATTCATCTGATTATCCGACAACAGAAGGGGCGTATGATACATCAAAGAATGGCAACGGTGATGTCTTTGTATCAAAGCTTGACAGCGATCTTTCAAGCCTTCTGGCATCAACATTTATTGGCGGGAGTTATTCGGATTATGTCGATGCCCTTGCCATAGATTCATCAGGGGACGTGTTTGTTGCGGGAGATACATGGTCATATGATTATCCGACAACTGAAGGGGCGTACGATACAACATATAACGATACAACCGTTGGTGACTATGATGTCTTTGTATCAAAGCTTGACAACAATCTCTCAAGCCTTCTGGCATCAACATTCATTGGCGGGAGTTATTCGGATTATGCCGAGACCCTTGCCATAGACTTTTCAGGGAATGTGTTTATTGCAGGATATACATATTCATCTGATTATCCGATAACAGAAGGGGCGTACGATACAACAGATAATGGTTACTATGATGTCTTTGTATCAAAGCTTGACAGCGATTTGTCGGCAGGTGTTACCGACATATCAGTAAGTCCCGCATCCCATGACTTCGGCAGAGTTCCCAAAGAGACGACATCCCCACCCGCTATATTCACAATATCAAACACCGGCGGGGAAGACCTTGTGATCGGCGGGGTATATCTGACAGGCCCAAACCCTTACCAGTTCCGCATACGGAATGACAACTGCTCTGGCCAGACGCTTGCGTCATCGGGAAGCTGCACAATTGAGGCCGTGTACAGACCTACAAAGACAGGCACAATGTATGCAGAGATAGGCATAGGCAGCAATGACCCCGACACCCCAACGCTTTATATAGAATTAACCGGCACAGGCGTTAAGGAGCATGAAGATCATGAGGAACATTAACAATAATTGAAGGCACAAAACAAAAAAATATTTTTCAAAAGAAAGGATTTTACTATGAGACAGAAGAATTTTTTAGTATTAACGGCAACAGGGATTTTATTAATAATGCTTCTTCCGTCTCTTGCATTTGCAAAAGTGGAAGACAGAGCAGGTGTGGACAAGGATGCCCTGATGAAAAAGGTATCTGGAGTTCAGATGCCGTTTATAGAGAATCAGGGGCAGATTAAGGATAAGTCAGTCAGGTTTTATGCCAATACATTTGCAGGCACAGTGTTTATAACTGATAAAGGCGAAATTGTTTACAGCCTGGTAAAGACAGAAGCCGGAACAGAGAACACAGAGCACAGACAAAAGAACTCTGAACTCCAAAATCAAAACTCTATTACAAAAGCAGTGGTATTAAGAGAGACCCTCGAGTGTCCAGAAGAGACAGGCATAAAAGGTGTGAACAAATCAGTAACCACGGCTAATTATTTTGTAGGGAGCAAAGACAACTGGAGGACGAACATACCCACCTGGCAGGAAGTAAGCCTTGGAGAGGTATATGAGGGCATAGAGCTTAAGCTCAGGGCATATGGAAATAATGTAGAGAAGCTCTTTACAGTTTATCCTGGAGGCACATCTGAAGATATAAAGCTGAATATGGAAGGGGCAAAGGGGCTAAAAGTAAACAAGTCCGGAGAGCTTGAGATAGAGACAGCGCTCGGGACAGTGAAGATGACAAAGCCCGTTGCCTATCAGGAGATTAATGGCAATAGAGTTCAAGTAGCCGTAAACTATAGCCTGCTATACTCTCAACTCCAGACTCCAAACTCCGAACTCATCTACGGTTTTCAGGTTGGAAAATACGACCATACAAAACCCCTTGTCATAGACCCACTTCTCTCATCAACCTTCATTGGAGGAAGTAGGCCTGAAACTGCCTTTGCCCTTGCCATAGATTTCTCAGGGGATGTGTTTGTTGCAGGAAATACAAGGTCATCTAATTATCCGACAACTGAAGGCGTGTATGATATGGTACATAAGGGTTTCTACGATGTTTTTATTTCAAAGCTTGACAGCAGTCTCTCCAGCCTTCTCTCATCTACTTTCATTGGAGGGGGTAGTGACGACAATGCCTTTGCCCTTACTATAGATTCCTCAGGGGATGTGTTTGTTACAGGAAGGACAGAGTCATCTGATTATCCGATAACTGAAGGGGCGTATTATACAACTTTTAATGGCTACTTTGATGTCTTTGTATCAAAGCTTGACAGCAGTCTCTCCAGCCTTCTCTCATCAACATTTATTGGAGGGAGTGCTTATGATGATGCCCGCACCCTTGCCATAAATTCCTCAGGGGATGTATTTGTTGCAGGACATACAAATTCATCCGATTATCCGACAACTGAAGGCGCATTTGATACTACATATAACGGCAGTGATGTCTTTGTATCAAAGCTTGACAGCAGTCTCTCCAGCCTTCTCGCATCAACATTTATCGGGGGAAGTGGTCTTGATTTTGCTCATGCCCTTGCTATAGGTTCGTCAGGGGATGTGTTTATTACAGGAGTGGCAGGGACATCTTATCCGACAACTGAAGGGGCGTATGATACAATATTTAATGGCTACTATGATGTCTTTGTATCAAGGCTTGACGGTAATCTCTCCAGTCTTCTCTCATCAACATTCATTGGAGGGAGTGATTATGATGATGCCAGTTCCCTTGCCGTAGATTCCTCAGGGGATGTGTTTGTTACAGGACATACACAGTCACCTGCTTATCCGACAACTGAAGGGGCGTATGATACAATATTTAATGGCTACTATGATGTCTTTGTATCAAGGCTTGATGGTAATCTCTCCAGTCTTCTCTCATCAACATTCATTGGAGGGAGTAATGATTATGATTATGCCTTTGCCCTTACTATAGATTCTTCAGGGGATGTGTTTGTTGCGGGGAGGACAGGTTCATCTTATCCAACAACTGAAGGGGCGTATGATACAACATTTAATGGTCTCAATGACGTCTTTGTATCAAAGCTTGACAGTAATCTTGCAAGTCTTGTCTCATCAACATTTATTGGAGGAAGTAGCGGTGATAGTGCCCATGCCCTTGCCATAGATTCTTCAGGAAATGTGTTTGTGGCAGGATTTACAGAGTCATTTGATTATCCAACAACTGAAGGTGCGTATGATACAGTACATAATGGCGGCGCTGATGCCTTTGTATTAAAGCTTGACAACGATTTATCGGCAGGTGGAAACCTCGCTGTCCCGGACATATCAGCGAATCCTGCAAGCAAGAACTTTGGCAGTGTAGATACAGGCACTTCATCAATCCAGATATTCACGATATCAAATATCGGCACAGGAGGCCTTGTGATTAAGGCAGTATATTTGACAGGCGCAAATCCCTACCAGTTCAGCATACGGAATGACACCTGTTCAGGCATGATCATCGCGCCGTCAGAAAGCTGTACAGTTGATGCAGTGTTCAGTCCGACAAAGGGAGGGGTATTGAGTGCTTTCATAGGCATAGGGAGCAATGACCCTGACACGCCGAGTCTTTATATGGATTTAACAGGCACAGGCGTAGCAGTCGGAATTCCCGACATATCGGCAAGTCCTGCAAGCATGGATTTTGGAGTTGTAAATACAGGTTCTTCCGTGAGCCGTACCTTTACAATATCCAACGTCGGCACAGGATACCTTGTGATTAAGGCGGCATATTTGACAGGCGCAAACCCCTACCAGTTCAGTATAGAGAATGACAGCTGTTCAGGCATGATCATAGCGCCATCAGAAAGCTGCACATTTGATGCAGTGTTCAGCCCGACAAAGGAAGGGCTATTGAGTGCGCTTATAGGCATAGGAAGCGATGACCCTGACACG
>BDSY01000112.1 GCA_002897895.1 bacterium BMS3Abin06
CTGACGGCAGTCAGTTTGCCCCCGGAACAAGCTGAAATAAAGAGCAAACTGAGGGCACTTGGGGAAATACGAATAATCAGAGTAAGCAGCAGGTATAGCAAGAACCATCGAATATGGAAAGAGATGATGGATAGATATCATTATCTTGGCAGCGGACCTTTGTGCGGTCAACAGATGAAGTATCTTATAGAAAGTGAAAGTTATGGTCATATAGGCGGATTTGCGTTCAGTTCGGCAGCGTGGCAATTGGAAGCACGGGATAATTGGATAGGATGGGATAAGATAAGACGGATAAATAATCTGGACAGGATTATAAGCAACAGTCGATTTCTGATAGTTCGATATGTAAAGGTCAGGAATCTGGCCTCCTATGCGCTTTCGCAGTGCGTAAAGCAATTGAAGGAAGATTGGCATGAACAATATAATATAAAGCCGGCAGTTGTAGAGACCTTTGTAGAGCGTGATCGATTTAAAGGGAGCAGCTACCGGGCAGCAAACTGGATTCATATTGGAAGCACAAAAGGAAGAGGGAGGCAGGACAGGAAGAAAGAATTTGGTGAGCCGGTAAAAGATGTATATCTTTATCCGCTGGATAAAAACTATAGAGAAACCCTTAGCGAAGGAAGCAGCCATAGGATTAGTGGGAAAAGGGGCGCTGTAGACTGGGCAGAAGAAGAATTTTCGGGGGCGGAACTGGGAGACAATCGCCGTGTTAATCGGCTTGTAACAATAGCGA
Source organism: bacterium BMS3Abin06 (assembly GCA_002897895.1). Classification (GTDB taxonomy): domain Bacteria; phylum Nitrospirota; class Thermodesulfovibrionia; order UBA6902; family UBA6902; genus BMS3ABIN06. Next base: position 737 of record BDSY01000112.1, read on the forward strand.
GAGATTTTTATGCCCGTCCTATTGCTAATATTCCCCAGGCTTGCGGAAGCCGGGCAAAAACAAAGGCGGCGTACCGCTTTCTGGAGAATTCGGAAAACACAATGGAAAAGATACATAAATCTCATTATGAAGCAACGGTAAATCGAATAGGGGAAGAGAAAGTTGTGCTGTCGGTGCAGGATACAACAACCCTTAATTACAGTACCCATCCTGCAACAGAGAATCTTGGATTGATCGGCTACAGGGAGAACGGGGGCATTGGTCTTGTAGTTCATGACACGATGGCCTTCAATATTAATGGAACCCCATTGGGAATAATCGATGTACAGTGCTGGGCCCGTGATCCTGAAGAGTTTGGCAAAAAGCATCTCAGGAAGCAATACAAGATAGAGCAGAAGGAGAGCTATAAGTGGCTTAAGAGTTTCAAGGCAACGGAAAAAGCACAACGGCGTTGTGCCAAGACAACATTGGTTAGCGTAGGAGACAGGGAAGCTGATATATATGAGTTTTTTCATCTTGCTTTGAGTAACGTCAAAGGGCCGAAACTTCTGATCAGGGCAGAACATAATCGTTTGCTTGCCGATGGTCAGGGGAAGTTGCATGAACATATATCTTCGCGGGAGTCGGCGGGCATACAGGTAGTGCATGTGCCACGCAAGGGGAAGCAATCGGCGAGAGAAGCGAAATTGGAAATAAGATTCACGGAAGTTAAATTGAAACCACCGCAAGATAAGAAAGAACTGGGAGAATTGAGTGTATTTGCAATATCTGCTGAAGAGATAGAAGTTCCTGAAGGAATAAAAGGATTGAAGTGGATATTGTTGACCACCTGTGAAGTAAAGACATTTGATCAGGCGATAGAGAAACTGCGGTGGTATTGTATTCGATGGGGAATAGAAATATATCACAGAACATTGAAGAGCGGATGCAAAATAGAACAAAGACAACTGGGTAGCGCAGACCGGATTGAGACTTGCCTTGCTATAGACATGGTAGTAGCGTGGAGGATTTATCATTTGACTAAACTCGGCAGAGAAGTCCCGGATCTGCCCTGCACAGTCTTTTTCGAAGATGCGGAGTGGAAAGCTCTTGTTGCATACAAAACTCAAAACCCTGTCCCTCCTGAAAAGCCGCCAACATTACGAGAGTCAATACATATGATGGCAAGCCTTGGTGGTTTTTTAGGGCGGAAATGTGATGGAGAGCCAGGTACCCAAACCTTATGGCTTGGATTACAGAGATTGGATGATATAACTGAAATGTGGAAAGTCTTCATGTCAGGACCTGATTCATCTTCACTACGCTCACCCCCGGTATCCAGACCTAAATGTGGGTAAGGATAAGTTAACCCAAGGGGGAAGTTTTATTCTTGCAAAGTGAATTTTACCAATAAATTTGTCGTGCACCTTTTTAATAACTTAATGATATAATATCAGGCAGTTTTACGTATAATAGATCAATAATGCGCGGGAAGTGAGATTTACTATGCATGGACTTGAAATAAAAGAACTGCCGGTTCATGAAGACAGGCGGGGATGGCTTGCAGAGATAATAAGGGAGGATGAATCCGGACTCAGGCCTGCCATGTGCTATCTGTCGATGACAAAACCCGGACTTGCAAGGGGACCTCATGAGCATAAGGAGCAGACGGATTATTTTTGTTTTATCGGCAGGTTCAAACTTTATTTCTGGGATAACAGAAAAACATCCGCTACTTACCTGGAACGCAGGATAATTGAGACAAATGATATCCCTACAGTTGCAGTGGTGCCTCCCGGAATAGTTCATGCCTATAAAAATATCGACGGGAGAGAGGGTCTTGTCGTAAACCTTCCTGACAGGCTTTTCATGGGCCGGGGCAAGGCTGAGCCGGTTGATGAGATCAGATATGAAAACGACCCTTCTTCTCCTTTCAGGATAGAAGAATGAAGCTGCTTGTAACCGGGGGAGCCGGGTTCATAGCATCTAATTATATCAGGTATGCATTATCCACACATCCCGATTATCAGGTCATTAATTTAGATAAACTTACCTATGCAGGCAATCTTGAAAATCTCAAAGACATAGAGAGATCGGACAGATATACCTTTATAAAGGGCGACATCTGTGACGCCAAATTACTGGAGGGTATGGAATTTGATGCTATTATAAATTTTGCCGCAGAGAGCCATGTTGACAGAAGTATTCTTGATGCCCGGCCTTTTTTACAAACAAACATCATCGGCACTTATAATCTTCTCGAAGCAGCGAGAAAGAGGGAATGCGCTTTTCTGCATATATCAACGGATGAAGTTTACGGTTCAACTGATAAAGGTTTCTTTCATGAAGATTCTCCTCTTTTACCGAACAGCCCTTATGCTGCAAGCAAGGCGTCATCAGACTTGCTGGTGCGCTCCTACGTTGAAACCCATAATCTTAAAGCAATGATCACGAGGTGTTCCAATAATTACGGGCCCTATCAATTCCCCGAGAAACTTATTCCGCTCGTTATTTTAAATGCGATTAATAAAAAGCCGGTCCCGGTATATGGCGACGGCATGAATGTCAGGGACTGGATTCATGTAATTGACCATTGTAAAGCAGTGGATGCTGTCTTGCATAAAGGAGCGCCGGGAGAAGTGTATAACATAGGCTCAAGAAACGAGCGGCCTAATCTTGAGATCATAAAACTGATACTGAGTAAAGCCGCTGAAATACTTAATCTCGATAATGGCGGACTGATGGATCTGATAACCTTTGTCGAGGACAGAAAGGGACACGACCGGAGGTACGCAATTGACCCGGCAAAGATGGAAGAGCAGCTTGGCTGGGAACCTGAAACGGATTTTGAAGAAGGTATTTCACAGACTATAAAATGGTATATCTCAAATGAACAATGGTGGCAGAGAATACTATCCGGAGATTACATGCAATATTATAATGAGCAGTATGGAGAAAGGCTGAAAAATTGAGAGTTGCTTTAACAGGTTCGGACGGGATGCTGGGCAGTGATATAAGCAATGTCTTTTCGGATGTTGAACTGACGGCATTTGATTTAAATGATTTTGATATAACCGATCTTGATAAGACCGTATCAATAATAAAAGATACAAATCCTGATTGCCTGATACATACCGCGGCTTATACAGATGTTGACGGCTGCGAACTCGATCCTGAAAAGGCATATCTCATTAACGGTACAGGCGCAAGAAATGTAACCATGGCCTGTGAAGAGATCAAATGCCCGATAATCTATATAAGTACGGATTATGTCTTTGACGGCGCAAAGAAAAAGCCTTATGACGAATGGGACATGACTGCCCCGGTAAACCAATACGGTTTTTCAAAGCTCCTTGGAGAAAGGTTTGTATCTTCCATGACCAACAGGTTTTATATTGTCAGGACATCATGGCTTTATGGAAAAAACGGAAAAAATTTTGTTGAGACAATAAGCAGGCTGCTTTCAGAAAAGGATGAGATCGAAGTTGTAGATGACCAGGTCGGCTCGCCTACCTTTACATATGATCTCGCCCTGAAATTAAGAGAGCTTATCGGCAAGGGATACGGGACATACCATATAACCAACTCATCGCAGTGTTCATGGTATGAATTCGCTGTTGAAATTGCCGGCCTGAAATCGGGCAAAACGAAAATCAAACCGACAACCTCGGATAAATTCAAACGTCCCGCAAAAAGACCGGCCTTTTCCGTGCTTGATAATACCATGCTCAGACTTGAAGGCATTCATGAATTAAGGCACTGGAAAGAGGCGCTTAAGGATTACCTCAGCCGGTAATTTTTCCGCTTACCTGTTTTTCCGGTACCGTCTGACTGCTAAAGTTGCTCCACCGGTAATAAAGAGTAGAGAGCTTATCGGTTCCGGAACGACCGGGGGAGAAGATTCACCGTAACGGACAGCCCAGACATAACGTTTTAAATCCTTATCACTTTTTCCTTGTGTACCGTATTTGAAATTAAACCTCCAGGCTTGGATATCATCATATTCCGTGGATGACCAGTACATTGATGACTTAACATCTGAAAATAATCCCATCGCATCAGATGTTATTCCCTCTGTGTAAAATAGATGTCCCATCTCACTTCCCGGACAGTCATGTTCGGAACATGAGGTATCGGTCTCCGGAAGCCGCCAGTCATCATAGCCCTGAAAAACAAGATCATCCACCCAGGCCACGGCCTCGTCCCAGGTCATGGTGTCGTCTGCAGAATTTGCATCCTGCATCCAGGTAATGCCCAGGTACTCATCATATATGAGCCCCCCTCCAAGGTCTTGCAGTGCTGCCTTTGCAGAGTGTGCAAAGCTAAGAAGAAATAACATCGTGATAAAAAATATTGTAGCCCTTTTCATTTTCCCCGCCTTTCTTTGGTATGGATATATTTACAATTACAGGGAGAAGCTCAACTCTCCTCCTGCATTGCAAACAAACCCATAAAAATTTTTTAGTGTGTATCAGAATATAACGCTGCCCAATTTTTACTACGCATCCCCTGTGCGCATTATATTTATATTAAATTATTTTCTTTTTGTCAAGTATTGCAAAGAGACCTGGAATCTGAACCTGAAAAGCAGAGACCCTGAAGCTTGATAATTTTTAAATAAAAAGCTAACTACTCAGGGGCAAAGGCACAGAGGCACAAAAGAAACGACAATATAAGCCAGTTTTTTATTCTCTTCTTTTCACTTTGTGCCTTTGCCACTATGTGCCTTTGTGCCTTCCTGAATAGTTACTTTTTATTATATTGACAGGAGTGTTTTTTTTGCTGTAATTATTTATAATAATCAATATTTAAGTTTTAAAAATATCGCTCAGCAAAAGAGAAGGGAATAACTTTACTTAGCAATCAGGCTTGTGTTAGAATTTAGCTCTTAAAAATAGAAAGGCGGCTTTATGGCTTTAGCAAAAGAACAGAAAGAAAATATAATTAAACAGTACAAACTTCATGACAGTGATACAGGATCTCCTGAGGTGCAGATAGCCCTTATCAGTAAGCGGCTTAATGTTCTTAACTCACATTTCCAGATTCATAAAAAGGATCATCATTCGCGCAGGGGACTTTTAAAGCTCGTGGGTCAAAGACGCAAGCTGCTGGGTTATCTGAAATCAACTAACAAAGAAAGATACAACGGGATTGTTAAACAATTAGGATTAAGAAAGTAGAAATGAATGACAAATGTTGAAATTGAACTTAAAGGAAAACCACTTTATCTCGAAACAGGACGCTTTGCAAAACAGGCTGACGGTTCTGTTATCGTCAGATACGGCGATACGGTTATATTAGCAACTGCGGTCGCCAAAAAAGAAGCAAGAGAAAATATAGATTTCTTCCCCCTTACCATTGATTACCAGGAAAAGGCTTATGCTGCCGGCAAAATCCCCGGAGGATTTTTCAAGCGGGAAGGCAGACCGACTGAAAAGGAAGTCCTTACATCCCGGCTGATCGACAGGCCTACGAGACCTCTCTTCCCTGATGGTTTTTATTGTGAAACACAGGGGATTGTCTCTGTTTTGTCCTTCGGCAATGAAAATATCTCGGATATTCTTGGAATCATCGGTATATCCGCTGCCCTGAGCATCTCCGATATCCCCTTCGAAGGGCCTGTCGGCGCAGTCAGGATTGGTATACTTGCTGATTCCTTTGTTATTAACCCGGACCTCCAGGAGGTAGAAGAGTGTGATTTTACCCTTGTTGTAGCCGGCACGGAAGAAGCTGTTCTTATGGTAGAGGGCGGCGGCCTTGAGATTTCGGAACCGGTGCTGCTTGAAGCCCTTGAGATAGCACACAAAGAAATAAAAAAGGTAGTTGATCTCCAGAAAGAGCTTGTGTCCCTGGCCGGCAAAACAAAAAGAAGTGTTACCCCGCCGCAGTTAGATGAAAAACTCCTGGAATCGGTTTCAGGCCTTGCGCTTGAAAAAATAAAGCAGGCCATCAATATTCCGGATAAATTACTGAGACAGGATACCCTTAACGATATCCTCAAGGATGTTATAACGGAATTAAATACAGGTGAAGAGGATATCTCAAAAGATATCGCATTTATATTTAATAAATTAGAAAAAGACCTTGTCCGGAACATGATCCTTGAGCAGGGTGTAAGAGTTGACGGCCGCAAACCGGATGAGATAAGACAGATAAGCGCGGATGTCGGCATTCTTCCGAGGGCGCATGGTTCAGCCCTTTTTGTAAGAGGAGAGACCCAGGCCCTTGCTGTGGTCACACTCGGGACAGCAGAAGACGAGCAGAGGATTGACGCCCTTGAAGGAGAGTCGAAGAAGGCATTTATGCTTCACTATAATTTCCCTCCGTTCAGTGTGGGAGAGGTCAAGTTCCTCCGTTCAGCAGGCAGAAGAGAGATAGGACACGGTATGTTGGCTGAGAAGGCCTTAAAGGAAGTGCTTCCGCAGAAATCCGAGTTCCCCTATACCATCAGGATTGTTTCAGATATACTTGAGTCGAATGGCTCATCATCAATGGCTACGGTATGCGGCGGGTCACTTGCACTTATGGATGCCGGAGTTCCGATAAAAGCGCCTGTTGCGGGTATTGCGATGGGGCTTATAAAAGAGGACGAGAAAACCGTTGTACTTACGGATATACTCGGCCTTGAGGACCACCTTGGGGATATGGACTTCAAGGTTACAGGGACAGAGAGCGGTATAACGGCATTTCAAATGGATGTAAAGATAAGCGGTGTAACCCGGGAAATAATGGCAAATGCCCTTGAACAGGCAAAAAAGGGCAGGCTCTATATTTTAGAAAAAATGGCTGAAATACTTCCCCACCCTCGTGAGGCGCTTGCAACTTATGCTCCCAGAATATTTACCATGAAGATAAAACCCGACAAAATCAGGGACGTAATCGGAACCGGCGGCAAGGTAATCCGGGGAATAGTCGAAGAGACAGGCGTAAAAATAGATATTGACGATACCGGCAGCATTAATATTGCATCAGCAGATGAGGAATCGGCCCAAAAGGCGATAGAAATAGTAAAGGGAATAGTTGCAGAGCCTGAACTCGGCAAAGTTTATACAGGGAAGGTAAAAAGGATTGTCGACTTCGGGGCATTTGTAGAAATCTTCCCTGGAACAGAAGGGCTGCTTCACATATCGCAAATCGCGGACAAAAGGATTGAGAAGGTCACGGATGTTCTGAAAGAAGGGGAAGAGACAGTTGTCAAGGTCATAGAGATTGACAAGATGGGCAGAATACGCCTCAGCAGAAAAGAGGCTCTTAAAGAGCAGACAAGCTGAATCAGGTCTTTAGTTTATAATCCTTAAAATCAAACCGGCAGCATTAAATCTAAGTGCAAAAATCAGAATAATCGTTCACGGTTATCAGTTCACGGTTCACGGTTGAAAAAAATATATACTCAAATGCTTCAAGCGTTGCATAATGCATTGAAAAACCGTGAACCGTTACAATCAAAGATTCTATAATGTATAAAAAAGTAATCCTCGACAATAACATCCCTCTTCTCATGGAAAAAGTTAATGGAGTACATTCCGTATGCATCGGGGTCTGGGTAAAGATTGGTTCACGCTATGAGAATCCCGGCAAAAACGGAATATCTCATTTCCTCGAGCATATGTTTTTCAAGGGGACCGGGAGCCGCACGGCACAGGACATTGCAACGGAAATCGATTCTCTCGGCGGAGAGTTAAATGCATTGACTTCCACCGAATATACATTGTTTTATGTAAAGGTTCTTAATGAATATGTGGAGCAGGCCATTAGTATTTTGACTGATATATTCCTTCAGTCAACCTTTCCCGAAGCCGACATTGAAAAAGAAAAAAACATAGTAATCGAAGAGATAAAAATGGTGGCAGACAATCCTGCCGAGTATGTTTATGAATTGTTCAGTAAAGATATATGGGGCGAAGAAGGCCTCGGCCAGTCCGTTCTCGGCAAACAGGAAACAATCACCTCATTTACAAGAAATGATCTGATAAACCACATAAACAAATATTACGGCGCTGAAAATATTATACTGGCCTGCAGCGGCAACTTCAATGAGGAAAAACTGATTGAACACCTGAACCGTACGCTTGGCGCCCTGAAAAGAAAAGGGGAACAAAAAAGTGAAGCGCCCCCCGGATTCACGGCTAAAATAAATATAGTCACAAAAGACCTCTCGGAATCGCATATCTGTCTCGGGGTCAAAGGACTGCCTTACAGAAGTGAAGAGAGGTATTCAATGCATCTGCTGAATACCATACTCGGTTCCGGTATCAGTTCAAGGTTATTCCAGAACGTAAGAGAAAACAGGGGACTGGTATATTCTATTTATTCCTATCATGTGGCGTATTTTGATACAGGAATGTGGGGGGTTTATGCAGGTACGGATAAGAAACATGTCAGTGAGGTTGTTAATCTGGCCGTCGATGAGATGAGGAACCTCCCGGATTCAGTTACAGCCGATGAACTTCAGAGGGCCAGGGCCCAGCTCAAAGGCAACCTCATCCTTGCCCTTGAGTCAACAAGTAACAAGATGACGAACATAGCCAAACAGGAAATTTATTATGGGCAATATTTTTCTCCTGAAGAAATAATAAAGATGGTAGAATCAGTAACTCTTGAGAATGTGAGAGCCCTTGCTCAGAGACTTGTAGGGGACGGCTCTTTTGCATTGACCGTGTACGGCGATATAATAGAAAATGACCTCAAAGATTCCTGTAAGCTTTTACAATAACCCTTGTCGCTGACTTTCAGCATCTTCTATGGAACCTGAGTCATCCCTTTCCGGCAGCTATCAGTTTCCTGTTTTCTTCCACCCAGAGATCATAGGCATAATCCAATATCTGTCTCTTAGCTTCTTTATTAATCTCTCTGAGTTGAAGTCCGATCCAGCACTTATCCCTCAATTCCTCCTTCCAGGCAACATCACCAAGGACGGAGACAAAACTATCCTGACCGGGAAGCTTAAGCTTTAATTCCATGGTGGATTTCAAGGCCGCTGTAAAAGCCCGTGACTCAAAACATAATCCACTGCGTGAAAAATTCTTTGTCACCCCGGTCATATACTCCCCTGATTGCATTGACGTTTCAAATGTCACATCAAGGGAGACATCAAATCTCTTAAACCTTCTTCTCTCATTTAACATACTCATTACTCCTTAACACTGCGGTATGCTTTTCAGCAACTCTTCCGGGCCCTTATTATTTACTTATCGTACTTAATTGATTTTCCTTTAATTCATATAAATTCAACGCTGAATGCCCCTTACACCTCTACAACGGAATCATCACCGAGCATAAGCCTTAAGGCTTTATGCATAGTATGATTTTTAGTAATTTTCACCCTTCGCCCTATAAGGCTCTCTTCGAGTCTTTCTAAATCTTTTAATTCACTTTCATCCATTATCACTGAATGTTCAACAGAAGACTTAATGACCTTCACATTATTGCCTATACTTGTATAAGGACCGATAAAAGAATTTTCAATCACTGAATTTTCACCAATCACTACAGGACCGCGTATTTTACTTTCCCTGATTATCGAGCCCCTGCCGATTGAAACACGACCAAGAATATTACTCCGGTCATCCACGGATGCCTCAATATTTTCCTTTAACCATTCATCGAGAACAATTGCATTGGCGGTAAGCATATCATCCTTTTTCCCTGTATCGAGCCACCACATATCAAGAACAAAACTCTCAACATTACAATTCATCACGATCAGTTCCTGAATGGCATCCGTTATTTCCAGCTCCCCCCTTTTTGAAGGTTTTATTCTTTCAATTGCATCATGTATTGCCCGGGAAAATATATATATGCCTACGAGAGCAAGATTTGACGGTGGGACATCCGGTTTTTCAATCAGCCTTAACACCCTGCCCTCTTTAGATACCACGGCAACCCCGAACTGTTTCGGATTCTCTACTTCTTTCAGGAGGATAAGCGCCTCCGGTTTATTGCTCTTAAATTCATTAACAAATTTCTCGATCCCCGCACCAATCAGATTATCTCCCAGATACATTACAAAAGAAGAATCAGCGAGGAAATTACGTGCAGTTTTAATGGCATGCGCAAGTCCACCGGGCATATCCTGGATTATATATTTAATGCTGATACCCCAGCGGCTTCCATCACCAACCGCATCCCGTATTTCCTCTCCTGTTTCAGGCGATATAATAATTCCGACATCTCTTATGCCCGCCTGAACAATATTATCAATACAATAGAAGAGTATCGGCTTGTTAGCCACCGGCACAAGCTGCTTGGCGCCTGAATAAGTCAGCGGCCTCAACCGTGTGCCTTTCCCTCCGCTTAATATAATGGCCTTCATGGATGTTATGTTATCTTAAAATGCTTATAAATTCAAACTATCACTTTTGAAATTCAGATCCCGGGTACTGATAAGGTCTTGACAAAAGCAGTGCATTTCTATAAAGTCTTGCAATACTTTGAACGCACTGAACCCTGTAAATCAAGAGAGGTGAAAAACCATGGAGCGAAGACGTTCTAAAAGAATAACCGTTAATTTGAAAGCAGAGCGTATTTCCTGTACCGACAACTGTTCGGTATTCATAGAAAACCTTTCCGAGAAAGGCATTTATATGATAACCGCCCCTTCAATGAATACCGACTATGTTCCGGGAAGTGAACTCGACCTTGAGCTTGAACTTTCCAATGGAGAAACTATCAGTCTTAACTGCAATGTCAAATGGTCATATGACAGCTCCCCTGAAGACCCGACAAGCAGCGTAGGACTGGAGATCATAGACCCGCCCTTTGAATATAAAGAATTCATAAAAAATCTCCAATAAATCTTTGCAGGATCAGGTATCTGCAATTCACGCTGAAAATCGATGCAAGATTGCTTCGTCGCTAACGCTCCTCGCAATGACATTACTAAAACATTTTCTGTCATTGCGAGCAAAGCGAAGCAATCTCAAGGCGATACAAATTCGCCGTGAATTGCTGGATCAGGCCTGACTAAAATTGACATATCTCATTAAACAATATAAAATTTATATACCTTACTTAGATTCCGGCAATCAAACCTGTTGATTTCAGGGGTTAAAATCAAGTGACAAGAAGAGCCTACGAGAGAATACCATCAAGTTTAGTGGTTAAATTTCATCAGGATAATTCAGTTTGCTATGGCATTGCAACGGATATTTCGGAAAAGGGTATGTGTATCAGGTCAGGGATTTGTCTCCCCTGTGATTCGAAGTTTAAATTACAGATTCCTTTAAAAAACAGTCACCTGGAGATTCCCGTTAAGGTCAGGCGTGTGGTAAAGACAGACGGATTTTATGATACAATGGGTGTTGAGCTTTTAAAACCCACAAAAAAATATTTAAAAATACTAAACAGTTTCAAAAATAGCGTTTAAAACTGTTTAAGTTGTTAATTTAAACCCCTCTCTGTCTCGAATCCTGATTAACATCCCTCTGAAGTCATCATATCTGAACAGGGATAGGACAATGCAGCTTTTGATACAAAAGTGCTACTATAAAACAGGAGATTGAATAGAAAGGGAAAAGGTCTGCAAGAAAAAATGGGCCAAAAAGCTGAACATCCGCTTTATAAAAACATTTCAATTGCCTTTCTGATTTTGATTATGCATATCCTCCTGCTCGGGGGCATAGGTGTCCTGATCCTTTTTTTCTATGGGATTATCAATTACACCATATGGATAATTCTTGCCGGTTTATGCCTGGCTGCAGGGACCGCGTATTGGTTCTACAGACGCATGAAATCAGATGGAAGAGCTCTCAGGAATATGGCAGGGGGGTCTTTACTAAAAGGAAAGACTGTCGAGGTAAGCTTTCTGGGGGGTGTAGCAACTTTTAAAATCAGTGATTCAAAGGCCGGACGCACAATAAACAGGGATACCTCAAGTCGCATTAAGCAATTAGCCGCTTCGGACTATGAGAATATCAAAACCCTCACAGAGCTGTCCCGGATGTATGAAAAAAAACTGATTACATCTGATGAGTATAACAAAGCCAAACAGGAAATCCTCAAATAAAACTACCGGAAAACAAAATTCACTTTCTCCCCGTCTTTTGATCCGCCTTGTTTATGTACATTAATTTATCGGCCCTGCTGAGGAGTTCATCAATTGAGCGGGGATGTTTCGGATCAAAGTGCGCCATGCCCATGCTGATTGAAACTTTATAATCACGCTCCATTTGTTCATTATGGATTTCAAGATTTTCCTGAAGATGTTTGACGGCGATATTTTCAATATCAGCACTGCGCGGTTCTGTTATAAGCACTGTAAACTCATCCCCCCCGATACGGGCGATTATATCCGATGACCGGAAAGTCCGCCTGAGTATATTGGCGACATCCACCAATGCCCGGTCACCCGCCTTATGCCCGCATTCATCATTGATTCTTTTCATGTCATTCAGGTCTGCATAAAGAATGGAAAAATTCCTCAGGTTCCGTTTGGCGACCTGAAACTGTTTTTCTGAGAGAGTTAAAAATCCGCGGCGGTTGAGCAGTCCGGTCAATTCATCGGTAATGGAAGTTTCATGAAGTTTTTCTTCCGCCAGCCTGCGCTCGGTAATATCCCTGATGATACCGGTGAAGAATATCTCCCCATTGCTCTCCCAATTGGAAAGGGAAAGCTCTACCGGAAATTCGCTGCCGTTTTTTCTGAGCGCCATTACATCGTAAGTCCCCGGCCACAATTTTTGACTTGGAGATGAAAGAAACCTTTTTATTCCTTTTTTATGAGCCTGCCTGAATTGTTTAGGTATTATTATGGTAAGAGGTTCTCCAACTGCTTCATCAGAGGAATATCCAAACATTGATCCGGCCGTCCGGTTCCAGTAAACAATTCTGCCCCTGCTCTCAATTGATATGATGGCGTCAGTTGCAAACTCCGTTACAGAGCGGAAGAGTTTTTCCCGCTCCTGCAGTTCCGCTGTGGTCAGCTTCAGACTGCTGATATCGCGCGCCACTTCGACTGTGCCTGTTATCCGGCCTTCGGAATCATGAAGGGGAGTTACACTGAACAGGAAGTGCCCCTTTAAATTCTCCTCATAGGCTTCTTCGGCATGTTCTTTCTTTGTAGCTGCACTTTTATGACGGGGACAGTAAGACGGCGGCTCATCTGTTTTGTGGAATATTTTATAGCATAAATTCCCGATTAAATCACTGCGTTCATACCTCAGTTTTTCAGCAGCCGTTTTATTTGCCTTGGTTATTTTATATTGATTGTCAATAACCAGAATTATGTCGGGAATAGCGTCAAACGTATGCTCCCACTCTGTTATTTCTTCAATGAGATTTTTCATTTTTCGACCAGCATCTTCCCTGCCTTATAAGCCTCTTTAAGCGCTGCCGGATGACGGAGAATATCACCCTTCTTATCAATGCCTAAGTAATACAGCATCTTGTGCTCCGGAACGCTGATTGTTCTGAAAAATGCCTTTGCACAGGCTTCGGCACACTGTATGCCGATCTCTTTCTCCATTCCTCCTACAAACAGCAGGAGGCCCTTCCGTCCAAATCCGCCTCCCTGGACAGGTCTCTTCAGGAGATACTTTTCACACCAGAGACTCTGGCATCTGTCTATCATAATCTTTGCCTGGGCGCTGACTGCAAAAAAGAATATCGGGGAGGCAAGGATGATCCTGTCGGCAGTCCTGACAGCATCATATACCCGGTCCATATCATCCCGGAAAATACACTCCCCTGTTTCATTACAACCCCCGCAATCCTGACACGGCCTGATATTCATTTCATTAAGATTAAATATCCGGACGCCCGGGCCTGCATCCTCAACTCCCCTGACTGTTTCTTTCAAAAGGAGTTCGGTATTGCCGTTTTTCCTGGGGCTTCCACAAAAAGCAATTGTTTTCATTTTTGCTTTTGTCAATTTATTATCAATTCTTTTGTTTTTATTGCTGTTATTTCTTTTATGATCTATTCTTCTTTAATAATTTCTCTGGCTCATCTGTCGAAACAATATTGATTCGATATTGACTATCATTTATAGGCTCAATAAAAGAAAGCAATGGGGTCAAGTCTTGCTTCTTGCATTTCAGGGTCACCCTTTAAGTAATTTGCTTATTACAGAATAATGTATGCCGATGTAATCTGCAACTTCTTTCTGCCTGTAACCATGTCTTTCTACTGCTTCCTGCACTTTTTTCTTCCGCTTTTTCCTGTCGCCTTTTGTTTCTTCATCAAATAATTCGTCAAGCCCCGGTCTGCTTGCATATCTCTGGCTCCTGGGTATTTCTTTTATATCCCCGTATCCTTTTACATACTCTATCAGGCTCTCCGCAAAGTCCTCTTTCCCAAGTATGCTCTGCCCTCTGACTTCTTTCCAGATTCTCTCCCCTCCTATCCCCGCTCTTACAAATTCTTTATATTTCTTTTGCGCCTGCCGTTTCCTCTTTCCAAATTGTCCCAGCACCCAGTCTGCTGTTAAGCATGGATGGGGTTTTCTCTGTCCCGCTGTCCCTCGATAACTGCTCCATTTCCATTCATCGGGCTTCCTGACTATCCCTGCCCTTACCGGATTCAATACTACATATCTGCATACTTCAAGCAGATGGCTCTCTTTTTGTATGAGTATTGCTTTGTATCTTCCCTGAAATATATGGCCTGCTCTTTTGTGCTTTTTGTTGAACATCTGCGTATATACTCCGTTAAGCTGCCGCATTCCCTCCGACAGGTTCCCTTCTGGGGTTTCTATTATCAGGTGGTAATGATTGTCCATCAGACAATAGGCATGGCAGAGCCACTTGTACCGGTCCCTCACTTTTTTTATTGTTGCAAGCATGTTTTTCCGGTCTTCTTCATCTCTGAAAATACCTTCCCCCGCGTTGCCTCTTGAGGTGATGTGATACACTGCCCCTTCATATTCTATCCTTAGCGGTCTTGCCATGTATTAATTTTATCAATTTTAATTTAAAACTACAAGAAACAAGACCTGATAATCATATAAAAGGCTATGGCGATCCCGGACGCTGATAGCCAATCACCCGAATAGAAGGCGCCTTGCAAAAAAATTGCAAAATTGTAAAATTGCAATTAAAA